>DOHN01000161.1:457-7107 GCA_003535195.1 Ruminiclostridium sp.
ATTGCAGATTCTATGTTTGAAATGCTGAAAAAGGATCCGAAGGATATTCGTATTGTAAAGCAGTTCATCAGCCATTACCTGGAGCCTACCCATAAGATCATTATAAAATATGTTGAGCTCGCTACGGTAAGGCCCATGCCTGCAGGTGCTCTGGAGACCTTAGGGAGGACCGAAAAATCGTTAAAGGGTATTCGTACGACCTTCCTTCAGCAAAAAGAGAAAATGCTCAATAATGACGTGTTGGATTTGGATACCGAAATTAAGGTATTTGAAACACTCTCAAAAAATATGGAGACCGGCCCCAAAAAGAATGAGAAAAGTGAAACGAACCGTTCCCAGGATGGAACCTATTAATAGAAATATTTAGTATGTAGGAAAGGTATGGTATTGAACATGGAGACTCAGCTTCAAACCGCGCCAAAGCAGGAGCCTGCAAAATCAGTTGGAAATTATGACGTAAACAAATGGAACGAAATGTCGCCTGAGGAAAGACAAAGAGTTTTAGATGTAGCGGCTCAGATCAATGTTTCCGATTCACAGAGCGTGATACAATATGGCAGCCTGGCTCAAAGCGATATAACAAAGTTTTCCGATGCGATGCTGGACCAAATTCGGGCCAAGGACAGCGGCGAGGTGGGGCAGGTGCTTACAGATCTCCTGGGTAAAGTTCAGGAGGTCAATATAGATGGGCTGGATCCCCAGCAAAAGGGCTTTTCCTTTTCCAAGCTGTTCGGCGGCATCAAGAGGGAAACGCAGAAGTTTATTTCCCGTTATGACAAAATCAGCATTCAAATTGAAAAGATCATCGATCAGCTGGACCGCGCCAAGCTTCAGCTGATAAGAGATATTACC
Source organism: Ruminiclostridium sp. (assembly GCA_003535195.1). Lineage (GTDB taxonomy): Bacteria > Bacillota > Clostridia > DSM-8532 > DSM-8532 > DTU059. Next base: position 1,310 of record DOHN01000161.1, read on the forward strand.
TCCCTGGATTCCATGTATGAGAAGAATCTGGACTATTTGAAGCAGCTGGATATCTATATCATGGCCGGTTCTTTAAAGCTAAAGGACCTCAATGACAAGGTTCTGCCGGAGCTGAAAGAAAAGGCCACGAAAACAGGGGACGCAGTGGATGCGCAGAGGGTCAAGGATATGGCCGAGCTGATTTCCCGTTTTGAGAAGAAGATCCATGATCTTAAGCTGACCCGTATGATCGCTATACAGACCGCCCCCCAGATCCGCTTGATTCAGAATAACGATCAAACGCTGGTGGAGAAGATTCAAAGCTCCATTACCAATACCATTCCCCTTTGGAAGAACCAGATCGCCATTGCGATTACCATGCTTCGCCAGCAGGCGGCTCTGCAGCTTCAGCGGGATGTGACCAATACCACCAATGATTTGCTGACCCGTAATTCTGAAATGCTCAAAACCAGCTCCATTGATGTAGCCCGTGAGAATGAGCGGGGGATTGTGGATATAGAATCCCTGAAAAAGGTCAATGAGGATTTGATCGTCACCCTGGAGGAAACCTTGAAGATACAGCAGGATGGCCGGCTCAGAAGGGCACAGGCCGAGACGGAGCTTAAAACCATGGAAGAGGATATCCGGAAGAAGCTTCTGGAGATCAAGGACAGAGTATAGAATAAGTTTAAAAGGGACGGGTCTTCTTACGCGGGAGGAACCGTCCTTTCATGTCACGAAATAACAAGGTTCCCGTTCGAGATCTCTGATTGCTTAATTTAGCGCCATGAGTGATGTTTCGTACGCCCTCAATAAAATCCGTCCGGGATTTTATTCGGTAGCTCCGCAATCCTGCTCCGCTTACGCACTGAAACATCGCTCTGCCGCTTTGATGGGTGGGGTTCTTATTCTTTAGAAGGAGTTAATCATTGGATAGCCGCCAAAAAGAAGCACTGGAAAAATACTCAAAAAACGAAGAGGACAGGCTGTTCCTGGCAAAGGTTCTGGATAAAGCCAATCAGGCCGACAGAGGCTATTTGGTTTACACGCATTTCATGGATCCCCATCAGAGATCCATTGCAGGAAAGCTGCTCCGGGAACTCGGATGTCAAAGCTTTTTTGACGGAGGATATCCGGAAGCGGAACGGACGCTGGGAATATTCGTTCCTGACTATATGGCTTGTCAATCGGAGGAAGAGACCCTATCAGCAATAAGAGGCAGGCCTGACTACCCGCTTGCTCTGGTACAGGTTCACTATAAAAAGAATTCATTTGCAAAAGAATTGACCCATAGAGATTATTTGGGAGCGGTCATGAATTTGGGCGTAAAGCGGGAGACCGTTGGAGATTTCCTGATTCATGAAGGATTCGCACAGATCCTTGTTCTTTCGGATATGGCTTCCTACCTTGAGAATAACTTAAGACAGGTCGCCCGCGTCAGTGTCGAGGCCTTTGCGGCACCGCTTCGGCAATTGCTTATTCCCGTCCAAAAGACCATGACCAAAACAGCTACAGTGGCGTCTTTAAGATTGGATGCGGTGGTGGCCGAAGGCTTCGGCATCCCCCGTTCTCAGGCTCAGGAATATATTGGGAGCGGAAAAGTCTATTTGGAATTTGAAGAATGCTGCACGGTTTCAAAGCCGGTAGAGGAGGGCCAAACCATCTCTTTGAGAGGGATGGGCAGGGTCGTACTCACCCAGGCCGGGGGCAGTTCAAGGAAAAAACGGATTTTTGTCACTCTGCAGAAATTTGTTTGAGCCTTCTGCTGCTCTTTGAACTCATTATGCCGAATTTACCCGCCCGGATTGGAATCTCGACAAAAAATGCGAGAAAAACAGAATATATGATGCTGCCGGCGGTTGAGTGACTCAACCATCCTTGACAGGGGCAGGTTATAAGGCATATAATTTCAGGGAATGATTAAAAATATACGAAAATGTGATGAACGGAAGAGTAGAATTCAGCGTTATTCCTTACATCAGCGAGCAGGAAATGGTGGAAGCCTGCGGAATAAGTGAGTTTGAAGATCATCCGCGAGCAGCAGCCCCAACAGGCCGGCTTTTTGCCAGCCCCATTAAGGTGAGCCGTCAAAGGGACGTTATATCTTGCAAGTGACAGCTGTTACAGCTGTAATTTGGGTGGTAACGCGGAATCGGCCTTTCGTCCCATAACAGGATGAAAGGCCTTTATTGTGCTTTTGAACAAGCCTTTGATTTTATAGATTTTTAAATTTAAGCTTTAAGAGAGGAATGAGATATTATGTCAGTCGATTATGGCAAGACTCTGAACCTGCCAAAGACCGATTTCCCCATGCGAGGAGGTCTTCCAGAGAAAGAGCCTAAGATGCTTGCTGAATGGCAGGAGAAGGATCTTTATAAAAAACGGTTGGACCGGAACAGGTTAAAGGGTAAAAAATTTGTGCTCCATGACGGTCCTCCCTACGCCAATGGAGGTATTCATCTTGGAACCGCGCTCAATAAGGTTCTCAAGGATATCATCATTCGCTATTACGATATGAAAGGATATTTTGCTCCCTATGTTCCGGGCTGGGATACCCACGGCCTTCCCACGGAGCTGAAAGCCATCAAGGAAAAGGGCCTGAAGCGCCATGAGGTTGGCCCTGTCGTATTCCGCCAGGCCTGCGAGGAGATTGCCAGAAAATATCTGGATGTTCAGCGGGAATCCTTTAAGCGCCTTGGCGTTATGGGGGATTGGGATCACCCCTATATTACGCTGGAACCTAAATTTGAAGCAAAGCAAATAGGAGTTTTCGGGCAGATGGCAAAGCTGGGCTGCATCTATAAGGGGTTGCGCCCCGTATACTGGTGTCCTTCCTGTGAGACCGCACTGGCCGAAGCTGAAATTGAATACCAGGAAGACCATGGCAATTCTATCTATGTAAAGTTCCCCATGAAGGACGACAAGGGAAAGCTGAAAGGAATTGTGGATACCCTTGACAATCTCTATGTGGTTATTTGGACAACCACAACCTGGACTTTGCCCGGCAACCTGGCCGTATCCTTGAACCCTGAATTTGTATATGTAGTTGTGGAAGCCGGCAGTGAGCGCTATATCATGGCCAAGGATCTTGCGGGCAATGTGATGGATTCAGCCGGTATCAGCGAGTATAAAGTCCTGGGTGAAATCCTGGGCAGTGATCTGGAATATACCGTTTGCAGGCACCCCTTCCTGGACCGTGACTCTCTGGTTATTGTAGGCGATCATGTTACACTGGAGGCTGGTACCGGCTGCGTACACACAGCTCCGGGCCATGGCGCCGAGGACTTTGAAGTGTGCAGAAAATATCCGGAAATCGACGTAGTTGTTCCCGTGGATGGAAAAGGCCATTTGACCTCAGAAGCGGGACAATTCGAAGGCCTGTATTATAAAGCCGCTAATAAAGCTATTTTGCAGGAACTGAAAGAGTCCGGCATGCTGCTGGCCGAAGAGAATATCACCCACCAGTACCCCCATTGCTGGCGCTGCAAGGAGCCCATCATATACAGGGCGACCGAGCAATGGTTTATCTCCATTGATAAAATCAAGAAACAGGCACTGGAGGCCATTAAGGAAGTACGCTGGACGCCCAAATGGGGCGAGGAACGCATTTCAAAAATGGTGGAGGACCGGGGCGACTGGTGTATTTCACGTCAGAGAATCTGGGGACTGCCGATTCCGATTTTCTACTGCAATAGCTGCGGCAAGGAAATTATTAATGACCAGACAATAGAAGCTGTGCAGGCCCTGTTTGAAAAAGAGGGCTCCAATGCATGGTTTAAGTATGAAGCTGAGGAAATTCTGCCGGAAGGCTTTACCTGCGAGTGCGGCGGCCATGAATTCAGAAAAGAGTCCGATATTATGGATGTATGGTTTGATTCAGGATCAAGCCATGTTGCAGTGGCTGAGGCAAACCCTGAGCTGGGATGGCCTGTGGATATGTATCTGGAAGGCAGCGATCAGTACAGAGGCTGGTTCCAGTCATCCCTTCTGACCGCCACGGCAGTAAAGGGAAAAGCTCCCTATCGCCAGGTGCTCAGCCATGGTTATGTGGTGGATGGCCATGGCCGCAAGATGAGTAAATCCCTGGGCAACGGCATTGACCCCATGGACATCTGCGACCAGTACGGCGCCGATATATTAAGGCTTTGGGTTTCGTCAAGCGATTACAAAGTTGATATCCGTATTTCCAATGATATATTAAAGCAGCTTTCGGAGAGTTACCGGAAGATCCGGAATACGGCCAGGTTTATCCTTGGAAATATCAATGATTTTGATCCTAAGAAGGACAGCGTGCCCTACAGCGAGATGGAGGAGCTGGATCACTGGGCTCTTATGAGGCTTAACCAGCTGGTGGAAAAGATTGAAAACGCCTATTCGGAGTATGAATTTCATACCATGATACATTCCATCCACAACTTCTGCGTGATTGACATGAGCAATTTCTATCTGGATGTGACAAAAGACAGAATGTATGCTTCCAGGCCTGATGACAAGGCCCGCCGCGGCGGTCAGACTGCTATGTATATCATACTTGATACATTGACAAGGCTTTTGGCCCCGGTTCTTGCCTTTACGGCTGAAGAGATATGGAAATATCTCCCCCATGGAGACAATGACAATGCCGAGAGTGTGATGCTCAACGACTGGCCTGCTGTTAAGCCCGAATACAGCAATGAAGTGCTGGAACAAAAGTGGAACCGTATCCTTGAAATCAGGGACAGTGTTTTAAAGGCACTGGAAGAGGCCAGAAACAAAAAGCTCATCGGCCAGTCCCTGCAGGCCAAGATTATATTAAAGGCTTCCGGAGACCTATTGGAGTTCCTTCAGAACAATTCAGACATTCTTCCTGCGATATTTATTACCTCCCAGGTGGAGATCAAAGCCGGGGCAAATAAGGAGCTGGAAGTTGAAGTCGGTGCGGCCGAAGGGGAAAAGTGCGAACGATGCTGGACCTACTCGGAGACAGTTGGCCTCGACCACGACCATCCGACACTTTGCAAAAGGTGCAGTGCAGTGCTGTAAATCAAAAGAATTTTAGAATATATGTCTTACAAAGACTACATCCCAGTTCGGGGTGTGGTCTTTTTTTGCGTTTGAAAATTCAATGGGACAACCCTTCACGGCATAAAGCACATATTTGAGACAGAGGAATACTATGTTAATAGAAATCCGAGCAACAGCTTATTTCCCTAATAATATCTATTGATGCGAGAAACAGCTGGATATGAACAGGAAAGCATAAAAGGTGAGACCGGATGGATATAAAATCATATTTGCATATTCTGATGACAAGATTATGGATTACTATTTTAATACCCTTTCTGGCGGCCGCAGCCACTGCCGGAATCAATTTATATGTTCTGGAACCGATATACGAATCCAGCACAACCTTGTATGTAATGAATAAAGATTTTGACCGGCTTGCATATGATGATTTTCTTGTAAGCCAGCAGCTTTTGAAGGACTGCCGGGAAATTATCAGAAGCAAATCCATCGCAAAAACAGTTATTGGACGGCTGAACCTGGAGAATTTAACCGAGGAGGAATTGGCAAAAAAAATTGCAGTAAATCTTAAAAATGATACAAGATTGCTGGAAATAAAGGTAAGTGATACCAGCAGCGCAAGAGCGAAGACAATAGCAGACGAGATCAGCGTTGCTTTTCGGCAGAGAGTGAGCGAACTTATCAAGCTTGAGACGCTGGAAGTGGTAGATGAAGCGGAGGAAGCCGGTGAACCCAGTTCGCCAAAACCTTTGATGAATACCGTTATTGCATTTTTTGCCGCTCAGTTTCTAGTCATTTGCGGAATGTTTATAAAG
>DOHN01000044.1:0-275 GCA_003535195.1 Ruminiclostridium sp.
TTGAAGGCTACTATAATATTTGGGACAGCGAAGATCTCAATGATAACGGAGTGATCGACGAAGCTGATTTTTATCAAAAATATCCAAAGCGGGAACTGTTCATGGAAACGGCCTTCCCGGTCCAATCTTTTCCCATTAGCAGCAATGGCCTGCCCATCGGCCAAAACCTCTATGTACTTGATCATACGGAGCTCTTTTTTGGTGACCTGGACCTCGGCACCGGAGGAGTGTACAGCTTTGGTGACTCTTACTGTTTGACTTCCGGCAAAATGAAG
>DOHN01000044.1:443-811 GCA_003535195.1 Ruminiclostridium sp.
TTCGCAGCGGTAGTTTAAAAGCCGGCGGGATTCATAGCCAAACGGCCATTTCCATCGGTTCTGACGACGATAAAGAGGAATCCGTTGAAAATCCCAGCATCCATGTCCGTCAGGATATGTCAGCCAGATTTGAAATTACTATCTTTGGCGGCAATGTGGCGGTGGATGGCGCAATAGAAACCTTTAATGCCGGCGAGCCCGGAACAGTATATATTTTTGGAGGTAAAGTCAATGCGGGTGTCATCAGCAGTACGGCAGACCTGTATATAGGGGATCAGACAGATTCCTTCGGTACCAACAAAGACATACAAATTCATACGAACACCATGATAACCTGCGGCAGCATTTTTATAGAGGGAGGAGTTGTT
>DOHN01000044.1:950-1186 GCA_003535195.1 Ruminiclostridium sp.
CGAGGAGTTGTTTACGCAAAGAGCCTGGGCTGCCGGAACGATTTTTTTATTGCAGATAGAACCACCTTGTTTAATGCCATTAATTATACTTTTGTCAAACCGGAAAACGGGGCTTATTATTTATGCCGTACAAAGCTTACAGGGCTTGTTCCCAATAGAACGGCAACCATTCATATTTCAAACGAGAGCTACAGGGCAGGCGTCAAGACTTTTACAATGGCTGCAAATTCCTGCGG
>DOHN01000044.1:1368-1603 GCA_003535195.1 Ruminiclostridium sp.
CTGCCCGGCGATGTCACTTCGGCCGCCGCAATCTATATCGATTCCGGCACGCTCCCGGCAAAAGCCGCTAAGATCGGCGAGGATGGGGGTACCATTGTCTTCTCCGGCGGCATTGATGCTACAAACCGTGAAGATTCTCTTTGATGGCCAGTTTTTTAATCATGTAACTTCGATTTGCGCCACTCCGCAATCCTGCTACGTTCACACACTGAAACATCAATTATGGTGCCTGTAG
>DOHN01000044.1:1794-5030 GCA_003535195.1 Ruminiclostridium sp.
TCGGTAGCTCCGCAATCCTGCTCCGCTGACACACTTTAATATCACTCACGGCACCAGTAGGGTGAATTAAAGTACGCCCTCAAGAATATCCGTCCTGGATTTTACTCGGTAGCTCCGCATCCTGCTTCGCTGACACACTTTAATATCACTCACGACACTAAATACGAATCGAAGATCATGTAATATTAAGATTTTTAGGCCGTGTTAGAAATTTTTGGATCGCAGCAAATCTACTCAAAAGGAAATTTTATTCCCCAAGATTCACGGATGCCATCTAATAATTTCATGACTCTCAGTGTTTCGTGATGGGGCATTTCAGCGCATTCAAGCCGGCCTTCCTCGATGGCGCCGATAGCCGCAAGCACCTCGTACTCATACCCCGTTATTTTTTCGGGAGCCTCATAAACGGCTATTTCTTTCTGGTCCGCTGAAAAAATACGAACGCGCTCGGGGTTATTGATATTTTCTACAACCATATATCCCTGATCGCCGTAAATAATCCCTTCCCTGTTGGTCCGGCTCAGTATGGTGGTATTGAGAACAGCCATTTTTCCATCCTCATAACAGAGGGTTATACTGTCCATGGCATCCACGCCGGTATCTGTAAAAACACAGGTGGAAGTGACCTTGCTGATTTGCGGACCGAACACCATGGAGGCAAAGTTAATGGGGTATATGCTGATATCAAGGAGGGCGCCGCCGGCCAGGTCAGGATTCATGACTCTTTCGATGTTTGTTTCCATATACCCGAGATTAGCTGTCAGCAATGTGACCTTTCCAATGATTCCATTGTCAATAAGCTGGTTGATTTTTTTTGAAAGAGGCATATACCTTGTCCAAATGGCCTCGGTAATCAGTAATCGCCGGCTTTTGGCGTAAGTCAAAAGCTTTTGGGCCTGTTTGGCATTGGCGGTGAAAGCCTTTTCGCATAGAACTTTCTTGCCGTGTTCCAGGCACAGCATGGCATGCTCGTAGTGATGGGAATGGGGTGTTGAGATGTAAACCAGGTCGATCTGGGGATCTTTCAGCATCTCTTCGTAGGAGCCGAAGGCTTTTTGGAAGCCATGGGCCGCAGCAAATGCTTTCGCGCGGCTAAAATCCCTGGCGGCTACTGCATAGGCCTCAATCTGGGGCATTTGACTAATTGTTGCGGCCATCACCCTCGCAATATTGCCGGCACCTAAAAAGGCAATTTTATATTTTTTCATAGCACAGTACCTCCATTATCCTGGTTTAATTATACAACTCCTGCATGTCCTTATTATATTGTAAAGGAAAAAATATCCAAGTGTCAATGAAAAGGATGCTTTTCTTGTATCACTCTGTCGCTAAAGCATAACGGCGCGAAAAGTGACAAGGTAATGTTTTAGTGCGTGCGGTACGAATCGAAGATGGTTTTCTTGTATATGTCAAAGAATTACTGCCATATATGGATATTGCCATGAATAAAATAATACAGACGGGCTATAAAAAAATGGCAATTATTCATTGTAATTATTGGCAGAATAGAGTAAAATTACAGCAAACTATGCTTATGTCATAAGGAGACGCAAAGCAGGAAAATTTTATATCATTATAGGAGGGAATAAAAATGAAGAGATTTTTAGCAATCATTCTGGTCCTATGCCTGGCTTTCACGATGTTTGCGGGCTGCGGGAACAGCAAAAGCGGCAATGTTATTAAGATCGGTGTTTATGAACCTTCTTCCGGTGATAATGGGGCGGGAGGAAAGCAAGAGGTCTTAGGCATTGAATACGCCAATTCAGTGCTTAATACTGTAGAAATTGATGGGAAGACCTACAATTTACAGCTGGAAATCGTCGATAATGAATCGTCCAACGACAAGGGACCCTCAGCTGCCGCTGCACTGGTCAGCGCTAAAGTTTCCGTGGCTCTTGGATCTTACGGTTCAGGCGTCTCCATAGCCGCCAGCGATGTGTTTGCTAAAGCCGGCATTCCGGTAATTGGTATTTCCTGCACCAATCCTCAGGTTACCGAGGGCAACACGCATTATTTCCGTATTTGCTTTCTGGATCCCTTCCAGGGAACTGTTCTTGCTAATTTCGCAACGGATGAATTCCATGCTAAAAAAGCTTACATATTAACCAAACTCGGCGACGATTATTCCGTGGGCCTTGGAAACTATTTCAAAGAAGCCTTTGTAAAGCTGGGCGGCACGGTTATTGAAGAAACCTTCCAGGAAGGCAACAGTGATTTTACCGCCTACCTGACCACTGCCGTAAATTCCGGCGCGGATGTCATTTTTGCTCCCACCTCCACCGAAGCTGCTGCGCTCATTATCGGGCAGGCTGCTTCTCAGGGTGTTGATATTCCTCTCTTAGCGGGGGATACCTGGGACAGCTCAGTTATTCTGGATGCTGCCAAAGGTTCTGATGTGGAAGTTTTTGTTACAACCTTCTTTGATGAAGGCGACGACTCTGCCGCCGGCTCCGAATTCGTTAAAAACTTTAAGAAATGGCTCAATGACAATCCCACCAAGCTGGCCAACAATGGCGGCAACGACATTGTTGCGGCAGTATCGGCACTGGGCTATGATGCCTACATGGTGGCGGTGCAGGCCATTAAAGCTGCCGGCAAGGCTGATTCCAAAGCGATCAATGAAGCCTTATGGAATGTTAAGTACCCGGGCGTTACCGGGGATATTGCCTTTGATGAAATCGGCGATGCAATCCGTGACGTCGCATATATCAAGGCTACTGATAACAGCAATGCTACCTGGAAATTTATAGCCATCCAGAGTGTGGAGTAAGAATTTGCCGTTTTAACGCCAAATGATAGAAATCAAGGCGGGGCCTGTCCCCGCCAAATTTACTTTTCCGGTTAATTCTTAAATATTTCAGTTGCCTCAAAAGTAAGTTTTTGCCTTGTTTAAACCAGAGCTTTTTTTGAGGCAGTCCACAAAACGGAGGTCCCATTATGGAGTTCTTAAACGCCAATCTGTCGTACATCCTGGCCGGCATCTCGGTCGGCGGCCAGTATGCACTAATATCCATTGGCTACACGATGGTGTATGGAATACTCAGGCTCATCAATTTTGCCCATGGTGATATTTTTATGGTGGCGGGTTTTATGATGGTTTATCTTTCGGCCGTCCTGCCGCTGTATCAGTCCATCCCGCTGGTTATCGCGCTGACCGTTCTGCTGGGTTTTGTAATTGAGCGGGTGGCCTATAAACCGCTGCGTTCGGCACCGCGCATGTCCATCATGATCAGTGC
>DOHN01000044.1:5256-7775 GCA_003535195.1 Ruminiclostridium sp.
ATACCCTGGATCAGTAATTCCATCACCATTGGTACCGCTACTACAACAATTGTCACTGTTATTACACCCTTTATTACCATCATTCTGGTGGCAGCATTGGTCATGCTTATTAAGCATACTAAAATAGGTATGGCTATGCGGGCGGTATCCAGAGATTTTGAGACAAGTCAGCTCATGGGCATAAAAATAAATTCTGTCATTGGCATGACTTTTGTCATAGGTTCACTGCTGGCCGCAGTCGGTTCATTTCTCTATTTTTCAAACTACACCTCAGTAACCCCATTATCCGGTTCCATACCTGGATTGAAAGCGTTTGTTGCCGCAGTATTCGGCGGTATCGGCAGCATCCCCGGCGCGGTAGTGGGAGCCTTTATTATCGGTATTTGCGAAAACCTTATTAAGGGACTTGGTTGGACAACCTTCTCGGATGCCTTTACCTTCGCCTTACTGATCACCATTCTTGTTGCCAAGCCTACAGGGCTTTTCGGTGAGAAATTTACAGAAAAGGTATAGGTGAGTGATATGACTAAGAAAAATGAAATTATTCTTTCCATGGCCCTGGTAGCTGCCGTATTCGTCGTGCTTACTGTATTGGAGCAGGTGCTTCCGTTATCATCCATGCTTTTTGTGGTGCTGAAAAAGGGTGCCATTTATGCGCTGGTAGCAGTCTCTATGAACCTGTTGAACGGATTCACCGGGTTGTTTTCGCTGGGGCAGGCGGGTTTTATGCTCATAGGGGCATATACCTATGCTATTTTCACCATTCCGATGGATGCCCGCAAAGCGGTATATCAATACTTTGACGGCGGCATCATCAACTTTACCGTTCCGGTGCCCGTCGCCATGATTATGGCGGGTCTGGCGGCCGCAGCTTTTGCTTACCTTATAGGCCTGCCGGTACTTCGGCTCAAAAGCGATTATCTGGCTATTGCAACGCTGGGCTTCGCGGAGATCATCCGGGCAATATTCCAGTGGGATACACTGGGACCCGTTACAAACGGTTCAAATCTCCTGAGGAAATTTCCTGTTTTTTCATCGGTTACTTTTCCCTTTACCGCAGCCGGGATTTGTATCGCAATAATCGTGCTTCTTATTAACTCGTCCTACGGACGAGCCTTCAAAGCCATTCGTGATGACGATATCGCCGCTGAAGCCATGGGGATTAACCTGGCAAAGCATAAACAGATGGCCTTCAATATCAGCTCTTTCTTTGCCGGAGTGGGCGGAGCTCTTTTGGCCATGTACCAGACCACCGTACAGGCTGCTGCATTCAAGTCCGCAATGACCTATGAGATCCTTCTTATTGTTGTTATCGGCGGCATGGGTTCGGTGACCGGCAGCTGCATCTCGTCATTTCTGTTTATAGCGTGCAGCGAGTGGTGGCTCCGGTTTCTTGATTCGGAAACCTATATTGGTTCCCTCAAGCTACCTTTTTTAAGGTCCGGTTTCAGAAAGGTTGTTTTCTCGGTCATTATTATGATTATTGTATTATTCTATAACCGGGGCATTATGGGGACGAGGGAATTTTCTATCGGCGCCGTACTCCAGTTCTTCAAAAAACGGACAGCAAGATCGAAGAGGGAGGAGAATGCGGCATGAGAGAGAATGTTCTGCACATGGAAAACATAACCATGCAATTCGGCGGTGTAATTGCTGTTAATAATCTTTCCATTGATGTTTATGAAGGGGAGATCGTTGCGTTGATCGGCCCTAACGGTGCGGGAAAAACCACAGCTTTCAACTGCATTACCGGCGTATACGAGCCCACAAACGGGTGCGTCAGCTTTTATGGAGAAACCATCGTATCCAACCATCCCCAGGGAAAGATGAAAAAGCTCTATACAGACCAGAACAGCGGCCTCTATCCCAAAGTGGTAAGTCTGACGCCCGACCGGATAACAAAGCGGGGAATCGCGCGAACTTTCCAAAACATCCGGCTGTTCAAAAAGCTTACCGTATTTGAGAATGTGTTGGTGGCAAAGCATATGCGTGCGAAACAGAATGTTTTTTCGGCCACCTTCCGTATAAATTACCGTGAGGAAAGACGAATGAGGGAGGAAACCCTGGCTCTTTTAGAGGAGCAGGGTCTTCTGAAGCTGAAGGATGAACTTGCAAGCAGTCTGCCATACGGGCTGCAGCGGCGCCTGGAGATATCCAGAGCCTTGGCGACGGAACCAAAGCTATTAATGCTGGATGAGCCCGCAGCGGGCATGAACCCTCAGGAGACCCAGGAGCTTGCGGAGTTTATTATACAGATTAAGGAAAAATATGATCTTACGGTTTTGATGATAGAGCACCATATGGACCTGGTTATGAAAATATCGGACCGCATATATGTCCTGGATTTCGGGAAGCTCATAGCCCATGGCACGCCGGCCGAGGTGCAGAAAAATCAGCGCGTTATTGATGCGTATCTGGGGGTGGCCGAGGATGCTTAAAATCACGGATCTGAAAGTAAATTACGGCGGTATTGAGGCTGTCAAAGGTATTTCGTTTAATGTGCCCGAAAAGAGTATTGT
>DOHN01000044.1:7963-10150 GCA_003535195.1 Ruminiclostridium sp.
ATTGTTAAGGCCGGGAGCGGCAGAATCGAATTTTTAGGCGAGGATATCACGGGCAAGGACCCGGCAGATATCGTAGCCCGGGGAATCACTTTAGTTCCTGAAGGGAGGAAAATCTTCCCCGATCTGACGGTGCTGGAAAATTTAAAAATAGGCGGGTACCTTCGTAAGGACGACTTAAGCAAGGATCTCCAATGGGTATTTGAGCTGTTTCCCCGCTTAAAGGAGCGTTCCTGGCAGCCCGGGGGTACACTTTCCGGCGGAGAGCAGCAAATGCTGGCCGTGGGCAGGGCACTCATGAGCCGGCCAAAGCTTATGGTGATGGATGAACCCTCCCTTGGCCTTGCACCGCTTTTTGTGCGCAGTATTTTTGACATTATCAAGGAAATCAACCGGCAAGGGGTTACCATCCTGCTCATTGAGCAGAACGCCAACCTGGCCCTGCAGACGGCTAATATCGGGTATGTCATGGAAACGGGGCGAATTACCCTTAGAGGAACCGGTTCCGAGCTGATTCAGAACGAAGCTGTAAAAGCCGCCTATCTCGGTACCTGATAAAGAAAAAATATAAAGCAAAACGCACCGCTAAAAGGCGGTGCGTTTCGTATATTATAACAATCGGGAGGTTAATTTGCTATTAAGCCTGCCGGATGCATCAAGGGATGCTTGGAACATTCTGCAGACTTACCAGCCTGTCATTTCCTAAAAGCCCCTCATAAGTATTATCGGCTTAAAGCTCTGTCCGTTATAGTATTTAATTCTAACATCTATATTACATTGAATCTGAAGCAAAAATAATAAGGATGTAACACTTTTACAAATATTTTTCTATAATATTACATAAAATTTCGATTTTTTTGTTTAATGTCTTTAAAAAATGTTGTATGATAGTTATTAGGTTTAGTTAATTTCTCCGATATAAATAATGAAAATACAAAAGAAAAAATTTATTTGTTTGGTGAAGTATTGTGCAAAAGGTTACAATTAAAAACATTGTTCCAGGAGCTATTGTTACCAAACCGATTTTTAATGAAGACGGGGTCATGCTTGTCCCCAATGGTACGATTCTTCATGAAATGGGTGTTAGAAGACTAATTGAGATGGGTATACACGAGGCTTTTATAGTGTATCCCGAATCAGAGACCTCCAGAATTCTGGAGCTTTATGAAGAATCCCCTCATCTCGATGATATTATCTATCAAAGGACCCGTGTTCAGGCCAAGCAATTAATAAAAAGGGCCATGAGCAGAATGTTGCCCGGGGATCAATTGGACATGGGCAAAATCAGCAATATCGTCGATGAAATCATTGATCAGCTGCTCTCAGTCAAGGAGATTATTCTGACCTTATCAAGGCTGAAGACAATTGATGATTACACCTACGAGCATTGCGTCAATGTATGTGTTATTTCACTTGTAATCGGTATTGATTTAAATTTAAAGCAGCCCGAGCTAAGGCATCTGGGCGTCGGCGCTCTTTTGCATGATGTAGGCAAGGCTTATATTTCGGGGGATGTTTTGAACAAGCCTGCCACACTGACCAACCAGGAATATGATCAAATCAAATCCCACACGGAGATAGGCTATAAGATACTGATAAAATCGGGCGTTGCAGAGGAGGCGGCCCAGATTGCGCTGTACCATCACGAAAAGTATGACGGCACCGGATATAACAGATGCTTAAGCGGCGACACCATACCCCTGTTATCCAGAATTGTCACCTTGGCCGACTCGTATGACGCCATGTCCAACGACAGGACTTACAGAAAAAAACTGGCTCCTGACAAGGTCTATAAGGAAATAGCCGATCTTAGCGGCAGCCAATTCGATTGTAACATCACTGACCGGTTCTTAAGGCGTATTGATCTGTTTCCCATAGGGACGGGCATTATTTTAAATACTGGGCATAAGGGGGTTGTAGTGGGCCATAACAAGTTTTTGCCCCAATCTCCCGTCATTCGGATATTCAAGGGGGAAACCGACTCGAAAAACATCCGAAGCAGCGCCAATTATGTGGATATCAATCTGGCCAAAACAAAGTACCTGTTTATAGTAGATACCTTTTGAAGTATATTTAAAAAATCGTCACCTCAGTGCCTATGGGCACCCGGCTGTCCAATTCTAAAATATCCTTGTTATGCAGTCTTACATTGCCATTGGTGACATTCTTGCCAATGGATCCAGGATCATT
>DOHN01000044.1:10415-10562 GCA_003535195.1 Ruminiclostridium sp.
TGGGTGTGGGAGTCGACGGCTTTCCAATGGCCGCAGGATAAATCCGGTATACAATTCCGTCTTTAAACAGTGTTAATATGCGCCTGTTCGTGTCAATGGCAATACTATAAGCCATATTTAACTTCTCCCGTTTTATTCCCTTAAAAT
>DOHN01000017.1:0-446 GCA_003535195.1 Ruminiclostridium sp.
GCGGATTGGTTGTTTTTGTTGTTTTTTTAATATGGGTATGTTACCATAATATAATAATTTGTGTCGGCCGTATACTTAATATAAAACCTCACCCAAGGCCTTCATAGGAGGTTGACTTATTTGAAAAATATTCGGGGCTTCAGCTTTTATGTCATCATATTTATAATCATGGCCCTTGTTATTATGATGTACAGCAATGTCAGTAATCCAACCAATATGAAATACTCCGATTTCCGCAAAGAGCTGGACGCCGGTAATGTAAAGCATGTACAGGTGCATACACTGGAAGCGGAGGTTGTATTAAATAAAACCTCGGGGGATTTCTCCCCAGATTACAGCTATAATGTCAGCTTTCTTTCGCAGGATCGTTTTATAGGTTTATTGGACGATGCCTATGAAAGCGGGAAGCTAAGCAGTTTTGATATCCAGAAAGTGCAGACGGCGCC
>DOHN01000017.1:665-862 GCA_003535195.1 Ruminiclostridium sp.
ATGTCCTTTGGCAAGAGCAAGGCACGCATGGCCAATGACGACGGGAAGCTGAAGGTGCGTTTCGCCGACGTAGCCGGTGCGGACGAAGAAAAAGAGGAGCTGGAGGAAATTGTTGAATTTCTGAGAGAGCCCAAAAAATATGTTGAGCTTGGCGCCCGTATTCCGAAGGGTGTGCTTTTGGTGGGCCCTCCCGGTAC
>DOHN01000017.1:1058-1237 GCA_003535195.1 Ruminiclostridium sp.
TTTGTGGAAATGTTTGTAGGTGTCGGTGCATCCCGTGTTCGCGACCTTTTTGAACAGGCCAAGAAAAATGCACCCTGTATTATATTTATTGATGAAATTGACGCAGTCGGCCGTCACAGAGGCGCGGGCCTGGGCGGCGGACATGATGAACGTGAACAAACCTTAAATCAGCTTCTGGT
>DOHN01000017.1:1404-6203 GCA_003535195.1 Ruminiclostridium sp.
TTCGGCATCAATGAAGGCGTTATTATTCTCGCTGCCACAAACCGCCCCGATATACTGGACCCCGCTCTTATGCGGCCTGGACGTTTTGACAGGCAGGTTGTTGTAAGCTATCCGGATATCAAGGGCCGCGAAGCCATTCTGCAGGTCCATTCCAAAAATAAACCTCTGGGCTCCGATGTGGATTTGAAGGATATAGCAAAAACCACTCCGGGCTTTACTGGAGCTGATTTGGAGAACCTCTTAAACGAGGCGGCCTTACTTGCTGCCCGTAAGAACCGTAAGGACATCACCATGGCAGAGATCAAGGAAGCCAATTATAAGGTCATGATGGGCCCTGAGAAGAAGAGCCGTGTCATCAGCGACCAGGAAAAGAAGCTCACTGCTTACCACGAGGCCGGGCACGCCGTTGCGGTCCGCGTTGTTTCGACCACTGTAAAAGTGGATCGTGTGACTATCATACCCTCAGGCCGTGCAGGAGGCTTTACCTCCTTCAAGCCGGAGGAGGATCGCCAATATACCACCAAAGCCCAGCTTGTTGAGCAAATTATTGTAAGCCTGGGCGGCAGGGCTGCCGAGGAACTGGTGCTTGGAGAGATCAGCACCGGGGCTTCCAGTGACTTAAAGAATGCCAACAGCATTGCCCGTAACATGATTACCAAGTACGGCATGAGCGATGAGCTTACCAATTTGGTCTTCGGTGATGAGAGCGACGAGGTCTTCCTGGGCAAGAGCTACGGACATACCCGGAATTACAGCGAGGAGATATCCGCCAAGATTGATATCGAAGTAAAGAGGATCATCCACGAGTCCTATGCCCGTGCCAAGGAAATTCTCAATGAGAATAAGCAGAAGCTCGAGGATATTGCCAAAGCGCTTCTTGATAAAGAGCGCCTGGATGCCGAAGAGTTTGAAGAGATCTTCAAAAACGGTTACAACAGTTCACCGGTTACAGTGTAAGGATTTTGTACCGGAGAAAAGCGAATATGATAAAATTCGGATAGCTGCCTTTAACAAAGGCGGCTATCTTTTTCATAGTCAAATTGAAACTTCAATTCGTCATTTGGTGCCGTGAGTGATATTAAAGTGTGTCAGCGGAGCAGGATTGCGGAGCGGAGCGAATCGAATAAGTTTAAAACAATTCGTTTTCAGGGCTGTTTTTCTATGATAAAATGGATAGCAGCAATGGAGCAAAATGCCATTGAAAGGAAAAATCATGCGTTGACCAATATCAGAGTCATGAAAAATTTAAAGCCGGTTTATGATAAAAGCTTAATTTATACACGGCTTGGATATGATAAAAAGCGCACGGAGCTCTCTTCTGATTTCGTAAAAGCCATGGAAAGGCTTTTTGCGGCTACAGAGAGAGCCTTGGAAATAACGGCGGCCTATAGCATAACAGGAATTTTGGTCGAAAAGCCGTACCGGGTGGCTCTAGAAAACGGCAGGGTATTATCGGGAATTAAATTGGCCGGCCTTCTGGAAAATTGCGATGAAGCTCTTATTATGATGGCAACCGGCGGGGAAAGGATCATGGAGCTTATCCGCAGCCTGCAAGCGGAGGGGAAGCTCAGCGAAGCCGTAGTGGTCGACGCCGCGGCCTCTGAGATCACTGATGCCGCTCTGGATATGGTGATGGCGGTTGTATCCCAGCAGCTTCTCTCAAGGGGGAAAATGCTGACCAAATTGCGGTTCAGCCCGGGATACGGTGATTTTGACATAGAGCAGCAGAAAATATTATATGAAGTGATGAGGGCTGAATCCTTCGGGATAAAAATGAATGAAGCCTGCCTGCTTATTCCGGAAAAGTCTGTTCTGGCTATTGCTGGGATTGGCAGTTCCTCAATTTAAAAAATGGTGGATATAATGACAAAGAAAAATTTTCAGAAACTTTTTGAGAATAGAATAGTCATCTTAGACGGGGCAATGGGTACCCTCCTTCAAAAGCTGGGTATGCCGACGGGGGTCTGCCCTGAAAAATGGGCTGCTGGTAATGCCGAGCTTGTGAAATTGGCCCAAAGGCGGTATGGGGATGCGGGATCCGATATTCTTTATACATTTACCTTCGGAGCAAATTCCATAAAGCTTTCGGAATATGGGCTTTCTGCCGAAACTTATGATCTGAACAAAACCCTTGCCCGGGTGACCCGTGAAGCGGCGGGGGAGAACGGCCTTGTCGCTGGGGATATAGGCTCCTGCGGAAGCCTTCTTTACCCATTCGGAAGCATCGGTTTTGAAGATGCCGTTAACAGCTTCAAGGAGCAGGTAAAAGGGCTTTTAGATGGCGGGGTGGATCTTTTTGTTATTGAGACCATGATGGATATTCAGGAAGCCCGGGCCGCCCTTTTGGCGATGAAAGAGCTGTGCAGTCTGCCCGTCATGGCCACCATGACTTATGAGGGCCAGCGAACCTTAATGGGGACCGATCCGGTCAGCGCTTTGGTGACCCTGCAGTCCTTAGGCGCAGACGCCGTTGGCTGCAACTGTTCCAGCGGGCCTGCCGAAATGGTGGATATCATTGCCCAAATGAAGCCCTATGCCAAGGTGCCGCTCATTGCAAAGCCCAATGCCGGAAAGCCCAGGCTTGAAAAAGGCAAAACTGTTTTCGACATGGATGCGGATCACTTCGCTTCCTATGCGGAAGCCCTTGTAAGTGCCGGCGCCAATGGCGTCGGAGGCTGCTGCGGTACGGCTCCGGACTATATTGAAAAGCTTATTGACGTTACCAAAGCAATGAAACCGGTTCAGATAGAAAGAAAACCTTACAGCCTTGCCTGCTCTAACCGGAAGACGGTTGAAATTCACCCTTCGCTGCCCTTTGCCGTCATTGGCGAGAGGCTCAATCCCACAGGCAAGAAAGCCCTCAAAGAAGCTTTGAAAAACGGTGATATGGAGACTGTTTCCGATCTTGCCCAGGACCAGGCGGAGGCCGGCGCCCTGCTTTTGGATGTCAATGCGGGTGTTCCGGGAATTGATGAAAAGGAAACTCTGACGGGTATGGTCTATGCGGTTTGCAATGCCGTATCGGCGCCTGTTCTCCTGGATACGTCCAACGTCGGTGCGCTGGAGGCGGCTTTGAGAATCTATCCGGGAAGAGCGGTTATAAACTCCATTTCAGGTGAGAAAGAAAAACTAGAAACAGTCCTGCCTCTGGCGAAAAAATACGGAGCGATGTTTGTGCTTCTTCCGGTGGATGACGCCGGTGTGCCGGAAACCGCTGAAGAACGTATAGAAATCATTAAAAAGGTATATAAGGAAGCCAAAAAGCTGGGCTTCGGGAAAGAGGACATCTTAATAGACGGCCTTGTGATGACGGTGGCTTCCAACGCCCAAAGTGCTCTGGAAACCTTGAAAGTTATTTCCTGGTGTACTCATAAATTTAAAGCCAATACCACCATGGGCCTTTCCAATGTGTCCTTCGGCCTTCCCGCCCGGGAGTATATCAATTCATCATTTTTAGCCATGGCCATATCGGCGGGCCTTTCGACTGCTATTTTAAACCCTAATAACGAGCAGATGATGCAGGCGGTAAGAGCCTCCGATGCACTTTCAGCCAGGGACAAAAATGCTCTTTCTTATGTAGGCTTTTATTCCGGAGAGGCTCATACTTCCAAAATGCGCAGCAATGAAGAAAAGATTTATAACACCTTAAATGAAGCCATTATTAATGGCGCCGGCGACAAAGCCGGAGAATTGACGCTAAGGGCATTAGACGAGGGCCGCTCGGCCAGGGAAATCATCGATGAGAACCTGATTCCTGCCATTCAAAAGGTGGGAGAACTCTATGAACAGAAAAAATATTTTTTGCCCCAGCTGATCCGCGGGGCAGAGGCCATGGAAAAGGCCATGGGCATTCTTGCTCCCTTTTTGGTGAAGGATCCGGAAAGCGCGGACAAGAGCAAGGGAACGATTGTTATAGCAACGGTTAAGGGAGATGTCCATGACATCGGAAAAAATATTGTAGCCATGCTGCTTAAAAACTATGGCTTTGATGTCATTGATCTGGGCAAGGATGTCGAAGGGGCCCGCATAATAGAGGAGGCCAAGGCGCATAATGCTGATATAATTGCTCTATCAGCACTTATGACTACGACTATGGGCCAGATGCCCAAGGTGATGTCTCTCATGAAAGAGGCGGGCCTGGAAGCCATGTTGATGGTTGGCGGTGCAGTATTGGATCAGCGCTATGCGGAGAGCTTTGGCGCACACTATTCAAACGATGCTTATTCGGCGGTTAAGCTTGCCGAGAGACTTAGAAAAGATTAACGGGGGATGAACAATGGAAACTATTTTAAAGCTTGGATTTTTTTCAATGGCCAACAAGGTGACCGATGCTCTGGGAAAATCTTTTCCCTATATTTTGACCGGAGCTGTTATCGCGGCTATCTGGATTTATTTTCTCTTTATTGTACCGAAAAAATCCAAGCGCTATGAAAGTTTTTCCGACTATTTTCACGATGTGTTGAATTTCAGGGTCATGGTGACCACAGGCCTGGCGAAAATTCTCTATATAGCTTTTGTGATCGTTTTGCTCGTTGTCGGTTTTGTCGCCATGTTTGCGGCCAACTTCATGGTAGGCCTTATCGGCACCATTATTCTTCAGGTCCTTCTTCGTGTGACCTTTGAGCTCATTCTGGTGGTCTTTTCCATACAGGAAAATCTGCTGGCAATCCGCGAACAAAGGGAATTCATGGAAGATGAAATCCAGATGAGCTATGACGATGAAGAGGATTAAAGCACCTCCGTTCATTCAGCGTATTTTTTTAAGATAAATTTTAGCTTCAATTCGGAATTTAGAAAAA
>DOHN01000101.1:0-647 GCA_003535195.1 Ruminiclostridium sp.
CAAGCTACAGCACTGTATTAAATAAGATAAGTGCGAGTAAATTTAACGGATCACTGTGGAATGAGAATATGTTACGCTGGGATGACAGGAGCGTAGACTTTATATTTACCGTCACATACAGCAACGGGACTGTAAAATCCACCATTGTCCGAACATACATCGCAGATGATGAATATTGGCGGCTGCATATGCTGTTTTAAGAACTGTGGGCATTAGGCCGCAGGCTAAAGGTCAAACCTACAAGAAGCCGCAAAGATGTAGAACATATCAGAGCGGCGCGTACGAAATTTTATGAGGAAAACCACATATCCAGTGTGGTACACTTTAAGAAACCTTATCTGCAGAGGAGGGGGAGAAAACATGATCTTCTATTTTTCGGGCACAGGAAATTCGGCATGGGTTGCAAAGCAAATAGCTGCCGGAACAGACGATATCGCCATAGATATAGGAGAGCTTATAAAAAGCGCGGGTACGCAAGCTGTCCCGGAGAAAGCAGAGCGCATCGGAATTGTTTTTCCTGTCTATGCCTGGGGCGCGCCGAATCCGGTTATTCAGTTTGCAAAGAAATTGAAAGCAGAGAAAGACGTTTATCGTTTTGCTGTCTGTACTTGCGGAGATGAGGCGGGGCTCTCCTTGCGGCGGTTTTC
>DOHN01000101.1:799-2053 GCA_003535195.1 Ruminiclostridium sp.
AGGAACTTTCCCCTTGACGGCGCGTGGTCTGTCATCATGCCCAATAATTATATCTTCATGTACGATTTGGACTCTCCGGACCTGGCAAGACGGAAAGTAAATAATGCAAAGACAAAAATTCCGGAAATCTGTGAGGCGATCCGCTCAAAGAAAAAGGTTTGGGATGTTTATAAAGGGCCATTTCCATATGCCAAGTCCTATCTGATCAATCCGTTATTCAAGCGGTTTACCGGTAATCCAAAAGGCTTTGAAGTGGAGAGCAGCTGTATTTCATGCGGCCTTTGCGAGAAAAAATGCCCGCTGGGGAATATTTCGATAAAGGGCGGAAAGCCGGAGTGGGGCAAAAATTGTACCCAGTGCCTGGCCTGTATCCATCACTGCCCTGTGCAGGCTATCCAGTATGGAAAATCTACAAAAAATAAAGGCAGATACATTTTTGAAAATATGGTGCCATAGAAAAATGTCCATTGAAGTGAAGGGGATACGCTGGGCAGCGCACCTTTTTGTATCATGATATACTCTAAACTTTCATATGCTAAGTTAGAAGAACAGCTGACCTGGAGCAGACTTGAAAGTATTCGTAATCCAATGGAAGAAGCTGATCCGCTATGGCCTGTTTCTTGCATCTGCATGGCTGATAATTCTTTTCTGCAGAGTAAGTTTTCAAGCCATACCGGTTTTTGATTCCCCGGCGGCGAACTATTTTGAACCTCAAAAACCAAAAGGGGGCTCGCTGGAAGAAATGTATTTAGACGCTCTTATTGCCTCAGTGATGCCCTATATAGATCAGGCCGTCGCTGACTATTATATAGAGCATATTGGTTATTCTCCCAATGTGGACCCATGGGACATAAAAGTGATCTACATAAAAAGGCCCAATGGCGATAGAACTGCTTACTTTGAAATGAAGCTGGAAATGCAGCCCTACATGGGAGCACATAATTCTATCGGTGTTGACCAGATTACTTTAAGCATCTTTTCTAACAGGGTTGAAATTGATAATTTTAAGCATGTCAAAAGCTTTCCTATTCCGTCGTGGCTGAGATAAAACCGAAAAATGGCTTATTTCAGAAAAAAATGACACTTCCATAAAAGATATGATATGATCATTAAAAGAATATTGAATTCTGGCAGGAGGAAATTCATTGGGAAAATACACTACAATTATATTTGACCTCGATGGGACTTTATTGAACACCTTGGACGATTTGGTTGACAGCGTGAACTATGTGATGACTTATCTTGGTTTCCCGG
>DOHN01000101.1:2341-2532 GCA_003535195.1 Ruminiclostridium sp.
GAGCATTGCAGGGTCAAAACAAAGCCCTATGGCGGGATCCTTGAGCTTTTGGGAACGCTTAAAAAATCCGGCTATAAAATGGCCATTGTATCAAACAAAAACGATGCTGCGGTAAGAGCGCTGAGGGACATTTATTTCAGCGAATATATTGAAACAGCCATTGGCGAAAAAGAAAATATCCGGAAAAAACC
>DOHN01000101.1:2687-3389 GCA_003535195.1 Ruminiclostridium sp.
GCGCCGGACACAGTCTTGCAGGCCTTAAAGGAGCTGAACAGCAGCAAAGGGGAGACCCTTTATATTGGTGATTCGGAAGTGGATAAACAGACTGCTGACAATGCGGGAATGCAATGTGTACTTGTAAGCTGGGGCTTTCGGGACAAGGAGCAATTGGAAACACTGATGCCTGCAGGCGTTATTGACAGTCCGCTGGAACTGTTGGACTTTTTATAATATTCCCGCCGGCCCAATATGGACTAAAAATCGAACATAATGAACATAAATAAAGAAGCCTATTATACGATTTTGAGGAGAAAAGGATATGGGTACTAATTTCTTAGATACACTGCAGCTGTTGTTTGGCATATATATTCTGTTCTTTGCCATTAAGGGCAATGGGAAAATCTATGAGCTCAAAAGCACTGCTGATTCCAATACTGAAAAAGTTCGGAAAGTGCTCCGCCGCTTTTATTTCGCGGCAGGCATCACCATGACGGTGGACGGTGTCGCCAGTATGCTCAGGTATACTATGTTTGAATTGCAGACAGGGGAGAACGGAGCGGAAGTCCTCGTCAGGAAAGCAGCATGGCTGCCCATGCTCAGCTATGATTTCTTGAGGAATGTTACATTAGTCTGTTTTGTTCTGGAAATAATCACTATTGTTCTGCTGGCAGTTTATATCAGCAAGCAATCCAAAGGAAGCCCTGCCCGCACTAAGAT
>DOHN01000101.1:3514-3850 GCA_003535195.1 Ruminiclostridium sp.
GGAGACCTGAAAGAAAAACAATAAGAATTTTTACGGCTCATCTGTGCCATATTAATGAAGGACCAATAAAGCATCTATGAAAGGTTTGAATAATATGGACGACAAACAGATGAAGCATTACAGGCATGTTCTGGATCAGCATAAAGAGCACCATTTGGAGATTCTGGACGACATGGAGAATTTGACCCTTGGGGAGAATGACAATAACGGGTCCAGCGAGCTGTCTACCTATGATAATCATCCCGCAGAAATAGCCAGTGAATTGTTTGATGTGGAACATCAGATGGCCTTGAAAAAGCTGCAGGAAAATGAGGTTGACGAAATCGAACGGGCTAA
>DOHN01000101.1:3952-6468 GCA_003535195.1 Ruminiclostridium sp.
TTGACGAAATCGAACGGGCTAAGGAAAAAATAAAGACGGGAACCTACGGTGTATGCGAGAGCTGCGGAAAAGCCATTGACACCAAAAGGCTGGAGCTGCTGCCCCATGCCAAGCTGTGTATTGACTGCGCCAGGGAATCGGATGCGTTTGTGCAGGAGCTAAAGGAAGACAGAAGGAAAAATCGGCCCTCTGAAGAGCAGGTGCTTCATTCTTCGAACATCAATGACAGCTCCAGAGGCGAACAATTCAATGATTTGATGGAATATGGCTCATCAGATTCCCACCAGGACAGGGGCGGAAAGATTGTTCAATAATGAAAGATGAGATCGGGCTGATCAAAGCCTGATCTTATCATCGTACCGCTCGTTTCCGGGTTCAAAGTGAATCACGGGGAAAACCATTTCGGCGATGGTTCCCACGCCCGGTTCACTGGCATAATACAACCCATAGTTCTCTCCGAATTGCAGCTGTATCCTTTCCTTGATATTTCTGATACCAATGGTATTAAAACGCCTGCCTTTTGCGGAAGTATCCTCATTTAAGCTG
The DNA here is from genome assembly GCA_003535195.1 of Ruminiclostridium sp. Classification (GTDB taxonomy): domain Bacteria; phylum Bacillota; class Clostridia; order DSM-8532; family DSM-8532; genus DTU059. The sequence continues at coordinate 4,499 of DOHN01000101.1, forward strand.
TTTACTACAGCCAGATCCATCCCCGCGCCGTTATCCACCACCTCCACATGGAGCTTTCCGTTATCAATAAAAGATATGACCTTGATGAACCCATCGCTTTCAATATCTTCAAAACCGTGGATAATACAGTTTTCAACCAGGGGCTGGAGGACAAAACGCAAAATGGTACAATCCAATGTTTCGGGATCCAATGAGGTTGAAAATTCAAAGGTGTCCCCATAACGGAATTTTTGAATCTGGATATAATACTTGAGATTTTCAGCTTCACTTTTTAAGGTAGTCAGGGTGTTTGTATTGCTCAGATTATACTTTAGCAAATTGATCAGGGCGCTGCACATTTCTGCGATATTGTTCATATTTTGCATGACGGCCAGCCATTTGATGGAATCCAGTGTATTATATAAAAAATGCGGATTGATCTGAGCCTGGAGTATTTGAAACTCAATTTCCGATTTGCGCTTTTGAGAGGCCATTTCCTTATGGTAATAGTTTTGCAGCTGATCCATCATAATATTGAAGGTATCGCCTAAAATTCCTAATTCATTGTGCATCTTTAAGGATACCCGAAATCCCCGATCGCCTTTTTCAATGCGCCGGCATGCCTGTATCAGGGTTTTTACGGGCCTGGAAATGGACTGGGTGACAAGAAAAATATATACAAAACAAATAACGGCGCTAAAGACGGTGATGGTATTGAATATACTCAGAATATTTCTGCTGCTTTTGGTGACAGGAAGGGTATCGATCATTCTGACTATTTTCCAATTGGCCATATCAAGGGTTTGCGTGACAATAATACTGTCTCTTCCAAAGACAGAAGCTCTCAATTGCAAATTTTCAGAGGTCAGTATTTCAGGATACTGTTTAATAACAGGCTCGTAGGAGCTTAAAAATGGGTGATTAAAAATAATATTGCCGCCCGTATCGACGACCATGACTTTCTCGTCCAGCTCCAGCGAAGAGATGGTAAACATTTCGCGGACCAGGTCGTAGTCGATATCCAGAACAATCAGACCCACAAGCTGCCTTTTATCCAGATTATAGACCGGGCAAATATAAGACATCACATTAAAGAAGGTATCCGGATAATATTCCACCTGGTGCAGCTTGGTCCAAAACTCATTGGGCCCTTTTTTCTGGTCCATTTTACCAAAATACTCCGCAACAAAACCATAGGTTTGCCTTGCATCCACGGAGAGAATATTGGAATAAACATCACCCCGCTTGCTGACGATATGTATTCCTTTGATAAAAGATTGGACATCGGTGATACCCAAAAGGAGGTTGCTGATTTCATTGCGAAGCTGTGTTTGCTCCTTGGAATCCTTCTCCGGCTCATTGGTCAATAATTCCACGATTTTTGATTTGGAGCCCAGCGCATTTCCCGAGCTCCGGATAAGATCTGCGGTAAAATCAAACTGTGATTTTATTTTATTGGTGACGAGCACATTATAGTCCACCTCGTACTTGCGCAATTCATCGGAATAGACAAATTGGTTGGAGGCCCACATAATCGTCAATAAAAAAACAGTAAGAACAGCCATACCAATGAAGATTCTAAAAGAAATCGAATGAAAACCCACTGTGATTACCCCTTTCTGTATTGATAGAAAAAGGAATGCAGGAATGCTTTTTTAAAAGACAGAAAATGAAACTTATACACAGAATATTATAGCAAATTAATGGTATATTTGCCTCGGGCAATAAAATTTATTTGTTTTATGCAAAAAGATGAATTATGATCATAATAGTAAAAATTCCCTTATAGCGGAGGGTAAAACCATGAAAAGGGTTTTGATCGTTGATGATGAATTTCTTGTCCGGCTGGGGCTCAAGACAACCATTGACTGGGAAGCCCATGGATATAAAATTGTCGGTGAGGCCGCCAATGGCAAGGAAGCATTGGAAATATTTGACCGGCTGGATCCCGATATATTATTGACGGATATTAAGATGCCGTTTATGGACGG
>DOHN01000101.1:6504-7643 GCA_003535195.1 Ruminiclostridium sp.
GAGGCCGCCAATGGCAAGGAAGCATTGGAAATATTTGACCGGCTGGATCCCGATATATTATTGACGGATATTAAGATGCCGTTCGTGGATGGCTTAAAGCTTATTGAGGAAGTCCAGAAAAAGAAAAGGCATTTAAAGGTCGTTATTCTAAGCAATTATGATGATTTTGCATTTGCCCAGAAGGCTGTCAAATTCGGTGCTGCCCGGTATATTTTAAAATCGGAAATGAATGAAGCCAATCTGATAGAGCTGCTGGAGACCCTCAGTGATAAAGGGAGGGAAGAGGCGGAGGAAATCACCACTTTAAAAATTGACCGGGAGAACTATTTAAAGGATCAGCTGTTTGGCAAACCGGCCAACGATGATTTTCTGCCTTCGGCATTATCGTCCCCGCCCAAAAACCTATTTCAGAATGCAAATTACATACTGGTCAAGGGGTTTTGTGAAACCTCCCAGCTGACCGACAATTCCAGGGACATGCTCTCCAACACGGTGAAAAATATCATAGAGCATGCATTTTCTCAATCTGTGACCGTTTCAACCTTTTATAAAAATCAGTTTTATTTTACTTCCATCGTACAATTCAATGAAAAAATAAAGGCCAATCTTTCCAATGTGCTGGACTATATGAAGCAATTGATCCGAAATATCAAGCAGTACTTTGATGTGGTCGTGCAGATCGGCATCAGCGACCGCGGCGGACCTGAACGGTTTACATACATGATCGCGGAAGCGGAACTGGCCCGGAAAAGCTGCTTTTTTACATTGAATTCAATCGGGCAATATAATGAAATGGTCATGCAAAATGGGAAATATGTGCGTATCAGCTATACCAAGCTTTCATCCTTTATTGATGAAGACAGACGAAAAGAGCTGACCGAATATATTAATGAGATTTTTAACAGACTTAAAAGAATCGGGAGCTATCCCATCTATAATAGCGCCATTATTGATCTGCTTTCCATTGCAAAATCTATTTGTGAAACATGTAAGCTGGACCAGCTGCCCTCTTTGGCCCCAATCAAGTTTTCCTATGATAACTTTTCTGCCATGCCTTTTATCAGCGATGCAGAAATCTATATCCAGGGACTGTACGATACCATTTCGGAGGCCAAAATAAATCATGAGCCGGATTATTC
>DOHN01000042.1:0-769 GCA_003535195.1 Ruminiclostridium sp.
CTCCCGTTTTATTCCCTTAAAATCATATGGGGCACCAAGTCTTTTATGTGTCCGGTCAAGGCCGGATTCATTAAAAATCTTATACAAATTTCTATTTTGGAAAACTATAAAGTTCTTTTTTTTCGTTTAATTCATAGCTTAGTATTGTGATACAAGCTCTCTGCACGCTTATATCCAGGCTTTATTGCGGTTTTTTTAAAGAAGCTTGATTCGCAAAATACTGAGGACTCTATACGGAGGAATTTATGTCATGTTATAATGGCTCGCCTGCCCCCGGTAAGTACGCACAGGAAGTAAGTGATGCCCTTTATAAAACTGACTTTAATATGCTCAGCGCCATAGCCTGCGAGATTATAAGCCTCAAAAATTCGGACGGAATTATCTTTACGGCAGGAAATGGCGGTTCTGCAGCAACAGCCGGCCACATCATAAATGATCTTATAAAGGGATGCAGGCTGGAAGGGCGGGAGGGTTTCCGCGCCCAATGCTTAAATGATTCCAATGCAGTAATAACCTGCCTTGCCAATGATTTTTCCTACGATGACATTTACCGAGTGCAGCTTCGGACATTGGGGCGGCCGGGTGATTTACTCATGGCCTTCAGTGGAAGCGGCAACTCACCGAATATCGTTGCGGCATGTGAAACAGCCCGGGATATGGGCATTCGGGTGATCGGATTTGGCGGGCGCGACGGAGGAAAAATGAAAGAGCTTTGCCATTATTGCCTCCTGGCCCCTACCTACTGCATGGAGCAGATAGAAGATCTTCA
>DOHN01000042.1:990-5297 GCA_003535195.1 Ruminiclostridium sp.
CTGGGATATAGAGGTGGTACATTATCCGGGCAATGAAAGGGCTGCGCTTGCTATCTTTGATTTTGACGGCACGGTAAGCCTGCTGAGAGAGGGCTGGCAGAAAATCATGTACGGGTATTTTACAGAAGAGATTTTAAAATGTCCCCATGCCCCGGAAAGAGCCGAGACGGAACATCTTGTCAAAAATTTTGTGGACAGACTTACCGGCAAACAGACCGTATTCCAGTGCATAGAGCTTTGCGGTGAAATCAAAAAATACGGCGGAATTCCCGGAGATCCTTTGGCCTATAAAAAAGAATATTTAAGGCGTCTAATGAATCACATACATCACCGGTTAGAAGCGCTCCGGGCAGGAGGGGATCCAACGCCGTACCTGGTTCCGGGCACCGGGGAGCTGCTGAAAGCATTGCAGGCAAAAGGTGTAAAATGCTATCTCACAAGCGGCACCGATGAGAAGGACGTACTGGATGAGGCGAAGCTTCTGGGCATCTCGGATTTTTTTGAATCCATTCATGGCGCAACCGATGAAAACAGTCAAGCTTGTTCCAAGGAGCAAGTCCTAAAAGAGCTTTTAAAGAGCAAAGCCCTTAGGGACGGCAGGTTTCTTTCCTTTGGCGACGGGTATGTCGAGATAGAGCTGACCAAGCAGGCGGGCGGCTATGCCGTTGCGGTGGCTACAAACGAAGCCGCGCGGGATACAACTGTCAGCCGGTGGAAACGGGAGCGGCTCCTGAAAGCCGGAGCGGACTGCATTATCCCCGATTTTTCAAATACAAAAAGGCTCATGAAATTTATCTTTGGAAAGGAATAAAGTATGCCTTTTAAAATGTTCGATCCGTCCCGGTTAATCCTAAAACCGCTGGGGGAGCGGATCCATGATATAGATCTCTGTAAAGTGCTGGTACCGGTCGATGATTCCCCCGCCTCTTTGGACAATGAAAAAATAAGGTCGGTCGCCGGGGCTATGGTGGCTGCCAAAAAAGCCAACGCCGCAATATTGCTTATGTACGGCGCCCATGTAATACGTTCGGGATGCTCCGCATGTATGATAGAGCTTATGAGAAGAGGCCTGGTAACGCACCTGGCGACAAACGGGGCAGGGAGTATTCACGATTTTGAATTTTCGCTCATCGGAAAGACCTGTGAGTCGGTTTTAAAATATGTCAGTGAGGGGCAATTTGGGCTTTGGCAGGAGACCGGAATTCTCAATCATATCCTCGAAGAGGGGACAGAGGATGGACTGGGGGCCGGGGAATCCATAGGCCGGTATATCTGGGAAAACAACCTTCCATATAAGGAATCCAGCGTGCTCGGAAATGCTTATCATCTGGGCGTTCCATGCACGGTACATATAGGAATCGGCCAGGATATCATCCATGAGCATCCCAATGTGAGCGGAGCGGCACTGGGTGAGGCCTCCTACTGCGATTTTCTGATTTATGTCCAGAGTATTACGAATCTGGAAAACGGCCTGTTTTTAAACTTCGGCTCGCAAGTAACGGGGCCGGAGGTCTATTTAAAGGCGCTGGCTATGGCACGGAATGCCGCTCATCAAAAAGGCCAGCAAATAAAACATTTTACAACGGCCGTTTTTGATATACAGCCCGTATCGGAGGCCGGGTACAATGAAGCCCCACCTAAAACAGACCCCAAATACTATTTTCGACCATGGAAAACCATACTTGCTCGAACTGTTGCCGATGGCGGGAAAAGTTTCTATATCCGGGGCCTGCACAGGGATACTCTGCCCAGCCTTGCCAAGCTCGCCATAGCTATGGAGGTTTGTTAGAAATGGATATAAAAGGCCTGAAAGAAGCCCTTAGAAATAGTAAACAGCCGATTATCACGGTGTTTGGAGACTTTTGCCTGGATGACTACCTGTATATTGACGAAAAACTCAATCAAGTATCCTTAGAAACCGGCCTGACCGCATATCAGGTCATAAAAAGAAAAGTCTATGCCGGAGCGGCGGGCACCATTGCCAATAACCTGCGAGCACTTGGGGCAGAAGTCCTTTGTGTGGGTATCCTGGGGGAGGACGGGGACGGCTTTGAGCTGAACAGGTGCCTTAAAAAAATTGGTGCGGATACAGGGTTTATGGTGCGCACCCGCCGGCGCCATACCTGTAAATATACCAAGCCCATGCTCTGCCAAAATGGCCTTATAACAGAGCTCAACCGCCTGGATATCCGGAACTTCACAAAGACCCCCGGAAGGCTTGAGAAAAGGCTTATTGAAAACCTAGGCATGGCCGCTGCTGTCAGCGATGCAGTCGTTGTCTGCGACCAGTTTGAAGAAGATGATTTTGCCGCTGTAACATCTAATATCAGGGATTTTCTGGGAGATCTGGCCCTAGAATACCCCCATGTGCTTTTCTATGCAGATTCCCGGGGGCATATTGATAAATTCCGAAACTGCGTCGTCAAGTGCAACCAGAAGGAGCTTGCCGGTATATACGTCCAAAACTCCGGCGCTCCGGAGTCAAAGAAACTGCTTGAAGATGCTGAAAAGCTCTATGCGAAAAACAGGCGGCCCGTATATATAACGTTGGAGGAGTCGGGAAGCCTTGTGTTTGATGGCTGCCCGCACCGCATTCCTGCTTTTCGTGCCCAAGGGCCGGTGGATATTGTAGGAGCCGGAGATGCCTTTAACGCAGGCGCGGTTTTCGCCCTCACCAAGGGTGCCGGCTGGGCGGAGGCCGCACTTGCAGGGAACGCCGCGGCAGGCGTTGTCATCACGCAGATCGGTACGACAGGAACGGCCTGCCTCGCCGACATCCTAAAAAAGCTTGAAAGCCTGTAAAATGCAGCGGTTCATTTTATAAAACAGAGATTGTTTTCAGGATAACGCGGCATGCACCGGCTATCAATAAAAATTTATTACAGGAGGAAAATAGTATGAAAAGAGTATTGTGTCTGGTCCTGGTTGTTATGATGGTTCTGACCTGCGCAGCCTGCGGTTCTGCTCCCACTACCCAGAACAGCCCGTCGGCTGCCCCCACCTCTGCTCCGGAGACCCCCAAGGCGACTCCTGCCGCCACACCGGAAGCCAAATCCTTTAAAATCGGTGTTGTGATTCCATCGGGAGACCACGGCTTTACAGGGGAAAGCGTGGCTCATGCCAAAATGGAAGCCGATGCGCTCATGGAAAGGTATAAAGGGCTGGAGATTGTAGTAAAGGATGGCCTGGAGGCCTCTGACCAGATCACATCCATTGAAAACCTGCTGGCAGGCGGGGCTGTCGATCTGATTATGCTGTGGCCCATGGAAGGCGAGGCGCTTCGAAGCGCAGCCCAGAGTATTATTGACGCAGGCGTTAAACTTGTGGTTTACGACCGGCTAATCAATAATTTCCAGGGTCTTGTAGGTGAGATCATGGGTGACAACGTGGGCATCGGCCAGATGATGGGCGATTATCTCAACAAATACTATGCAGATATGGATTCCGTTCAGTATTTACGTTTTGTGGGCGACAGCTCTACTGTTACCTCCCAGCGCAGTGACGGAATGGATGGAGTCATTGACAAGAAATTTGCCCAGGTTGCCAATACCTTTGTTACCAACTGGTCCACCGAGACCGCACAGGGCCAGATGGAGGAATGGCTCAATGCCAAATCCAAAAAGGAGATCGAAGATCTGGACCTGATCGTTACCCATGACGATGAAATTGTGGACGGCCTCATGAATGCGCTGGATGCATATTCGGGCCCTGCCAAAATCAATATCAAGCTCATCACATCCGTGGGAGGAAGGGAGGCAACCATGGTCAAATTTGAGACCACCAAGCTGCCCGTGAAGTTCTGTACCTTCTATTTTGCTCCCGCATTTATCCGCGAGGCCCTGAGGCTTTCGGTCACACATCTCTACGGTGAAAAGTATACCGGGGCCAACCTGACCAACGGCCAGTACCTGATTCCCTCCTTCTCCATCAGCAATGCCGGCAGTGCGAATCATGATTTTAACTCTTACAGAAAGAGCGACATCTATGCCGAAAGATATTCCATCGGCAATTTCTGATCCAGTACCTTAAAAAAGCCGGTCGGTAAGCTCCCGGCCGGCTTCATTAAAAACCCGAGGATTTACAGAACCAAAATAATAGAAATCAGCCGGCTTAAAGCACCATAATGGACTTTTTAAAACAGCTGAAAGCTATGGATATTGTTTGAGAGGAGAAGCAAGAATGCTGGTTGAAATGAGGGGTATTGTAAAAGACTTCGGCCCTGTTCGGGCTGTTGACCATGTTGATTTCACCATTGATACGGGAGAGATCGTGGGTCTGCTGGGTGAAAACGGCGCCGGCAAATCCAC
>DOHN01000042.1:5447-8909 GCA_003535195.1 Ruminiclostridium sp.
CCGGCAAATCCACCCTGATGAATGTCCTTGCCGGCAGTTATCCGGCAAACACGGGGGAGACGTTTATCAACGGCCAAAGAGTGAGCATCACCAATGCCAGAACGGCTAATCAGTACGGCATACGTTTTATACACCAGGAGCTGAATTTNNAACGGCGCCGGCAAGTCCACGCTGATGAAGTGCATGTTCGGCATTTATAAGATGGATGAGGGCGAAATCATCTACGAGGGAAAGCCCGTGCACATCGACAACCCCCTGCAGGCACTCAACCTGGGCATCGCCATGGTGCATCAGGAGCTGCAGCCCATCACCGAGCGCTCGGTGGCGGAGAACATCTATGTGGGACGCTATCCCACCAAGAAGGTGCTGGGCGCCATCCCGGTGATAGACCACGAGACCATGTACCGCAACACCGAGGCGCTGCTCGAAAAGGTGCACATGGATTTTGACCCCAAGCAGCGCCTGGGCAGCCTGAGCGTCTCGCAGATGCAGCTGGTGGAAATCGCCAAGGCACTGCTCTTTAAATGCGAGCTGATTATCATGGATGAACCGACAACGGCGCTTTCGACCCATGAAATAGAAAACCTTTTTTCCATTATGCGGCAGCTGAAAGAGGAAGGCGTGAGCTTTATCTATATTTCCCATAAAATACCGGAGCTTTTTGAAATATGTGAGACCTATTACGTGCTGCGAGATGGCAGGCTTGTAGCCAAGGGCAGGTTAGGGGATATTGACGAGAATGGCATTACAGAGCTGATGATAGGCCGCCAGCTGGCCGACGACGAATTTTCGAGGCATGTGAACAGCTCCCGCGAAGAGGTTATTTTATCGGTCCGGAATCTCTCGGGGGAGGGCTTTAAAAATATATCCTTTGAATTACATGCCGGTGAGATCCTTGCTGTTACAGGCTTGCACGGAAGCGGCCGCGATGCTGTGGCGGACGCTTTGTACGGCGTAATACCCTATAAGGGTGAAATTCTCGTTAACGGAAAACTCATGAAGGCCGGGTCCAAAATACGGGCTTTTTTGAGCCGGGGAATAGTAATGGTACCGCGGATGCGGAAGGAACGGGGCATACATAACGACCTTTCCACCTACGACAATATTTCCATGGGATACTTAAATACAAAGCATAAAAGCCTTTTTATCGACAAGAAGGCCGAGCATGAAAGATTCCTGCGGCAGAAGAAAGCGCTGGCCATAAAAACGGAGCAGCCTCAAAACCCCATCACCTCCCTGTCAGGGGGAAATCAGCAGAAGGTCATTCTTGGAAGGTGGCTTGAAACAGATTCCACCGTCATACTGTTTGATAATCCAACCCAGGGCATTGATGTGGGAACAAAGTTTGAAATATATCATCTCATACTGAATTTCGCCCGCCAGGGAAAGGGCATTATCATATTCAGCCAGGAATTCCCGGAAATATTCAAGGTGGCGGACTCCTGTCTGGTTCTGTATAAGGGTGAAATCAATGCAGCTTTAGGCCGGGATGAATTGACAGAGAAAAATGTAATGTACTATTCCACCGGTGCGAATTTGGAGGGTGAAAAATATGCTTAAATCATTAAAAATTGCATCCCCGAAGGAACTTTCTAAAAAGCTGGTTACAGAATACAGTTTTGTCCTGTCATTTATACTGCTGGTCATTATTGCGGCCAGTGTCAATAAGAACTTCTTTACCTGGACCAACATCTCCAATATCTTTGTACAGAGCTCTATGGTCGGGCTCATTGCAATGGGCATGAGCATGGTCATATCGGCCGGGCTCATAGATATTTCCGTGGGCTCCCAGGTGGCCATCATCGGCGGCTTTGGCATTCTGATCCTGAATAGGACGGGAAGCGCCGCTGTCATGCTGATTTTTTGTATCGGCTGCGGGTTCGTGCTGGGAAGTATAAACGGCCTTCTTGTCACGAAAGGAGGAATGCCCTCCATGGTGGCCACTATGGCCATGCAGGGGGCCTGCCGTTCGGTCATCAACCATTTTGGCGCCGGAGGGCCTTTCACGGTGGATAAGGAGCTTTTTGAATACTTCCGCATGCTTGCCGTTGGCGGCATTCAAATAACCGCTCGTTTCAAAATTCCATATCTGATGATCATTTTTTGCGCCGCGGGCCTGCTGTTTGATGTTATTATGAAGCAGACAAAGCTCGGCAAGCACATCTATGCAGTGGGAAGCAATGAGACCTCCGCAAGGCTCTCAGGCATCAGTGTTGATCTTGTCAAGGCCTCTACCTTTATCATCACAGGCATGCTCTGCGGCATTGTATCGGTTATTTACGCGTCCCGCACCACGGCTGTAGCGGCCGCGTCAGCGGCAACCGGATATGAAATGGATGCCATTGCTGCGGTGGCTATCGGGGGAACGGCTATGAGCGGCGGCAGGGGCAAAATCATCGGGACCTTTATGGGTGTGCTGATGTTTAAGATGATCAGCAATATATTGACTGCAGCGGATGTATCCACTTACTTAAACGGTGCAATAAGCGCTGCCATCATTGTAATCGCAGTCTTGATGCAGAATCTCCAGAACAGAAGGAACCGGAATTAACAGGTCTTTAAGAAAGGAAGAGAAAGATGCTGAAGGTAGGTATTATTGGGTGCGGAAAAATAACGGAAGTACGCCATGCGCCTGAATATGCGGAAAATCCGCATTGCCGGCTGACCGCCTTTTATGATGTGATCCCTGAAAAGGCGCAGAAAATGGCAGAACAATACGGGGGCAGAGCTTATGGCTCCATTGAGGAATTGCTGGCTTCGGATGTGGAAGCAGTCAGTGTCTGCGTTGCAAATGCGTATCATGCACAGGTTGCCATCCAAGCGCTCAGGGCCGGCCGTCACGTGCTCTGTGAAAAGCCTATGGCAACCACCCTTGAGGATTGCGAGGCCATGGTCCGGGAAGCGGACAATGCCGGAAAGTTTCTGATGATTGGCCTTAATCAGCGCCTTGCAAAGGCCCATGCCAGGGCCAAGGAAATTTTGGACAGCGGAGAGCTTGGAAAATTGATAGCCTTTCAGACCAAGTTCTGTCATCCGGGCCCCGAGGGCTGGACCGGCAGAAAGGATTCATGGTTTTTTGATAAGCGGGTGGCCTCCTTTGGCGCCATGGCTGATTTGGGCGTACATAAAACAGACCTGATTTATTATTTGACCGGCCAGAAAATTGTAAGAACCTCTGCCGTCATCGCAACCCTGGATAAAAAGTTTCCTGATGGCAGGCCCATCACCGTTGATGATAACGCCTTTTGTATTTATACTCTGGAAAGCGGAGCGGTAGGCACCATGCATGTGAGCTGGACCGACTACGGCGCAGAGGATAATTCTACGAAGCTCTACTGCACGGAAGGGGTTATTCGAATGTATGACGACCCAAAATATTCACTTATTGTGGAGAAGCGGGATGGTGAAGTGATCCCCTATGAGCTTGACCTGCTTACCTCGAATAAGGAGCAGACCAGCGGC
>DOHN01000042.1:9231-9838 GCA_003535195.1 Ruminiclostridium sp.
GATCTTTCCCCGGAAGAGCTTTGCAGCCTGGTGAGCAGCATTGGTTACCAGGGCATTGAGGCGGCATGCCATGCCCATCTGGATGTCCGCAAAGCTTTAGAGGATGACCAATATGTTATGGATTTTCATTCGCTGCTTAAAAAATATAATTTGGGAATATGGGCCATAAGCGCGCATTTGATTGGCCAATGCGTAGGGGACAACTGGGATCCCCGGCTGGATAATTTCGCCCCAGGCAGCCTTTCCGGCAAACCCGATGAAATACGGGACTGGGCCGTGGAAGAAATGAAGGCTGTTGCCCGGGCGGCAAAAAAGCTGGGCATACATATTGTGACATGCTTTATGGGCTCTCCCATATGGGCTTACTGGTATTCCTATCCCCAGACCCCTCAAAAAATGGTGGATCAAGGATTTGAACGGATAAAAGAGCTCTGGGATCCCATACTCGACGTTTTTGATGAATGTGATGTAAAGTTGGCCCTGGAGATTCATCCCGCGGAAATAGCATTTGACTATTACACCACCGAAAAACTTCTGAAAACCTTTGAGTTCCGCCCCGCGCTGGGTATTAATTTCGATCCCTCCCATCTTGTCTGGCAGGGCGTGG
>DOHN01000042.1:9972-13020 GCA_003535195.1 Ruminiclostridium sp.
AGGGCGTGGATCCTTGTATTTTTCTTCGTGATTTTGGCGACAGGATCTATCATGTGCATATGAAGGACGTCAGGGTAAAGCCAGACGGAAAAGCCGGCATACTGGGCAGCCATATAGAGTTCGGAGACACTCGCAGGGGCTGGAATTTTGTATCCCTGGGTCACGGGAATGTGGATTTCGACGGTATGATCCGTGAGCTCAACCAGATGGGCTATGAAGGTCCCCTTTCGGTTGAATGGGAAGATAGCGGTATGGAGCGGACTTTTGGCGCTAAAGAGGCCTATGAATTTACCCAAAAAATCAACTTTGCGCCCTCAGACAGGAGCTTCGATTCGGCGCTGAGAGCAAAATAGCGTGGANNTCAACCAGATGGGCTATGATGGTCCCCTTTCGGTTGAATGGGAGGACAGCGGCATGGAACGGACTTTTGGTGCTAGAGAGGCCTATGAATTTACCCAAAAAATCAACTTTGCGCCCTCAGACAGGAGCTTCGATTCGGCGCTGAGAGCAAAATAGCGTGGAAGGTCATTTTAGATTCCAATGGATCAAAAGGAATGCAAAAGGGCTATTCTAAAATATTTTATGAGGTGACGGGCCTTGAAGCATGACATCTTGGCCATAGATATAGGCGGATCCAAATACATGACCGGCCTTTTAAATGAAGAGGGCGGGATTTACGCCGCAAACCGCTGTGCCTGTACGCCGGGCTCAGGAGAAAAGGTGATGGCAGGCATTATCGCGGCGGCCCGTCTTCTTTTGGAGAAAAATCCGGATTACCGGCCTGATTGCATTGGTGTGACCATTCCCGGCCTGGCTGATCCGAAAACAGGGTATTGGGTGGAAGCCAGCTTTTCAGGCATCAGTAATATACCGGTGGCCGCCATTTTAAGCAAGGAATTCGACATACCGGTATATATTGATAATGACGCCCAAGCCTGTGCCCTTGCAGAGCGACTTTTCGGAGCATGCAGGGGCGTCGGTGATTTTTTGTATCTCACGGTTTCCAATGGTATAGGGGGAGCGATATTCGCAAAGGATTCCCTCTACTACGGCGCCTTCGGCAATGCCGGGGAGCTCGGACATATTACCGTGGTTGAAAACGGACGCCCCTGCAAATGCGGAAAATCAGGCTGCCTGGAAATGTATGCGGCAGGGCCGGGCATTGTGCGAAACTATATGGAGCTGGGCGGCTGCGGAACCACGGAGAAACGGGAAGTAGATGCAAAATATATTGCCGGTCTGGCAGCAAAAGAGGATCCGCTTGCGGTGGAGACTTTTAAGCTGGAGGGCTATTACCTGGGCAAAGCTATTGCCGGGGCATGCAATCTCATCAATCCCCGGTATGTCATTATCGGCGGCGGTGTTTCTCTGGCATTTGCCGTCTATGAAAAATATCTTCTGGAAAATATTCGGCGCTTTATTTACAGAAGCGCCAATAAAGAATTAAAAATTATGCCTTCGGCTTTTGGTTATAACGGCGGATTACTCGGGGCAGCGGCCGTTGCCGTCTGCGGCAGATGCAAAAAGTTTGGCTGGGGCACATTTTAAAGCAGGGTTATATCACCCTTGATACCAATCAGACGCCAATCCGGAATCTCCGGGGTCATCGGACAAACGAAACGTTTCATACAGGCTGAGAACTTCCGGATGCTTTTCAACAAACCGGATAAACCGTTCGATATTTCTAAGGGTATGGACACTGATGTTATGCTCGATCAGCTCGGTTTCTTTCAGCAGGTTTTCTTTGATGCCAACCACCCGCAAAAACTTTTCCAGGATATTGTGTCTGCGCAAAAGAAACTCGCCGATCTTTTTTCCGCTGTCGGTCAGAAAAATGATGCCATACTTTTTATAGGCCACTAATCCCTGCTCGGTAAGCTTCTGGACCATTTTAGTGGCCGATGAGGGTTTTACATTCAGAAGCTCTGAGAGGGTATTCATTCTCATATAGCCCTCTTCCTGAATATTCCGGTATATCATTTCAAGATAGTCCTCCATAGAGGCTGTAAGCAGCCTTCCGCCCTGATTAAGCAGCTGATAACCGCGGACGGTATGGAATTCATTTCTTTCCAATTTGGACACCACCTATCCCCTTATATTTTTAATCATATTCGTAACACAAGCTTTTTATATTTCATATATTAGTCTAGGGTAAAAATCTTTCTCTTCCCTTAAAAAGATAGCTGCGCGCATGTCTTTAAAACATGCAGGAGGTTTATTTTATGGACAGTGAAGTCATCCCGTTAAATTTGCTGCCGCTGGGCGGCAAAGCAAGAGTCAAAGCGCTTACGGCGGACGGCAGAACAAGGAGAAGAATGCTGGACCTGGGCCTTATTTTGGATACCATGGTTGAGGCGCTCCAAAAAAGCCCATCGGGCGATCCTACCGCCTATCATATACGCGGGGCCGTTATTGCTTTGCGCCATGAGGAGGCAGGCAAAATCCTTGTAGAAATCAATTGAATTAAAAATCAATATCCGGAGGAGTTACAGCCATGGGTCTCACACATCAGTCGACGGGGATGGGGGTCCTTGAAGATACGCTCATAATTGAGCGCCTGACCCCTGAGGACAAGGTCATTGCGCTGGCAGGAAACCCCAATGTGGGAAAGAGCACGGTTTTCAACAGTTTAACAGGACTCAATCAACATACGGGCAATTGGCCCGGGAAAACGGTTACCAATGCTCAGGGGAAATATCGGTACAAGGACAGGAATTTCATCATGGTTGATATTCCGGGCACTTATTCACTGATGGCAAATTCCACGGAGGAAGAAGTCGCGCGAGATTTTATCTGCTTTGGCCGGCCCGATGCCACTGTGATCGTAACCGATGCCACTTGTCTGGAAAGAAATCTAAATCTGGTGCTGCAAACCCTGGAAATTACAAAAGACGTTGTGGTTTGCGTGAACCTCATTGATGAGGCGAAAAGAAAGAAAATACACATTGATTTTCAAACCCTTTCCCAATGTCTCGGCGTGCCGGTGGTCCCCACCAATGCACGGAGCAATCAAGGCTTAGCGGCCTTAATGAATGCGGTCGATAAAGT
>DOHN01000069.1:0-252 GCA_003535195.1 Ruminiclostridium sp.
GAAGATCCATAGGGGCGTTGACATTTCGAAAAACATTATAATATAATATAAGTTAATCTTAATATCTGTTGATGACGGGAATATGAAGGAAGAGGCTGCAATAAAGAGAGAGGATCACTGGTGAGAGATTCTCATGGGTGCCGGTCTTTCGTCCCACCCCCGAGACACAAGGCCGACGAGGCCTGCGCCAGTCCCGTTAAAGACTAATGAAGCCGGGCTTTTTAAAAGAAAGCCAATCAGGGTGGTACCGCG
>DOHN01000069.1:358-2153 GCA_003535195.1 Ruminiclostridium sp.
AGCCAATCAGGGTGGTACCGCGGTAAAAGTTATCCGTCCCAAGTATAGGGGCGGATTTTTTATTTGCCGTTTTCAATATAAAAAATATCGGAGGTTTTTATGGCACAGGATAAGAAATTTGTAGAAGCGATTACATCAATGAACGAAGATTTTGCTCAATGGTATACCGACGTCGTTCGAAAGGCTGATTTAATGGCCTATTCCAGCGTAAAAGGCTGTATGATCATTCGCCCTTATGGATATGCCATCTGGGAACTGATACAAAAGGAGCTGGACAGGCGCTTTAAGGAAACCGGGCATGAAAATGTCTATATGCCTATGTTTATCCCGGAAAGCCTTCTGCAGAAAGAAAAGGACCATGTGGAGGGTTTTGCCCCCGAAGTGGCCTGGGTTACCCACGGGGGAAGCGAAGAGCTGGCTGAAAGGCTCTGCGTCCGCCCGACTTCCGAAACGCTTTTCTGCGATCATTACAAGGATATTATCCAGTCCTACAGGGATTTGCCCAAGCTGTACAATCAATGGTGCTCCGTGGTCAGATGGGAGAAAACCACAAGGCCATTCCTCCGTTCTGCTGAATTTTTATGGCAGGAGGGGCACACTGTCCACGCGACCCCTGAAGAGGCCCAGGAGGAGACCATCCGCATGCTGAATGTCTATGCCTCCTTCTGCGAGGAGTTCCTCGGCATACCCGTTATTAAAGGGCAAAAGACTGAAAAGGAGAAATTTGCGGGCGCAAAGGCCACCTATACCATTGAAAGCCTGATGCATGACGGCAAGGCGCTGCAGTCGGGCACCTCGCACAATTTCGGAGACGGTTTTGCCAGGGCTTTCGGAATTCAGTTCCTGGATAAGGATAATCAGCTTAAATATGCGCATCAGACCTCCTGGGGAGTTTCTACCAGGCTCATAGGCGCCGTTATTATGGTGCATGGGGATGATTCGGGGCTTGTGCTTCCCCCGCGGGTGGCGCCCGTTCAGCTTGTTATAGTACCCGTGCAGCAGCATGTGGAAGGTGTTCTGGATAAGGCTTATGAGCTGAAGGAAAGGCTTTCCAAGGTGTGCCGTGTAAGCGTTGACGATTCGGATAAAATGCCCGGCTGGAAATTCTCCGAGCATGAAATGCGCGGTGTACCTCTGCGCCTGGAAGTGGGTCCCAAGGATATCCAGAAAAACCAGGTGGTGCTTGTCAAACGCGAAAACCGGGAGAAAATGTTTATCTCCATGGATGAACTGGAGACAAGGGTGCCCCAGATACTGGAAGAAATCCAGCATTCATTGTATCAAAAAGCCTTGGCCCACAGAGAGCGCAGAACTTTTAAGGCTGCCAGCTTAGACGAAATGGAATCCATTTTAAATGCCACCCCTGGCTTTATCAAGGCCATGTGGTGCGGGGACGAGGCCTGTGAGAAAGCCATCAAAGACAGAATGGCTGCCACGGCCCGCTGTATTCCCTTTGAGCAGGAGAAAATCAGCGATAAATGTGTCTGCTGCGGTAAAGAGGCAAAGCAGATGCTCTATTGGGGAAGAGCTTATTAAGCTGAAAAGATGCTTTTTAAAACCACGCCGAAGGGTCTTACCAGGGTCATTAAAAACCCAGTCCATGAACCCCCCTTTTCGGCGTGGTTCTTTGTTTTCAGCGATAAATAAAAGATTTCAAAAGCATTAAACCACAATAACTTTGAAAAGCGGCAGAGTGAAGTGTGTAAGCGGAGCAGGGTTGCGGAGCTACTGAATAAATCCAGGACGGATTTTCTTGAGGGCGCGTAAAAACATCACTCATGACGCTAAATCATAA
>DOHN01000069.1:2279-2880 GCA_003535195.1 Ruminiclostridium sp.
TCACTCATGACGCTAAATCATAAAAGCATGATATGATTGCTGACGGGTCCCGGGAACCTTGAAACATGCGGACATGTTATAATAAATGAAGCTGTAAAATTACAATTTTTTATCTCAGGCGGTGAGTATATTGAAAGAGAAGATCCTCTGTGTCGATGATGAGGAGATGGTGTTGGAAGCCCTGAAAATGGAGCTGATGAGGGGCCTTACCGGCAAATATATCATTGAGACTGCATTAAGTGGTGAAGAAGCCCTTCAAATCGCGGAGGAGTCGGAAAAAAACGGTGACCGCATTTTGGTGGTATTATCGGATCAGCAGATGCCGGGCATGACGGGTGAGGTACTGCTGTCCATATTAAACATAAAAATACCCAGAGCGCTGAAAATATTATTAACAGGGTATTCTGACCTGGAGGCCGTACAGTATGCCATCAATAATGCAGAATTGTACCACTATATTCAAAAACCCTGGGATAGGGAAAATCTGATTCTAACTGTCGGGCAGGCCATTGAAAAATACCATACCCGGCTGGAACTTGAAGAGAAAACAATACAGATCATCAGAATGAACAAGGGGCTGGAAAATACAGTTCAAAAGAGG
>DOHN01000069.1:3024-5863 GCA_003535195.1 Ruminiclostridium sp.
AGGATGCAATCAAGGAGCTGGAGGCTTTTACATATACCGTTTCTCACGACTTAAAATCCCCGCTCAGAGCCATTGATTATTATGCCAAATTTATTCTGGAGGACTACCAGCACGAATTAAACGGTCATGTGACAGATACTCTTATAAAAATACGCAATGTTTGCAGCAGCATGTTTTCCCTTATTGAAAAACTTCTGCAGTATGCGGTAGCCGCCGAGGCTCAGCTGGAGCTCTCAACGGTGGATATGGATAAGCTTTTTAGAGCTGCTTACCAGGAGATCGCAGCTGCCGAGGGAGGAAGAGATATCATTTTCAATATTGAGGGCACTCTTCCAAAGGTACAGGGTGATGCAGTGCTTCTTAAGCAGGTGGTGTCCAACCTTCTCTGCAATGCTGTAAAGTTTACACGGTCCAGAGAAAAAGCTCTGATTAAAGTTGCCTGTTCCAATAAAACGGGCCGCTATAAGTTTTCTGTAACCGATAACGGAGTCGGCTTCGATATGGCCTATGCCTCTAAATTGTTTGGAATATTTCAGAGAATGCATACTCAAAAGAGTTTTGAAGGCTCCGGCGTCGGACTTGCAACGGTCAAAAAAATCATTGAGAAGCATCACGGAAATGTCGATATAGAAAGTAAGGAAAATCAAGGAACTACAGTGAGTTTTACCATTCCAGCAATCTCTTGAATCAGATTGAAAAGGAAACCGGATGAAAAATCGTCTGACAGCTTTTTTAGCAGGCGCCATTTTTATATTTTCGGTAGCCTGCTCCAACTATATATACTTTGAAAGCCAGTTTATTGCTGGAAATGGCATCGGCAATGCAAGATCCTCTGCGGGCTATTTTAAGGAAGATTATAACAGCGTTTCGAACGAGCCCCAAAACGGCGGAGAGATTACATCAGCTTTGTATAACAGCGGCTATCTTTACAATGACGACACGGATTCGGGCCTTAATAAGGATATTATAGAAGAGATATCAAGAAGATTGGAACTGGACATTGTTCAAAAGGTAATGCCCCGAGCCAGAATCTATTCCATGCTGGAGGATGGATCGCTGCCCATTAGTGTTTCTACGGTAGAAACCAGCTCCAGGGCTGAGTATTCCTGGTTCATTCCCTATTTTGTTGAAAAAAACTATGTTCTGGTCCGTAAGGATGCTGGTCTTAAGACCGAAGAAGAGCTCCTTAAAAGCCGGGGGATTAAGATCGGCATTATCCGCGGCTATTATTACGGTCTGCATTATAACGGGTTGATTCAAAAGCTGAAGGAAAGGCACCTGGTGGTGGAGGCAAAGGATACCGAAGATATTTTCAAGATGATGAAGGAGGGCTGGATACAGGTTACGTTTGGCATTCCGGCAGCCTATCTTTATTATTTTGAGAAAATGGATTTCGGCCAAATAGCCGTCATGGACTGGGCACCCGATGAAAAGCCTCTCAAAAGGTGCATCAGCCTCAGCAAGCAATACTTTACTTTTCATGATCTGGAACAATTTCAGAAAGTCGTCCTAGAAATGAAAGATGATGGGACTCTTTATAAAATTTATTCCCGCTATCTACCTGAAAATGTGGCAAAGGGGATGTGTGAATTTCAATGATATTGTTTACTCAAAAGAAGGACCGCTTTTTTGAAAAATTCGGTCTGGCGGGAAGAGTGGCTGCTTTAGCCTGCATCATCAGTTTGCTGCTGACTATTCCCGGCGTATTGATAGGTGCCCGAATCAGCCTGGAAAAGAGCAACAAAGCCTTTGACGATTATAGGAACCAATTGGAAATGCGCGTCCAGCATTCCTCTGGGCTGGCTGTCTGGAATTACGCCATCGATGTCCTGGAAAAATTCGTTTCCGCCGAATTGCAGGATAAAAATTTAAGCTCTTTAAAAATTAGTTTCCATGACAATACTTTGATATGGCTTTCACGTCAGGGTGAAGAAATTGTTCAAGCGACGGAAGCACCCCGGGGCAAATATATTATGGAGAATGTCATTCCGATTCACAGGTTTGACGACGCAGGACAAGTCATTGCCTATGCCACCATCTGGTATGACCGGTCCGAAAGCCGGAACCGCTTTTATGAGGGGCTTGTGCAGGATATTATGCGAATCAACCTCAGCATCTTTTTCATAACCGCGGTATCGGCTTTTATACTCAATTATATTCTGGTTCAGCCTCTGGAGCGGATCAGGATGAGCATGATCGCGGCCGGGAGAGCTTCTCACCGTTTGGTTATGGAGAAAATCGAGCCCCTTAAATTCAAGAAAACCTTTCCCGAAATTCAGGGGATGGCAGAGGATCTTGAACACATGCTGCAGGAAATATGTGCGGCTCAAAAGAAATCCCTGGAAAACGAGCAGCTTCTGAAAAAGCTGAATGATGAGCTTGAAGCAAAAGTGGCAGAGCGCACCTCGGAGCTGGAAAAAACCATAGAGGATCTGGAAGATGCTCAGCACCAGATGGTTGAGCAGGAGAAAATGGTGGTTTTGGGCAGACTTGTGGCAGGAATTGCACATGAGCTCAATACGCCTTTAGGCGTCATTACATCAGCAGGCGGAACCCTCGAAAGAATTATTGAAAGTGAAATGCCCCAGGTCATCGGTTTCTGTGCCAATGCACCCGAAGAGGCCGTCCATACCTACAAGCAGCTGGTTGAACAAGGACTGGACAAAGAGGGACAGGATTTTTTGACCAGGCGGAAGACGAAAAAAATGCTTTACAGCCTTGTAGAAGAAAAAAGCCTGCCGGTGCCCGACGAGGTGATAGAGCTGCTGGCCGATATTGGGTATGACGGCAGCGAAGAGGAGTGCATAACACTAATGGTGTAGCTTGTCACATTGAAAAG
>DOHN01000157.1 GCA_003535195.1 Ruminiclostridium sp.
ATGAAAACAACAAAGAAAACCAGCATGACACTTCCAAGGATCGCTGCTAAAGCTCTGGTTTTCTTTGTTGTTTTCATTTGATTCACTCCTTAATTTTTTTAATCTATTATAAATACTAAATAGATTTCATTATTTAAATTTATGCCTTTGCTTTTTGACGCTTTTTGTCAATGATTGGCTTTACTATGGATGCGATAACAATACCGAAGAGAATGATCATCATAGCTGCGGAAATCGGTTTTTGGAAGAAAATAAGGGGACTTCCGTTAGAAATGATGAAAGATCTTCTTAGATTAACCTCAAAAATATTTGTCAAAACGATTGCAAGAACGGTGGGGTTTGCCGAGTATCCAAACTTCTCAATGATATAGCCGATAATTCCGGAGATAACCATAACCCAAACACCAAACATAGAATTGGTTGTGCTATAGGATCCTATTATGCATACTGCAGTAATGGCAGGAATCATTAAACCTGTACGAACCCTGATTGCTTTAGACAGTAGAGGGATCAGCAGGAATCCAATAACCAATGCTACAATGTTTGAAACGTATAAAGATGCAATCAATCCCCAGGCAAAATCCGGATTTGTTTGGAATAATAATGGACCAGGGTTAAGACCCCACATCATTAAACCGCCGAGTAATACCGCGCCTGTACCCGAACCTGGAATGCCAAGAGCCAGAAGCGGAGCGAAAGCACCCGAAGCTGCAGCGTTATTAGCGCTTTCAGTTGCCGCAAGACCTTCTATGGAACCGCTGCCCATTGGCGTCTCATTTTTAAAAGCCTTTTGCATTGCGTAGCAGAGGAAAGAGGCTGCAGTAGCGCCCGCGCCGGGAAGAACTCCGACAAATGTTCCGACAAAACCTGCTCTTACTGACGGCCAAAACATAAGCTTTAGTTCATGGGCATTGGGAAAGCCTTCAGTCATTTTAAGCTTGATGATATCAGGACTCTTTTCGCCCCTGGCCTGCATCATGGAAATGACACGTGAAAAACCGACTAGGCCGATAACCAGAGGAGTGAATGGAATACCTCCCATGAGTTGGATGGTACCAAAATTAAATCTTGGTGAGCCGACAACACTATCGATCCCTATGCAAGCTATTAACATACCTAAGCAGGTAGAAATTAAACCTTTAAGAGGATCATCTCCCATTAACCAACCTATTGAAGTCATTGCTACAAGCATGATTGAAGCCATTTCTACAGGTCCAAAGTTAAGTCCGATACGGGCCAGTGCAGGGCCGAGGAAGGTTACGATGACCATACCTATACCGCCGCCAATGAAAGAGGACAGGTTAGAGGTCCAAAGTGCGGTACCTGCTTTACCTTTTTTAGCCATTGGATAGCCGTCCAGAGTTGACATAATAGCCGGACCGTCGCCGGGTATATTGATAAGGATAGCGCTGTATGCACCGCCATACATGTTAGAGAAATATAAAGCACCGAGTAGAATGATGGCAGTAGTAGGGTTAAACTTGAAAGTTAAAGGAAGCAGAAGTGCAACGCCCGCAAGACTGCCAATACCGGGCATGGCTCCCACAAAAAGTCCAATAATTGAGCCGAAAAATGCTGCTAATAGATTTTGGGTTGTAAAAACAACCTCAAACCCGTAAAACAGGCTCTGCAAATTTTCCATGTAGTTTTTCCTCCTTTGCTATACTCCCAGTAATTTCATAATCAATGGTTCCGGGAATGGTGTGGCAAACCATACTCCGAAAACCAGACCTAGAGTGCCGCCTACGGTAAGCACCATTATAAGAGATGTCTTAATACTTTCTTTCTGGACAAATTTTGTCCAAACAAACAAATAAACTAAAATGGCAGGTATCATACCGATGAGGTAAGCCATGATAATGACAGACAAAGCGGCAACGATAACTGCCAAGTCATCAAGGGGGAAGCGCACAACTTCTTTTTCGGTGGGTTTTTTAACTAAAAGAACAACACTCAAAATAAAGAGAAGAATGCTGACGATAATGGGGAAAAAGCCGCCTGTAGGACCCTTGATGGGATCCCAAAAGCCATAGGATGTAAATCCAACAACAATGAAAACAATAGCTACGACTAAAGTAAGCAATGGCAATACTTTATTTCTGGTCATTTTGATTCCTCCAATCCTTGTATTTTTAATTTAGCTATAAATGATAACGGTTAAAAATTTCGTCCGGTGCAGCGTTGAGTCTGAGAACTTCGGCTAAGCCGTCACGGAGTTTTTTCTCAAGTTCAGCGTCCTCAATGCAGTGATTCATTTCAGGGTCATTCTTTAAATCAAACATTTTTGGTTCCTGAAATACTTTGGACTGACTGAAACGAGGATCCCAGATAAATAAGGGAATATTTGCAATTTCATTATAGGTAGGTCCGATGTTTTTTCCCATAGAATTAAGTGGTGTTTCGTAAGTAGAGGGATAATTTCGAAATAATCACATCCTTTCATAACAGGGCGCAGACAATTTCCTCTAATTCTTTTAATCTCGGTATAGGCGGAACTGAAAATGTTTCACCCGTTATAGGCTGTGATAATTTATAGGATGACTTAAAATAATCACCAGCCAATGCAATGAATACTTCATCACGTGCGACTGAAAGGCTTATACACTCACTGGTTTGTGCTGCGAGCTTTAATAATGTCCGTTCTATATTTTCAGGAAGCTTGCCGTTTAAGTTTCCCTGTATGCTGAAAATTTGTGATAACGCAGCCGGCTTTGCGACACCTGTTCCTTGACTGCTTAACTTTCTTTTAACTATAAAATCGTACTCGGTGGCATGGTTTAGCGTGATCTGAACGAACATGCCGGAAAATGTGTCAGCAGGGTATTGCTGTAACTTGTCTGTAAAATAGTTGATGTCAAAGGATTTCCAGTTGTAATGGTTCGTTTTCCATGTAATCTGCTCTCTGGCGATAAAGCTTTTTTTATTGATTGGTGGCAGTATTCTGGATTTATCTATTAGTTGACAATCTGCTTTAGGTTTCTTTAAATAATTTACATCAGGAAAGCATTGTTTTAATGTTGTCTCAATATTGCGCAAAACGCATTTTCTCTGAAACCTGATTATTAACGGATGATAAACAGCGGCCCATAGAAATATGTAAGAACTAAGCATTATAAGAGCTTCTCTATAGGAGAAAGCAAGGGTTAAAATAGATATCACTGTTCCCAGTTTTACGAAAGCAGAAAATACCCTGAGAATGGTCCGTTCTACATTAAAATGATCTTTTTCCGGGAATCTCTTTTTCATCATGGATCCTTTCTTTATTCTGCTGATTTTTTAAGATGCTCAATCATTCTAACTTTATTAATCAGCATGAAGTGTGCCAACTTTGGAAAAATTAAAAAATTTTTAATTGAAATATGCGCAAATAGGCTTGCTCTTTTATTATGCATGACAGTAAATATGACGGGATAAGTTAAATGAATATTAAAACATTGCTTAATTTATGAAACAATATGTAACACCTTGAAACAAAACATTTCAAGGTGTTACATATTATAAATATTATTTATTATCTATTATCTATTTTCTAGACTTCATTTTTCTCCATAGAGTGGTACGGCTGATACCCAATTGCTTTGCCAATTCAGCTTTACTGATATTCGACATAGCAAAAATTTTTAAAGCAAGCTCTTCATCAGTTAGCTGTAAATTGTTTTTTTCTGATGGCCCAGCAATATATTCAGTCTTAGGGCTGACCTGTCCGTCGAAAAGATTGGCATTACGAATGGCTGCAGCGTCAATGATTCCACTATCTCCAAGCAATACCATTCGCTCGCAGAAATTCCTCAATTCTCGAACGTTGCCTGGCCATGAATAAGTTTGAAGAAGGCGGATGGCATTTGCGGTTACTTTGGGTATTGGGCGGTTAGCCCGCTGGGAGTAAATTTTTATGTATTTATGGATAATGGTCTCAATATCCTCCGGGCGTTCCCGCAGCGGGGGAATTTGGATGCTTAATGTATTGATACGATAAAATAAATCCGGGCGGAAAAGTCCATCTCTCAATTTTTCCTGTATATTAATATTGGTTGCACAGATAATGCGAATATCTACAGGAATTACCTTATTGTCTCCGATACGGCGGATTTCTTTCTCTTCAAGGACGCGAAGAAGCTTCGCCTGAAGCATGATGGGCATTTCACCGATTTCATCCAGAAACACAGTACCTTTATGAGCTTGTTCAAAAAGTCCTATTTTACCGCCTCTGGATGCGCCGGAAAAGGATCCCTCGGTGTATCCGAATAACTCGCTCTCTAGAAGCTGTTCCGGCAGTGCGGCGCAGTTTATGGCCACAAATGGTTGTTTGCATCGGCTGCTTGCGTTATGGATACTCTGAGCAAACAACTCCTTTCCGGTACCTGTTTCACCCATTATAAGCACGCTGGATTCCACCTGACTGTATTTTTTGGCAGTTGCAATCCGTTGAAGCATTACAGAATTAACGGCAACTATGTGTTCAAAGGTATGGTGAGCAACCAGACCTTTACTGCTTAACTGCTTTCTAATACGGACTTCCGTTTCACGAATTTCTTCTGTATTTTGAAAGGTCAGCAATACACCCGCTTGGTGTGAATCTACCAGGATGGGGGAGCGGTTGACAAGCATAAGCTTGTTATCAATGGTCTGCAATCGTTCAGAATGCTCTCCTGTATGTAAGGTGTTTATCCAATCTGCATCACTAAAAATATCCTGAATATATAGGGGATGTTTTTTTTCGTCAGGCAGGTGAAAAATAAGGTTTGCCTGGTTGTTCATGTCAATAACCAACCCATCACTGTCCACTGCTATGATAGCGTCCCGGTTGTTATTAAGAAGTGTTCTTAGTAAATTGGTTTTGGTGCGTTCACGATTTATACTTTTGGCAGCATTTAATGCCTCGTTGATAGCACGCTCCATCGCCTCTGCACCTGTTCTGATTTTTATGGCAGACAGCCCCATCTGCTGACAATACTGGCAAACGGTAACACCGCCGATAATTGAATGAATACCGCGGCTTTTAACATCTTCTATTACCAATCGAATATCATCTTCATCTGATATATAATAGGGTTGGATAGAAAGTCCGGTAACCTCCTCTAACTGTTGTAAGCGGGTTGTGTTCGTGTCGGACAATATAAGTGCAATTCTTTGGTTTCCGTTTTTACGTTTGCATTCGGCCAGAGCAGCAATGATATCATCACTCGTAATGGCGATATCTACAAAATGTATATCACGATGTGTACGTTTAATGGCCTGTCCTGTTATACCGCGAGCAATGACTATATTTGCATCAAACTTGGCTGCCAATGCTTCACTGGTACCGTACATATGTGTGCTTTCAAGGATAACATCCTGGATATTGATATGAGATAAATATGCCTCAGCTCTTTCTTGCAGATCCTTATCCGGAACAATCAGCAGTATTTTATTCATGAATTTACACCCCTTCTTAAGGTAAGTATACAATACCAACCCATAAACTGCATTTGCTAATTTGTGCACTTTCACTAAAAAGTATTGAGAAAAGCACTTTATATGTTATAATAACCTCACCTATTATCGAAATCAAAGATTTCGAAAGGATGATAGCAATGAAGCTGAACTTAAATGTAGATCAAAAGCTGATATTATATCCGAAAATGGAACAATCATTGAAAATTCTCGGAATGGATTCTACCGAACTCGAAATGTATGTTCAGCAATTAAGTGAGGAAAATCCCACATTAGATGTGGAACCCCGGGAAAACGAAGTCTTTACAAAAAAGTCCTCGGCAGAAAAAACTTATGACGGCGATACATACAGGTCAGATATATATGGGACTAATCAAAATGAAGAAGATGAATCTGATATGTTTGCACAGATCAGCAGCCCTGAATTGGGTTTCCAGGAGCTGCTAATCCGGCAGCTTAGACTACAGCCTGCAACTGATGAGGAATATCGGGCCGGCGCCTATATCATAGGTTGCCTGGATAGAAATGGTTACCTCAAAATCGGAGTCAATAAAATTGCAAATTTAACAGGCTATTCGATAGAAATTGTTCATAAGGGACTGGGGATGGTTCAGAGTCTTGATCCGGCGGGAGTGGGTGCAAGAACACTTAGTGAATGCTTGATATTGCAGTTAAGGCGAAACGGCCAATTAACAGATCTGCTTCAAAATGTTATTGAAAGATATCTGCCACAACTTGGACAGGGACATTTTTTACAGGTTGCCTCGAAACTTAAGCAAAATCCTGAAATGATCAAACATTGTTACAACTCAATCAGGAAATTGAATCCAAAGCCGTGCGCTTCATTGGGATATGACCATGAGGTTTCCTTTATTAAGCCTGATATCTGTGTGTTAAATCAGAAAGGAAAGTTTGCATCGTCAATTTACGATAGTTTGATTCCCAGAATCAATGTGCGGAGGGATTACCTTTCTATGCTGAATTCTTCACCGGATCGTGAAACGGTCTCTTTTATAAGCAAGAAGATCAATGAAGCCGAGTGGGTAGTGGATGCAATTAAACGTCGCAATCGTACAATGTTTGCAGTAACATGTGCAATTATTGAATTGCAATCAGAATTTTTCAATAAAGGTCCCAGATATCTTGCACCAATGACATTATCGGATATTGCCGAGAAAGTAAATATGCATCCGTCTACCATTAGTCGTGTCGCCAGCCGTAAATATCTTCAGTGTGATTTCGGTTTATATCCTATACGTTACTTTTTTTCCCAGGGTATAACCAAAGAAAATGAAAAAACTGGTGTCAGCGCGGTGGGTATAAAAGCCCGAATTAACGCTATTATTTCAAATGAAAACGCGAAAAAACCATATAGTGACCAGGAACTCGTTAAATTACTTCAAAAAGAAGGGATTGATATATCCCGCCGCACGGTTACCAAATATAGAGAAAGTATGGATATTGCTTCATCTACTGTCAGAAAGGCCAGACGCAACGCATAACTCTTTTACCTGACGCTTCTCTATGCCATACTATTGGCGAAACTCGGAAAGTTTTATAATTTTTGCGAAAAAAAAGAGATTCGCTTTGAAAGCGAGGAAATAAATGAGAAGTAGGTATATAATTATTAGGTTAGAAGAGGTGTTTTTCAGACAGACGTTTTTTCATGGCACAAAAAAACTGCCGTTCAATACGGAGCCGCGGGAGAATTTTATATGGCGGAACTGAAGATAAGAAAAAAAGGATACATACCAAAACTGGTTTCGTCTTTGCATAACCTTTGGAGCGCGCAGGAAATGTTAGCGCTTCGCAATATAAGGAAAGACTACCTGCAATATTTTTTCGCTTTCCCTTTGGCGATGGCTTTTATCAATATACAGGATTTTGTTGTGGACGATGGCATTGGCGTATTTGGATTGGCTCATACCACAATCACATTCCTTGCGTTTGCCCTCGGAGCTATTGTAATGTTCGCTTTTTCCAATGAGAGGAATATAGCCGCCATCTCAAAAGCCTCTGCCCTTATTACTGCGATCGGATTTGTCACATGGCTTTTTCTTCATGACGGTTACCTTTCGCTTGCATGTGATATAGTTTTTATGGCAGGCGTTGGTGGATGCTTATCCAGCAGCAGCTTTTCCTTTGTGTTTATGCTGAACAATGCCGAGCGTTTTTTTGGCAGCACATTTATAATATTATTTATTGATTTGGTAGAGCTAAGCGCTGGATTTATCTCAATCCCCCCAATTGTTCTGAAGACTTTTGCTCTGATTACGATTGCTGCTCTATGTGTTTGTATGTACTTATCAAAAAGCAAAGATTATCATGGGACTGAAAATACGGCGATTAAAAAAATTGATCCAAGCATCTGGCTGGTGCTGTTTATCTTTTTCTCTTACTTTGCCATTCGAATAACGGGCTTTTATGCCCCGGCATTTCAGCATCCGTCCAATGCGTGGCTGTGGGGAATACTTGCACTTGCTCTGATCCTTTGCTGTATTATCTTGCAGGTGGTATTCAAACGAAGTATCTGGACTATGTGCAATGTGTTTTTTATCGCCTCCATCATGAGCTATTTAATGTGGTATATAAAGCTCCCGAAGGCTGCCTATCTGTTTTCCGAGTTAAAAGAAGTTGGATTATTGATAACCTTTTACTTGCTTGGCTGTGTTACAAATAAATTTTGCGATTTCCGTATGCACAAGCGCTTCGTTCTCTTGTGCATGGCAATCATCGGCATCCTCTACGTTGGGATTGACGTCCTGCATATGACAATGCCCACTCAGTCTGTTGCCGTTATCACAGCCGCAATTTTATTTATAGTGTTTCTGCTGCTTTCCCCCGCATTCTCACAGTACCTGTTCTTTGCCAACTGGTCAAAGGAATTTCGTCAGATCAATATGTCCTCCCTTGTTGACAGTACTATGCAAACAAATGCGGCGGAGCAGAAACAGACGCCAAGTCTGGATGATACCAACTTATCGCCGCGCGAAAAACAGGTTGTCCTGCTGCTCCTGCAGGGGATGACGCTCAGACAGGTTGCCCCGGAGCTGGGGCTTACCGTTTCTACGGTTTCCACTTATAGTAAGGCTATTTATAAAAAGCTCGGAATCAACAGTCGTGCGGAATTGTTTCTGCTGTTCGGGCGCCCGCAGTCAGCCGGAGCAACCGAATCTACCATGAAGAAATAAACTGATAATTACTGTGGTTTTCGCACCTCCTCCCTATTTTGGGAGGGGGTATTTTTTTCTTCACTCCTAAAATTGGGGTATTGCAGTGCAAAAAGATCCGCTGCAAAATGGTTTATACAAGGATGGGAAAGGAGGAATACCATGCGCTGGTTTAAATCAATCTTGCCGCTCAAAGCCGGTGATCCCATTCCCCCCGAGGGAATGGACACCGATCAGGAAAAGCAGTGGCGAATATCACTGCTCACAGACGATGAGTACAAAGCATTTGAGTGGTTCCAAAAGGGATACACAGCCCGTTGGACAGCCGAAACGATGCTTCTTGATCGAAAGACATCCAAAAGGTTATTTGACTCCATCTACCGTAAGCTGGGTGCGGCCGATGAAGCCGAGGTCAGCAGAATATACCGTGCGGTAAAGCTTACGCCGGAGGAGCTTCCTCCGTAGGAGGATAACCCGTAGACAAGACATCAAGGTAAGGGGGAAGGTAAAGCTGTCGCCAGCCGCCTAACAAATATTTATATTTTTAGGGAGGTTCCTATGAGAAAATATTTAACGCTGTTTTTAATATTGATTATGGCCGTCTCGCTATGTGCCTGCGGACAAAAAGGATCGGAGTCCCTGCCGGGAACCTCCGGCACACCCGGCGCATCCGCCTCTAAAACCGAAACAGAGGCTTCAAGCGATGAGACCGGTGCCGACACAGCTTCCCAAGATAAGCAGGAGGGCGCTGTGACAATTGAAGTTACGCCGCCCGACGGCTGGACAAAAAATGAAGGTTCGATTCTGCCGGTTCATTACATGAAGGGCACCGCGAGCTTTATGGTGAAAGAAGAGCCCTTCGGCAGCGCCACCTTGGACGACGTGGTGAATGAGGCGCTTGAAATTTATCAAAAATCCTTTGACAACCTCGAAGTTCAGGGAGAGCTCGAGCCATTTACGGTCGATGAAAAGGATGCCAGAAAGCTGATCTTTACCTGTACTGTCAGCAAAATAAACATGAAGTATCTTTATGTCTATCTCTTTGCCGCGGATAAAACCTATGTCATCACATTTGGCGATCAGGAAAGTACCTTCGATACCTTGGCCGCCGACTACGAAACCATTTTAAGCGATATCAAATTCAAGGCACAATAGCGACTGGGGGAGAACTCCCTGTCATCCAATAGTTTGATAATCACTACATGAATCTTAAAGGAGGATCGTCATGAAATATAAATATTTTAGAACCTGTATGCTATTGGTTGCAACACTTCTCATAACCACTATGTTTTTTATCACCGCATTTGCGGCTTTACCGGAAGGCGTACCTTCCAAATTGGAATCCCCTTCCATCCAGCAGATTGAGCAAAAAACATATGAAGACGGAAGACCTTATTTTGAAGCTCAGGTCTATTTTCCGCAAAGCGTTCTCGATCTGGACAGCGAGGCTCCTGGCGGTGGTTCTGTTTTCTGGGACTATGCGGTAAAGGTTGACAACGGCTCCTGGGGTGAGTTTGGCGGCGGTGGATATATCAATGTTTACACCGGCGGTGAGGATGGCGAAACGCCGGTTAGCGCCGGCAGCTTTGTGGTTACATTTGATCCCATTGATGAAGGCAGTTTGACCTCCGTCGATATAAAAAGCCATATTTATTCCTACAAGCTTCGCGTCTATTACGATTACTACGAGGGCTGGCCGGACGTGCAGCCGATCTATTCTCCCGTTTCCAATGTGGTCACGATTGGATCGGGCAGCTTTTACTCCAACGCAAGCACCTGGGCAGAGTCTGAGCTTAAAAAAGCAAATGAGCTGGGTCTTATTCCCGGTATCCTGAAGGGCGCCGACATGACGAAGCCCATCACCCGGGAGGAATTCTGCGAGCTGGCCGTGCTGATGTATGAAAAGGTTATGGAAACCACGGCGGCGCCCGCATCCCCGAATCCTTTTACCGACACAACGAACAGCCAGATACTCAAGGCATATGCGCTGGGTATTACGACAGGCACTTCAACCACCACATTCTCTCCAAAGACGCTCATCAACCGGGAGCAATGCGCCGCGATGCTGTTCCGGGCAATCAGGGCCATCGCGCCCGCCGCTGACTACAGTGTTGCCGGAATCAAGAATTTTCCGGATCAGAAGGATATTTCCGCCTGGGCGGCCGATGCGGCCAAATATATGTCGAAGCTCGGCATCATTAAGGGCGACGCCTCCGGCAACTTTATGCCGAAGGCAACTACAACAGCTCAGACCGCGGCAGGTTATGGCATGGCCACCCGTGAGGCGGCGATCCTCATGACCGTCAGAACCTATGAGGCCATGGATTGATGTAAACCCGTGCATTAGGGGCGGAGCGCATTTCACCGCGCCCCGCCACCAATATTGCGGAGGTGAAGAATGAAAATACGAAATTGGGGACATCGGCGGTTCCACACCGGTTTGATTGTATTGACACTGTGCATCACAGCGATCCTTACGGGCTGCGGCGGCGGAACGTCGGATACGGCTAAAATAACGGATGCTTACATAGACGGTTTTTCAAAGTTCTATGAACAGGGCAACGAATATACAGATTTAGGACTTCAACTTCAGGCGGATTACGCATACGGCTGGGCGGCGGCCTCCGTTTCCGCAATGCGCTGCTGTGCAGACAACTTGATTTCCCAGAAAAGCGAGGGACGGTCGCTGGAAGAAATCTCGGATGGACGTATGACAGATTGGAACGAAATCGCGTCAATGAGCTATGCCTCGCCCTATCCTTGGTATTTTGAGGGCCTGATATTCAACGCGCAGGGAAAAAATGATGAAGCCCAGGCATGTTATGAAAAGGCGCTGCTGAACCCGGCCTTTTCTGCCGAACATGACGAGACCCTGTCCGTTATGCTCATGATGTCGGTGGAAGAATTGGAGGCCACCCGGGAAAAGCTGGCGGCGCTGGAGGATAAGATCTTTGCGGTCTACAAGCCGGAGCAGACGGTCTACCCACGCGAAGCACTTGGCTTTGATGATGTTTATCTGTGTACCCTTGCCAAAGAGTGCCTTGCTTCCGATACTACTGATTATCGCGGAGCGCTTCGGCATTATAAAGCGGCGTTGAAGGTAAATCCATATGAAGGCGATAATTTTGTGGGATGTGCTCTGATGCACCTGTATCTGGAGGAAATGGACGAAGTGTTTTTCTATGTCAACGAGGGCTTGTTTGTCGACCCGGAGCATGAGGGCCTGAACAAAATGGCGGACATCCTGAACGGGGGGGTATCATGATGCGAAAGAGATTAAGCTGTTTCCTTCTTGCCTTGGCAATGCTGGTTATGGTATGCCCCACCAGGGCGGAGGCTTCCTCCAATATCGACCTGTCACGGGTGAAATTCAGCTCCGGCAGCGAAAAGCTGGTATTTGAGTTTGGTGATATACAAATAGAGGGTGAGGTTCACCAGAAGGTTCCCTTCACCCAAGGGGAAATCAACCGATTCGTAAAGGAGACGCTGAAAGAGCAGGGCTTGACCGAGCTGGACATCAAAGAGGCCAACGGCAAGGTTGAAAAGGCGCGTCGGGCCTCGGAATTTACCAAGGAAGATATGGAGCGGATCAAGCAGAATCTCCTGACCACCGCAGAGGTTACCCCCGTGCCGGAGGACGCTGTTACCGTGTTTAAGGTCATCGACAAATATTTGAGTACCACCAGTTGGGACGACATAGGTACGGCCTCGGCGGATTTACTGGAACAATCCATGACCGACCAGGTGAAGGACACGGCCAGCGGCTTCGTGGACAGAGCCGGCGAGCTGGGCGAAAATGTAAATCTGGCAAACGAATGGATGGGGGCGCTCAGTTCTATCATCAGCTTTTGCGAAATGCTGGCCGACGAACAGGCCCATAGTCGCCAGAAGTGGCAGGACATTGCGAATGGCGCAGAGGCCAAGCGCCTGCTCAACCGTTTCTATGAGGCGCTGCAGGATAAAATTGACCGTTATAAGCGAAAGAGCGATCAGGAGGGCTGGGCAATCGATTTCAACCAGGCGCCGGGTCGGAGGGTATTTACATTTTTTAGTGTTGGCAACAACTTTCAAGATTGGTATCTGGATATGAATATGGAGCAGAAAAGCACCAATGAATTTGGCAGCATCGCCGGAGAATATGAGGGACATTTCACAATCAGGGCGGCAAATAATATGA
Source organism: Ruminiclostridium sp. (assembly GCA_003535195.1). Classification (GTDB taxonomy): domain Bacteria; phylum Bacillota; class Clostridia; order DSM-8532; family DSM-8532; genus DTU059. The sequence continues at coordinate 12,781 of DOHN01000157.1, forward strand.
AGGAAGGCTTCCAGAAGTATACGGACGCGGTGCTTCGCCATTTGGATAGCAAGGGTGTGCTGGGCAGCGGCCTGAAAGCCTATATCAGTCAGATGAGCGGGGCGGGCTTTCCTACGTCCTTCACGCCGGGTGCGGCTGGCGAAGCCTATATTGACCGCACCATCTCCGGCTCCTGTGAGGCGGCAATTGCGGAGTCCGGCGAGATTACACTGTCCCTGCACGAGGATAACGACAAAACGGAGGTCAACATTTCGGGCGTTACGTCCGATCTCACAACCACCATTCAGGAAAACGGCGTCAACGCAAAAATTATCATAACATTTGAGCTCTACGCCAGCGATGAAGAGCTTAAGGTGAAAGGGACGATGACGGACTCGTTCGGCTCGGCCTACGGGCATGGCTTCTCTTACTCCGAAGGCTTGGGCGCAGGGGGCAAGGCCGGTTGGGACGAGAACATCTGGAAGCCCTGGGACGGCACGAAAAAAACGCTGAAGCTCGCGGGAGAATAGACTTCTTACCATCAGACGGGAAAAGCGGCTGAATATTGAAATTAACACAAGGCAGGTTTTTATATGAAAAGACGGATCACACGTTTTGTGCTGACCAGCATAATAATTGGCGCACTGGCGCTGTCCGGCTGCGGCGGCGCGGCACAGAAAACGCCGAAAGGCAGTCAGCCAAACGCCGCACAGACGGAAAAGGAAGCGGCAGATGAAGGCCTTACTTCCGGACCTTATTGGCTTATAGAAGCTTCAGATTCAAAAAATTTTGCTTACACGATTCCGAACGGCAGCGGCGGGGTCATCGACATGACAGCCACGCTTTACTTTATCGCATGGAAAGCGGGCGGCGAGGAAATGTTCGGCCAATACGAGGGGCGGGCGCTGGTGACCTTTGATATGGATTTAAGCAAAGCAGGAACCGGCGGCGTTACCTTTATGGGCGGCGCTATGGACGACAGCATCAGCGACAACATTTCCTTTGAACTGATTCCGGCACAGCGGGAGGCGGTAAGCGCAAAAGGCGAGGACATTGACCTTGCGCCGCTGGTAAAATTCATCGGGCAGGCGGAAATCATTACGGGTGAGTACACGATATCCCAGCAGAACTGGAAAGCCTTAGCCGACGGGCAGGTCAAGCTGGATGTAAGCGGCAGCTTCGGGGATGGCGCAAAAAATGCGCAGGGCTTTGTACTGAAAGCCGGAGAAGATACCGTCCTGATATCCGTAGCTGATTTTGCCGCCGCTTATAATCTTGATGCTTTCCGAGGGACAATCTCAAAAACGGAATCAGGGGCAGATCCACGCTCTTGGTTCAGGGACAAGGTTATGTCACGCATGGAGGAGCGCCTGGCTTCTACGGAGCAGCCAGGCGCTCAGCAGCTGCCTGAAACAGTCCCCAGCGATGCAGATGCCCAGGAAGGTTTAACAGTGGATTCGAAGGGCAGAGAAGGCATGGACACAAACGGCGATGGCAGACTTGATATTTACTTTGGCGAGGACGGAAACGTCTGGGCCGATTTCGACGGGGACGGCAAATATGAGATAGCTGGTGAAGACGGCGTCGATCACTGACATAATTTACGAAAAGGTATGCATGCGAAGTGTGTGCTCATAACCTTCGCGTGGTTAGTCAATTTACTTCCTTTATATGTCTTACGATTGCAATAATTCCTAAACAGACGGCAGATAAAAGCGCAATAAATCCGAACAGGAAGGACAGCGGAATAAAGCCAAATGCCTCTACTAATCTGCCATTCTCCGCAACATAGCTTCCGATGGCATTATACGCAATCAAACATCCG
>DOHN01000169.1:0-2287 GCA_003535195.1 Ruminiclostridium sp.
GCTACCGAGTAAAATCCCGGACGGATTTTCCCGAGGGCACACAAAACATCACTCATGGCGCTTTTTGACGTCATTATGATTGAGCGCTTTCAAATAAGATTATTATTATGATGCCGCTTCTTTTGCCTTGCTGACAGCGGGTGCAAAAAGACCGGCGGCAAGAAGTCCGCCGAAAAACTGAATGAGGTTCATGGGGACGCTGCAGGCAGCCGCAATGGGCGTATACATAAAGGATTCCACCAGAAAATATCCCATGACCATGCAGATGCCCGCAGCAGTCATTCCTATAATGGCTTTTGAATTAAATATTCCGCTTTCGCCGCGCCTTGATAAAAAGAAGGCGGCAGCTGCAAGGATCAGGATAACGACGGCAACGCCGGCTATCAAATAAACCGGCAGACGGTTCATGACATCCATGGTATGCTGCAGGGCTTCATGGTCTGCAGCGTCCCCGACAATGGCGGAAGCGATATTCTCCAGGCCTGTTTTGTTGATCTGACTGCGAAGATAAACCAGCGTGGCTGATGAGAACGCTATCCAGACGGCAATAAGAGAAAGAACGGGGCCTGTAACGCTCTTCTTTTTATGAGATAATACAGCTCCCATCATGAGGGCCATCAATGATTTAATGATTAAAGTCGGCAGAGCGTATTCGGCATACCCGCCAATAAGGTCTGCAAACATTGATCCAACACCCGCTGCAAAGGCTCCGAAATAAGGGCCCAAAATCATAACGGACAGATAGATCATGCTGTCGCCTAAATGAATATATCCCGATGTAAAAGGAATGGGAATTTTTATAGTAAACGTAAGAACAAATACCATTGCTGTCATCAGACCGGTGAGAACAAATTTTCGCGTATTGGAAACCATCATATCCTCCTGAAGTCTTTAAAGCTCTGAACATATCATTGAAGTATAGCATGCTGCCAGGTAAAAAGAAATATGAAATTTACATAATATTTTACCAGAACAGACACAAATTCTGTACTTTCACAAGGCATATATTCTTGAACAAAAAGTGATATGATAAAAGTCAACGGCAAATATAAAAGAATTTCCGCCATTTATTAAAGTTCAGACAAATGTATGAATTCAGCGTTTACATTGGCCGGTCAGGAAGGAATGATTTCAGCGTGGTCACGGATTATATCAGAGAATACGTCAAAACTGAGTGTTATAAAGAAACCTTTACCAGAGAACTCTATGACAATCATATTGTGGTAGTTGCGGAATTTGGCGCAAAGCTTGCAAAAATCCTCAATGCTGATTTTCAGGTGGTTCAGCTTGCCGCATATCTCCACGATTTTTCCTCAGTCCATAATTTTGAGCTCCTGAACGAGCACCGCGTGAAAGAAGCCAAGGTGGCAGACGAGCTCTTACAGCAGTTCAATTACTCGGAGAACATTATCAATCAGGTGAAAGATACTATTTTAAAGCATTCAAAGCCGCAAAACAAAAAACAGCTGACAGCGGAGGCCATTTGCCTGTTTAATGCCGATGCTATGTCCCAATTAGCCAAGCCACTTTTCTGGCTGTATTTTGGCTATACTATCAAAAAAAGAAGCTACAAGGAATGTATTGAGATCTATACCAAATGGATGGAAGATAATTGGAAGAATATGATAGAACCGGCCAGAGAGATGATGATGGAGGAATATGAGTTTATAAAAAAGCTGAAGTAGTTCATTCCCCTTTAAAAATTATGTAAATCTATTCAAATGACTCTGGATAATGGAATTTGAATATATTATGATAAAAGGACAATAGTACTATATTACGTGGAAGAAAAATGAATGAGCCGGTATAGGGGTGAGCCGTTATGTTTGAACGAAACAAGAAGGAAAGAAAGATGCTGCCGCCCGAGGGCATGTCTCTTTTGACCACTGCCGATGACAAAATAGAAGCTGATGTTTTAGTGTCCAAACTGGAGGCTTACGGGATTTTAGTAATCAGGCAGTACCGGGAAACCGGAGCCTATTTGACACTCCTGCTTGGCAATACGACCTTTGGAATTGATATCTTTGTTCCGTCCGATCAATTGGAGGAAGCGAAGGCAATTTTGGCCTCCGGTCAAGAGGCGGAAGACGAGGAGATCCTTCAGGATCCATCATTTTCTGATGAATCGCTGAAAACGTCCCATGAAGAATTTTTAAAAAAGCTGGACAGGGGCGTGTGGTGGATGGCCGGCATATTCATTGTGCTGCTGGCTGTTTTGATTTATTATGCGCTATCCTGAAAATTCTTCCGTGCCTGTAGAGCGAGTTAAAGTGCAGAAGCGGAGCAG
>DOHN01000169.1:2421-2720 GCA_003535195.1 Ruminiclostridium sp.
GCGAATCGAAACCCGGACGGTTTTGCTTGAGCGGCGCACTTTAACTCGCTCTACAGGCGAATGATTAGGGCAGAGTAAAAATATTTTTCATATTACGAATCGAAGATGGATGCCAGTTTGTTATTGATTAAACAAGCCGGTATGTTTATAATAGAACAATATACGCAAGAATCAAGTAAGTGGAGATGATCAGCAATGGAGAGGATCAAAATTCAAAAGTTGAACACCTCGTTTCATGAACTTTCCGACCAGGAAGTAATGGTATGCGGCTGGGTTCGGACTATCCGGGATACAAAAAC
>DOHN01000169.1:2945-12330 GCA_003535195.1 Ruminiclostridium sp.
ATACACTGGAGAATTTTCAGGAGATTGCCCATTTGAATGTAGGAAGTGCTGTCCGTGTTAAAGGCCGGGTAGTGGAAACGCCTCAGGCCAAGCAGCCCTATGAAATCAAAGCAATTGCCATAGAGGTGGAAGGTACTTCTCTTCCGGAATACCCTCTCCAGAAAAAACGCCACTCGCTGGAGTATTTACGGACAATTGCCCATCTGCGTCCCAGGACCAATACTTTTTCAGCAGTATTTAAAGTTCGCTCAGTACTGGCCTATGCTATTCATAAATTTTTTCAGGAGCGGGGCTTTGTTTATGTGCATACGCCCATCATTACCAGCAGCGATTGCGAGGGTGCCGGCGAGATGTTCCAGGTCACCACGCTGGATATGGATAACCCTCCCCGGACTGATAAGGGAGCGGTTGATTACAGCCAGGACTTCTTTGGCAAGTATACCAGCCTTACGGTAAGCGGCCAGCTTGCGGTAGAGCCGTTTGCAATGGCCTTTGGCAGTGTGTATACCTTCGGTCCCACTTTCCGCGCCGAGAACAGCAATACGACCCGCCATGCCGCGGAATTTTGGATGATCGAGCCTGAAATTGCTTTCGCGGATCTTTCCGATGATATGGCGCTGGCCGAAGACATGATCAAATATATCATCAGCTATGTACTGGAGAATGCCAAGGAAGAAATGGATTTCTTTAATTCCTTCATTGACAAGGGACTCCACGAGAGACTGAACGGCATTCTCAATTCAGACTTCGGCTGTATTACCTATACAGAGGCTGTCGATATCCTTGAAAAAAGCGGTCATACCTTCCAGTATCCGGTTAAATGGGGCTGCGATCTTCAGACCGAGCATGAACGCTATCTGACCGAGGAAATCATGAAAAAGCCGATGTTTGTCATCAACTACCCCAAGGAGATCAAAGCCTTCTATATGAAGATCAATGGTGACAACAAGACTGTTGCGGCGATGGACCTGCTGGTTCCGGGCGTAGGCGAGATCATTGGCGGAAGCCAGAGAGAAGAAAATCTGGAAGTCCTCGAAAAACGTATGGAAGAGATGGGCCTTAAAAAAGAGGAATACAGCTGGTATCTGGACACCCGTCGTTTCGGCGGAACGCGCCATGCCGGATTTGGCTTGGGCTTTGAGCGCATACTCATGTATATGACGGGCATACAGAACATTCGTGATGTGCTCCCATATCCCAGAACAGTCAATAATGCCGATTTTTAAAAAATCAGGGGGATGGTTCTCCTGGTCATGCGAAGTAAAGAAAAAGGACAGAAAAGCACATCATGCCGATCTGTCCTTTTGTATTCATACTATCATTTTTTTGCTTAAGATTTTGAATAAGGACCGGGTTTAAGATCCCTATTCTGAGGTTTTTTCGGATCTAAACCCGTTACGGTGCTTTCAAGATTCGAGTTTTTTATCCGGGCTTCCTTATGATCCATTTTTTTATTGGTGTTTCGGTCTCTTCCCATAGAATTTTTCCTCCCATGTATTTTTTAATAGTTCTATTATTTTCACCCACGGGAGAATGATTTATTACAGGAACACTGCCGCCGGTAGCTAACCCACAAATCTTTTGATCAGCGATTGGCGGGTTAGCAGCTCCAGCCGGTCCGGGAGGGGCTCAAGACCCTGGAAATCGGGGTATTTGTTTAACAGGGCAAGGGTTATCAGGTGATCTGTCAGAGCGGGGTTTTTAGGCAGCAGGCTGCCATGGGAATAGGAGCAGTAGGTGTTCTTATAGACGGCCCCCTCGAATCCATCCTCGCTGTTGTTGCCGAAACCCTTGATGACCTTCCCCATGGGCTTTACTCCCTCGCCCAGATAGGTTTTTCCGGAATGATTTTCAAAGCCTATTACATAGCCGGGGTCATCCCCGCGCATTAAAAAGTCGCATTGAAAGACTAAATTGCCTATTTGCCGGGTTTCGCCGCCATGGGTCCATAAATTCAACGCTCCGACGCATTCGATCTCTTGGCCGGAATGGGTCTTATAAGATTTACCCAGCAGCTGAAGCCCCCCGCAGATACCGAGAAATACCTTGCCTGCTTCAACCGCTTCAATAATATGCTGCCGCTTTCCGTTCACCAAATCATCCTGAATAATGGTCTGCTCATAGTCCTGGCCGCCGCCCATAAAGATGATATCGTAGTCGTCGTAGCGAAAGGTGTCGTTTAAGGATACATGAACCGTCTTTACATCGATGCCGCGCCATTGACAGCGTTTTGAAAGGGCAATGATATTGCCGCTGTCGCCGTAGAGGTTCATCAGGTCAGGATAGAGATGGCATATGGTCAATTCGTACATAATAAAAACTCCTTGTTTTGTCCCCTTACTTCCAAAAATCCTTTAATTTAAACCGGTCCTTGAGATTTTTACGAATGTCCAGCATGGCCGTATAGGTGGGGAGAAGATAGATGGTCTCGTTCTCGCCGGAAGCTTCAATTAGGCGGTCAATAAGCTTGTTTTCATCATGCTCAATAAGAATGCCGTCTTCCGGGATGCCCGCGTATTTCAGGCGTAGGGCCATATCCTCGGCCCGAATGCCCGAGACATAAAACGCACCGACCTTTTCCTGCATAAAGGCCAAGATCTCGAAATCCACATCCCAGAGCCAGGAAATATCTGTTCCATCGGCCAGCTTGTCATTAATAGCCAGGGCAACAATACATCTGTCCTTTTGGGTCAGCAGGTATTTCAGCACCTGATTGAATCCGGTGGGGTTTTTGACCAGGATAAGCTTTAGGTGCCGGTTTTGAACCATCACCGATTCCATTCTGCCGAACCCGCATTCAAAGCCTTCCAATACATGTACCAGCTCTTTTTCCTTCAAGTTCAGGATATGCCCTAAAGCAGCGCCGGCAAGGGCATTATAGATATTATATAAGCCGGGAAGAGCGAGCTTGACTGAAAATTTCTCTTCAGGCATTTGGATCTCAATGGTGGAACTCAAATTGTCATAGGCAAGCACCTGGGTGCATTCTATCTGCGCCGCAGGCCTTGTATATTGGCAGGAGGGGCATAAAAAATGTCCCAAATGCCCAAAGGTAGTTGAAGAATAAGTGTAGCGGGAGGAACAATGGATGCAGAAGGCTGCATCGGTTTTACCGCTTTCATCGGCCTCCGGGTATGCCCCTTCGGCAAATCCGAAATATAATACCGGGTTGGGAACATTCTGGCCCAGTGAGGCACAAAGGGAATCATCGGCGTTTAGAATAAGCGTGGTGTCCGGTGTGCCCGATACGCCCTCACGAACCCCGTTGAGGGTGGTGTATAATTCGCCGAAGCGGTCCAGCTGGTCCCTGAAAAAGTTCGTTATAATCGCTGTCTCAGGTCTGAGCTTGGGGGCGATGGTCCGAAAGGCGGCTTCATCTGTCTCCAAAAGGGCAGTCCGGACCAAGGGCTTACCCGTCAAAGACAGAGCGCTTATTAAAGTAGTGGTTATTCCGCTGGCGAGATTGGCGCCCGCTTTGTTGGTAATATATTTGATGCCGCTTTGATCCAGCATTCCCGCTACAATGCGGGAAGTTGTCGTCTTTCCATTGGTCCCTGTAATCATGATGATCCGGAATTTTCCGGAAAGTTCCGACAGGAGATTGGGATAAATCTTTAATGCAATCTTGCCGGGCAGGCTCGTCCCGCCGCGGTTTAAAAGTCTCAGGCCGAATACAGTCAGCTTTGTCATTGCAATGGCGAGGCTGATACGCAGTTTTTTGATAGTTTTATTCATTGGTTTGCTCCCAGGTTTTGTCGTTAAAGAAGACGGATCAATGTCCGTCTGTGCCGTCTGTGTTTCTCAATTCTGCAAGGCTTTTTATGGCCATCCTGTACCGGAGGGCGGATCTGATTTTATTTACAAAAATCAGGTAATTAACACTTTCCAGGTTTTTAATCTTATCAAAAGGCTTTAAAATATAATCAAAGATATCATATTCTTTAGCCGTTTCTTCTATTATGCCCGTTTTGTCGGTACTTGTTACAATAATAATGGGGATTGTTTTATAATAAACGGTTTTTTTGAATTCCTGTAAAAAACCCGGGCCGTCCATAATGGGCATGGACATATCCAGTAAAATAACATCCACATTGCGGCTTTCTACCAGATCCAGCGCATCACGGCCGTTTAAAGCGGATATGGTATTATAGTACTCATTGGAAAGGATGTTCCTCAGAATGGCATTATCAAGGGTGCAGTCATCGATGACTAGAATAGTATGAATCATTTTGTATACCACCATTTTCTTTATTGCATATTGGGTTTCATAATCTTTATGGATTAAAATATGCCCTTATTATACAATAAGATAAGAAAAATGTACAAGCGATATCACAAGTCAGGAGGACAATTATAAAAATGAACGAAAAGCTTTTGATTGTTGATGGGAACAGCATTCTAAACCGGGCCTTCTATGCCATCAAGGGTCCCAGAATGCTGACCAGGGCAGACGGTACGCCAACCAATGCCGTTTACGGCTTTATCAACATTCTGAATAAATATATAGAAGAAGAGAAACCCGATTATCTGGCCGTGGCCTTTGACCTTAAGGCCAAGACCTTCCGGCACTATCTCTATGACGGCTATAAAGCGACCCGCAAGGGTATGCCCGATGAGCTGGCCTGCCAGCTGCCAATCGTTAAACAGGTTTTAAATGCCATGAATATCCCTGTTGTTGAAGTGGAGGGCCTTGAAGCCGACGACCTCATTGGCATCTATTCCAAAGCGGCTGAAACGAAGGGGCTCGATGCCTCCATCCTGACAGGGGACCGGGATGCATTGCAGCTTGTCAGCAATCAGGTCTCGGTTATCATTCCCACCACCTCCAAGGGGCAGACCACAACGACCAAATACACCCCGGCCGAGGTGATGGATAAATATGGCATAGTGCCATGCAGCCTCATTGAGGTAAAAGCTTTGATGGGCGATCCTTCCGACAATATCCCCGGAGTAAAAGGTGTGGGGGAGAAAACCGCCCTTGAGCTGATCAAGGAATATGGCTCCATCGATGCGCTTTATGGCAACCTGCAGAATATTAAAAGGGCAAAGCTGAAGGCAAATCTTGAGGAGTGCCGGGAATTGGCCTATCTGAGCCGTACCCTTGGAATCATTCTGAGGGAGCGGGAGGATATCTCAGATATCTCAGAGCTTAAGCGCCGGGACGCCAATAAAAAAGAATTGCTTGCGCTCTATCAGGAGCTGGAGTTTAACAGCCTGATCAAAAAAATGAATCTGGACCAGGAGGAATTGGCCGAACCCGGTATGACGAGCCCGGAAACCATCCGGTGCACAATCATCCGGGATGGGAACTCTTTGGCCGAGACCGTAAATAACCTTTCGCAGCAAGATTCCCTGGCCGTGTTTCCCGTATTTGAAAAAACCGGGAAGGTAGGCGGCAGTCTGGCACTGTTGGGGATCGGTTCCCGTGAGAATCATTATTGTATTATACCGGACCATATCGAAGACGCACTTTTGGCCGCGGAGCTGAAGAAGCTCGCCGACAGGCCGGAGCTCACTTTGGTCGGCGTCCATATCAAGGAATTTTATACCTGGTCCGTCAGCTTTGGCCTGGAAATCAGATGCCATCTGTTTGATATGCTCATTGCAGAATATCTCATTGATGCGCTCTCCAGCACCTACTCCGTTTCCTCGCTGGCAAAAAAATATCTCGGGCTGGAGCTATCAGCGCCCGATGCCTCAAAGAACAAAGAGCCGCAATTGTCCATGGAAACAGAGGAGGATGGCCGGGTCGAAGAGATAGGCCGCGCCCTTTCCGCATTTTATCCCATTTATGAGAAGCAGAAAGAGATTTTATCTGAAAGCGGGCAGAATGACCTTTATTACAATGTTGAGTTGCCCCTGTCCCTGGTGCTGGGCAGTATGGAGTACTATGGCTTCCAGGTGGATGAAAATATCCTGAAAGAATACGGAGAGAGGCTGGACGGGCGTATTCGTTCCCTGGGGCAGTCTATTTACATCATGGCCGGTGAGGAGTTCAATATCAACTCACCCAAACAGCTGGGCGTTATTCTTTTCGAAAAGATGGGCCTTAAAGCAGGGAAGAAAACGAAAACCGGTTATTCGACGGATGCCGATACCTTGACCAACCTTTCCAATTCCCACGAGATTATTCCGTGCATCTTGGAATACCGGCAGCTTACCAAACTGAAATCCACTTATGCGGAAGGCTTGGCTAAAGTGATCAACCCGCAAACAGGCCGAATCCATTCCAGCTTTAATCAAACCGTCACTGCTACCGGCAGAATTTCAAGCACCGAGCCCAATCTGCAGAATATTCCCATACGCACAGAGCTGGGGAGGGAGATCCGGAAGGCGTTTATTCCGAAAGAGGGCTATATGTTTGTGGATGCGGACTACTCCCAAATTGAGCTGAGGGTTCTGGCCCATATCACCGGGGACGAAATGCTTCAGAAAGCCTTTGTGGGGGGAGTGGATATCCATACCCAAACAGCTTCCCAGGTTTTTAGAGTGCCCATTGAAGAGGTGACTTCCGATATGCGGCGGAGCGCCAAGGCTGTTAATTTTGGAATTATTTACGGCATCAGTGACTTTTCTCTGGCCAAAGATATCAATGTTACCCGGAAAGAAGCCGCCCGCTATATAGAAAACTATCTCTCAACCTTCGGGAAGGTAAGGGAGTATATGGAGAATATCGTAAATTTTGCCCGGGATAAAGGCTATGTGGAAACCATGTTCCACCGCATCCGCTACATTCCGGAGCTGAAATCCTCTAATTTCCAGGTCCGTTCCTTTGGAAAGAGGGTGGCCTTGAATACGCCCATTCAGGGCAGTGCTGCCGATATCATCAAAATAGCCATGGTGAAGGTGTGGCGGGAGTTAAAGAACAGGGGCATGAAATCCAGGCTCATTTTGCAGGTCCACGACGAGCTTGTGGTGGAGACCGCCATTGAGGAATTGGACCAGGTGAAGGAAATCATTAAAAGAAACATGGAAGGTGCCGTTGGGTTGTCGGTTCCTTTAATTGCCGATGTTTCAACAGGGTGCGACTGGTATGAGGCAAAATAGGCGGTGAGAAAATGAGGATTATTGGCATTACGGGCGGTATTGGCGCCGGCAAATCCACCGTTTCGGCAATCTTAAAAGAACTGGGTGCGGAGGTTATCGATGCCGATCTTATTGCCCGTCAGGTGGTGGAAGCAGGAAAGGGGGCCTACCGGCAAATTGTCAAAGAATTTGGTCCTGCTGTTTTAAACGATGATCAGACTTTAAACCGTAAAATGCTTGCTGATATTGTTTTTAAGCAGCCGGAGATGCGCAGAAGGCTGGAAGCTATTGTTCACGCCGAGGTGATCAGGAGCATGCAGGGGAAAATCCGCCATTTAGAGTGTCTGAATTACCGGGGACTGGTGGTTCTTGATGTGCCCATTCCTGTAAAGCATGGGTTTCAGGATACTGTGGATTCGGTTTGGGTGGTTTGCTCCGATGAAGAAATCCGGATCAGGCGGGTCATGGCAAGGAGCGGACTGAGCAGGGAGGAAGCGAAGAACCGCATCCGGTCGCAGCTGTCCCAGGAGGAATATGCGGCATTGGCCGACGAGATTATAGAAAACGACGGCAGCCTTGACGAGTTAAGAGAGAGAGTAGGACTTTTGGTGCAAAATACAATTCCTGAAAAAGAGTAGAAAATACAGGACGGATTTTCTCGAGGGCGCGCTTTAATTCGCTCTAGGGCACCATGATTAATGTTTCAGTGTGTCAGCAGAGCAGGGTTGCGGAGCGGCGCGAATCGAAGTACAGGAAAGTACAGGAAAATTATACTTGTACTGGTATCGTTATTCATGTAAACTATAGTATGGCTGAAAATTTTTCATTTGCAAGGGAGTCATTATGAAACAAGCGATGTTTGAGAGGGATATTCTGTACCCGACACAAGAGCCCTTTGAACCTGGCAGTGCTCATATAGCGGTGTATGCTCCTAAAAATTCGGGCAGTATTCCGATCCTTATTGAAGCCAAGACCAGGCATAATACGCTGGATTATATCCCGGATATTACTGGGATACTTCAGACCGATATTTTTGACAGAATCAGGATTGACATCAAAAAATACGGCTTATTGTTCTTCAAGGCCCCTGAGAATTTGACATACAATCTTGTCAAATATACGGATAAGGACGAATATTCCGTTACCGAAGCTGAAAAAATAGATTCATTGTTTTGATTTATCCTGACCTTTGCCTTGATTTGTTGTCTATTTCTGATACAATATTTGTTTGAACGTGATTTTTCACAAACATAAATACTAAAGGAGTTGATACCATGCCACTTGTTAATACTGTTGAAATGTTTAAGAAGGCTTACGAGGGCGGCTATGCCATTGGCGCCTTCAATGTAAACAACATGGAAATCGTTCAGGGAATTACCGAGGCTGCAAAGGAAGTCAATGCGCCTCTTATTCTACAGGTTTCTTCTGGTGCAAGAAAGTATGCAAACCATACTTACCTCATGAAGCTCATTGAAGCTGCTATTGAGGAAACCGGGCTTCCCATTGCCGTTCATCTGGATCACGGCGATTCTTTCGAGCTTTGCAAATCCTGTATCGACGGAGGATTTACCTCTGTTATGATTGATGGATCACATCTTCCCTTTAAAGAGAATATCGCTCTTACCAAAAAGGTTGTTGAATATGCTCACGCTCATGGAGTTACCGTAGAAGGCGAACTTGGCCGTCTCGCAGGTGTCGAAGACGACGTTAAAGTTTCGGCTGAGGATTCTTCTTATACCAGACCCGAAGAAGTCGAGGAATTCGTCAAGGGCACAGGCTGCGACTCATTGGCTATCGCTATCGGAACCAGCCATGGTGCATATAAATTCACCGGCGAAGCCAAGCTTCGCTTTGATATCCTCGAAAAAGTCGGAAAGAGACTTCCCGGATTCCCCATTGTTCTTCACGGCGCTTCCTCCGTTATTCCTGAATATGTAGATATGATCAATCAGTACGGCGGGAAAATGCCCGGCGCCAAAGGCGTTCCTGAGAATATGCTGAGAAAGGCTGCTTCCATGGCAGTTTGCAAAATCAACATTGACTCTGACCTCCGCCTGGCTATGACTGCTTCTGTCCGTAAAGTACTTGCTGAAAATCCGGGCGAATTTGACCCGAGAAAATACTTGGGACCTGCTCGCTCCGAGATCAAGAAGCTTGTTACCAATAAGCTTGTCAATGTACTTGGCTGTGCAGGAAAAGCCTAAATTCCATATTGCTTATAAAACAGATGGACTCCTATACCGGCGCCTCAATAAGGGTTCCGGCATAGGAGTCTTATTGCGTGTACAATGATTATGCACACAACAAAGCGGAGCCTATTCGAAATCTTTAATTCATATTTAGCGCCATGAGTGATGTT
>DOHN01000169.1:12527-20969 GCA_003535195.1 Ruminiclostridium sp.
CTCCGCTTACGCACTAAAACATCACTCTGCCGCTTTTCGAAGTCATTATGATTCTCCTTGATTTTTCCAAAAAGGCAGAGCCGAAATATTCTTTGCCAATTTTGTCAGAATGGCTGTATCATTTAGCTCCGGCTTTTCATATACACAAAGGGCGAGGAGGGAAAGCATGACGCCGATGTCTTTTCCTGAGCACAATCCCTCGTTTCTCAGATGATTTCCCGAAAGGGCCGGTTTGGTTGCCGCAAGCTTTATATTCTCCGCATGGTTGCGGGATCCGGAAAGTTCGCTCATGACCAGCAGCGTATTTTTTGCGGTCGCTTCACCGAATTCCGAAACCATTTTTCGGATATTGCGGGGAGAAAAAGTGCCGAATCTCCCAAAGCTCCGAAGCTGTGCCGTAACTTCACGGATGGTCAGGTTATCATATCGCAGGCGCTTTAAAAGCACTTTTCCGCAGTCTTCGGCATGGTTGGGAAAGCCGGTATAAAAAAGCAGAGACAGATAAAAAATTTTTTTGTCGGCCAAGAGCATATGCTTTTCAGCAAAGCTGGTCCATTTTCCGGAAAGGGCCCCAATACCGGGAAAAATAATTTTATCAAGCCCGGTCTCCCAAAGCAAAGCCAGTTTTTCGGGACATTCGGATTCCAGAATTTTATTGACTTCTGCCTGAATTCGCTCCATACTTACATAGGCGAGGTCCCGCCACTGCTTTCGTATTGCCGCCAAAGTCTTTTCCTCCAGCTGAAAGCCGGGCAGGGCCGAAAAGCGAATTGCCCTCAGCATTCTGAGCGCATCCTCCGAAAAACGCTTGACTGGATCGCCCACACAGCGAATCATGCGCAGATGAATGTCATTTAGGCCATTAAACGGGTCTATAAGCCCTTCAACCGGATGATAAGCCAGCGCGTTAATGGTAAAATCCCTGCGCGAAAGGTCCTCTGCTAAAGATTTTGCGAAATACACCGAATCCGGGCGCCTGTGATCGGTATATTGGGTTTCCGAGCGCCACGTGGTTACTTCTACGACCGACTCCCCGTAATGAACTGTGACGGTACCATGTTTGATTCCCGTATCGTAAGTTCTTTGAAACATTGCTTTAATCTGCTGGGGCAATGCATTGGTAGTAATGTCCCAATCATCGGGGACCTTACCGATGAGCATATCTCTAACACAGCCGCCGACCACATGTGCCAGGCAACCATGTTCATTGATTGTGGAAATAATAGAGCATATATTTTTGGGCAGAATAAACTTCATAAGCAAAAGCTCCGATAATTATTTATCTGGATAAGATGGCACAATTTATGATAAACTGTATGCTATAATTATTATAGATGAAAAAGCAAGTTAATCATATACTGATTAAATATATGGAGCCAAAGTAAAAAGAATAGAAATCCAAGGCCGGTGCAGAAACATATTTTGATTCAAGAAAATATATTTCTCAGGCTTTTAAAAATATACCGTCCGGGTTCCAAGAACCATGAAGGCTGTCAGAAATGGTAGGGTGCATTTCTGGGAGTCTTAACGAGGGGTTTGTAAAATCGGGGCAGGCCATATTTTAGATTGGAAACAGCCGCCAAAAGGCAGGCTGGGTTTCTGTATTTTTGTTTATTTTCGTTATACGCAAGAAAAAGGT
The DNA here is from genome assembly GCA_003535195.1 of Ruminiclostridium sp. GTDB lineage: Bacteria > Bacillota > Clostridia > DSM-8532 > DSM-8532 > DTU059. Next base: position 14,167 of record DOHN01000169.1, read on the forward strand.
ATAGAATAATAATTTTGGAGGTACCAACGTGGCAACAAAAAAAAGAAATAAATTGAAAGTCATTCCCTTAGGCGGAATGGAAGAGATCGGAAAGAACATGACGGTCTTTGAATACGGTGAAAACATTATTATTGTGGACAGCGGCATGGCTTTTCCAGAGGATGAAATGCTCGGAATAGATCTGGTTATACCCGATATCTCATATTTGGAGAAAAATATTGAAAAAGTGCACGGTATCATTGTTACCCATGGACATGAAGATCATATAGGAGCTCTGCCCTATGTATTGAAGAAAGTGAATGTACCCGTCTACGGAACAGAACTCACCCTGGGCCTGATTGAAAACAAACTGTCAGAGCATGAAATGATGGATTCCGTTGATCTGCGTAAGATAAAAGCGGGGCAGACCGTGTCCCTGGGGCCTTTTAAGGTGGAGTTTATTCGTTCCACTCACAGTATCGCGGATTCGGTGGCCCTGGCCATTGAAACCCCCATGGGGGTAGTGTTTCATACAGGAGACTTTAAAATCGACTATACCCCTATAGAAGGCGATTCCATTGATCTTTCCCGCATTGCTGAAATAGGGAAGAAGGGTGTATTGCTGCTTATGGCGGACAGCACCAATGTGGAAAGACCCGGCTATACCATGTCCGAACGGACAGTGGGCGAAACCTTTGACAATGTGTTTCGCGGCGCCAAGGGCAGAATTATTGTAGCCAGTTTCGCATCAAATATCCACAGGATCCAGCAAATTGTCAATTCAGCCATAAAGTATGGCAGAAAGGTCGCATTGGTGGGGCGAAGCATGCTTAATGTGGCTCATACAGCCACTAAACTGGGGTATCTGAATTTTCCCGAGGATAGCATTGTTGACATTGACCGGATCAAGAGATTGAAGCCTGAGCAGGTGGTTATCATTACGACAGGCAGCCAGGGTGAGCCCATGGCCGCTTTAGCCCGTATTGCGGCATCCTCCCATAAAAAGGTTGAAATCATACCGGGAGATCTTGTTATCATTTCGGCCAATCCCATTCCAGGCAATGAAAAATTTATTTACCGTGTGATTGATGATTTATTCAAGCTGGGAGCCGATGTGATATATGATTCCCTGGCCGACATCCACGTGTCGGGCCATGCAAAACAGGAGGAGCTGAAGCTCATCCATCGCCTGCTTAAACCCAAATTCTTCATGCCGGTTCACGGGGAATACAGAATGTTGAAGAAACATGCCAATCTGGCTATGAACCTGGGTATGGACGGAAGCAATATCTTCATTATGGAAAATGGCAAGGTCCTGGAGCTCACAAGCAAAAGCGCTAAGATCAATGGCAATGTACAGTCCGGGAGCATTATGGTGGACGGACTCGGCGTCGGTGATGTAGGCGATGTTGTGCTCAGGGACCGTAAGATTCTCTCCGAGGATGGCCTTATGATCATTGTGGCAACGGTGAACGGAAGCGGTAATCTCGCCGCCAATATAGAGGTTATGTCACGGGGCTTCGTCTACGTAAAGGAATCGGAAGAGCTTATTGAGGAAGTGCGCGGCATTGCCCGGCAGGCATTTTCGAAGAGCCCCATCAAAAAAGGTGGAAACTGGTCGGCTATTAAAAGTACCATCAGAGATGATTTAAGTACGTTCCTGTATCGCAAAACCATGAGAAGACCCATGATTATTCCAATCATTGTGGAGGTTCAGCCACAAAAGGACAAAAAATAATTTTTATAAAAAAGCGTACCAAAAAGGGTTTCGGAGCTTTCCGAAACCCATTTATTAATTTTGCCAAATAATCCGTCATTCAGAAGACTCCCGGCGGATCAGCGATAGTGCTTGTAACGCCGGGTGTTTCTTCTGGAGTAGGAATCGCGGTAGCGCTTCCTACGGTTGTTTCTCCGGTTCACCATACGAAGAATATAACCTAGGATAATAATGACCACAATAAGAATGACAGCGGCTTTTACACCGAAGACAAAGCGCTTGTCACTGACAATTTCTATATATTTATCGCGCAATATGGCGATGGTAGTCTTTTCAATGGGGTCTTTTGCAACGAGATCGACAGTGCCGATGGATTTACCCTTATAGATATAATCAATTTTCCCCACCACCTGGCCCTGTGCGATGGGGGCCGCAAAAGGTTCATGAAAGGTTTTTACGGTCTGAAGGTTTTCTTCAAGCTCGGCCTTGGCCATGGGCAAGATTTGGGTAAAGCCGCTATTAGTGATGACTTCAAGTTTTTTCCCATCCACCGCATCAGCGACCTCAAACCGGTCTATATATTTTCCCTTTGGAACCAGCTCCTGCATGCTGTAATTTTTATAACCATATTCCAACAGCTTTTGAGATTCGTCATACAGTATATCGTAGCTGCCGGCGCCCAAAATAACAGCAACGAGCTCCAAGCCATCGGGGTTGGTGGCCGATGAGACCAGACATCTTCCGGCAAGGTCGGTATATCCGGTTTTTATACCGGTTATCTTGGAATAATGCTGGGAACGGGATTTGAGAAGTTGATTGGTGAAAGTCAGGTGCCCTGTTTTCCATTCGCTGCCTTTTCGCAGATTTGTATCGGGGAGCTTGAATTCCGTTCTTCCCACCACTTCCCGGAATTGCTCAAGCTTCATGGCCTCCCTTCCGAGATTGGCCAAATCCCGGGCGGTGGAATAATGATTTTTATCTTCCGTGCCATTGGGGTTGACAAAATGTGTCCCGGTCAATCCAAGGGCGGCAGCCTTATCATTCATCAGTTTTGCAAATCCCTGGATGGTGCCGTCCTCGGCCACGTTTTCCGCAATGATGTTGCTGGCTTCATTTGCCGAAGTAATCATCATCAGGTCCAGGAGATCCCTGAACTTAAGGGTTTCGCCAATCTTGATTCCGGCGGTTACATAATCGTAGCCTACGCTGTTGATGGCATTGTCTGAAGCGGTCATTTCCTGGTCCAGGCCAGCCTTTTCAAGGGCTATTAATGCGGTCATAATCTTTGTGGTGCTGGCCGGCGACCATCGCTGATCGGCATTTTTTTCTGCAAGGACTTGCCCTGATTGCATTTCCATCAGAATAAATGCCGGAGAAGTTAAATTTGGCTGCTCCTGAGCTAATAAAGGCAAAGGCGAACAAAAAAATGAAATCGACAAAATAAAAGAGAATATTATCATGAAAATCCTGTGCTTGTGGCTTAGGAACTTATTATTCATTGTAAAAGCAATACGCAAAAGAACCACTCCCGGAAAATTATCTTAAGTTAAATCTTTATTCATTAATATTATATGCGAGGTTGAGCCCCAACTCAAGGTCAAAAGCTGGGTGAGGCAAAATTTACCTTATAATATGACAATTTTTTATATTTTTCATATCTTATTGCTTTTGATGCTCTTTATGGGATAATAAAATCAAACAGGAAAACAGGGAGATCCATCATGAAAATCCAAATAAGAGAAAAAAGCTATGAGATACCCTGGGAGTACATCGTTGCTCCTTCTCTTATTCTTTTGACGATTGTCATCCTCATCTTGTCCAACAGGCCAACTACCAAAGAAATATATTATGAGGATTCCGGGCAGCCGGCGGCTGCGGCCACAGTCCGGGCGGCCGGTTCGGAAACCGGCGGGGCGCTGGATATAAAATCCGCTCCTTCTGCCGAAGAAGAAAACAATAAACAAGGGCTGGAGAAAACCAATGAAGTGGCAGGCAAAATTAATATTAATACAGCGACCATGGAAGAACTCATGGCTTTGCCCTATATCGGCGAAGTAAAGGCAAGAGCTATTATTGACTATCGGAATGAAAACGGACCTTTTGACTCTGTTGATGACTTGCTGGAAGTGAAAGGCATCGGTACCAAAACCCTTGAAAAGCTCAAACCTCTGGTTGCCCTAGAGTAGCTGCTTACAGGATATTTCCCTTAAAAAGCTGGTCCCCTCCAGGGCAGCTTAATCCGCTTTCCAGTAGATGGGCGATGTGGTGAGCTCCAACCCGCCTTTACGCGCCCTGGCACTGGGGCAGCCCAGCACATAGGAGTCGGTAGCTCTGATTTCATGTTCAAAGAGGCTGACCCCATGGGGATTTTTTAGCTTAAAACCGTCTGCCGGCTTGGTAATAACCGGAAGCTGCGCTTTCTTCCGAAGGCCCGACAAAAGACTGCGGCCTCTGTCATTAAAGCCGAGAATCCGTATATACTGAGCATACCCATTGTTTTTCAGCGTATCTAAAAGCTCTGCGGTCAACCCTGTCAGCAGCGCGCACAAAATCCTTTTGATCCGGGAAGCAGGATACCGGCTGGTTACTGCTGACGAGACCAGCTCCTTTAAGGAGGTTGATTTTATTGCTGCGTCCTTGAGCCGGTTTTCCAGCCCTTCGCCCATATAGGGAAGAGAGGCCAGAGCCTTTTTCGGAGCGCTCCTTACAAGATGCAGAAAAATATTTTCAAAGGCCTCAGGAAATATTGGGCCCCGTCCCTGGACAAATTCTTCCGATAAAATTTCCAGACTGGCCGGAGAAAGATTATTTATTAGAAAAGAATCTGACCGGATATTTCCGGGCGGCTCATTTGATATATGGCTGCGAATGGCCGTGGCACTTGAAAGGGAATGGGCCCGAAGGGCGCTTTTATATCCCTGCCCGATCCTTTTTATTGTCAGAGGTTTTATAGGACATCCGGCACGTTTGATGGCTTTCATATATTCTATACCCAGGATATTATTGGGCATATTCAGCAGGGGGCCGGAGGATGAGCCACCAAGGGCATCGGAGCGAAAATCTTCGCCTTGCCGGGCGGCAGAAAGAACAATCTGTGCGGCTTTCTCTCTCGCTGCCGCAAAAGATAAGCCCTTATCCAGTCCCTGTTTAAGGAGATATTTAAATTCCTCGCTTTCATTGGCCAAAAGCGCTGCCGCCTTTTCAAAGGTCTCAATCTGTCCTTCTTCGCTTCCGAAACAAAGATAATCCACACAGTCAAGGGCCCCCAGCAGCTGAACCGCGCAGGAAGCGAAATATTCTGCGGATGCACAGGAAAAGGCAGAAGGAAGCTCAATGACAAGGTCGGCTCCCTGCTGCAAGGCCATTTTTGCTCTGGCCCATTTATTAATGATTGCCGGCTCTCCCCGCTGAACAAAATTGCTGCTCAGCACACAAACGCAGGCCGAAGCATCCGTTAATTTTCGCGCTTGCTCAATATGATATTCGTGCCCCCTATGAAGGGGATTATATTCGGCAATGATTCCCACAACCGGCATAATGGTCAAAACTCCGTCTTTTTGATAATACCCCTTGAAGATGTTTTAATTTTGCTTCAATCCGGGCATTATTATAGTGTATTATTTTAAGTGTAACACAAAAAGATGTATTTCGGCCTTTTGATATTGTTATCGGGCACCTTCGGTTCGCGCCGCTCCGCTTCGGCACTTTAACGTCGCTCCGGCACTAAATTATGAATTGAGGGGACACCAGAAAAAAGTTGCAAGGATTGGTGTTCTGTGCTAAAATAACTGTACTAGGTACGTTTTTTGCACAAAGAGTGGGAAATTCCCACTCTTTGCATTTGTATACGGAGGTATGGATGGCTAAAACAAGCATAGCGGAAATGGTGACTCCAATCGCATTGCCTATTGCTGAAGAAGCCGGCTGTGAGCTGGTTGATGTGGAATTTTTCAAGGAGGGCGGCAACTGGATTTTGAGGGTTTATATCGATAAATCCGGAGGAGTGACCCTTGACGATTGCGAAAATGTAAGCAGACCGTTAAGCAAAAAGCTGGATGAGCTTGATCCTATTACCCATGAATATAGTCTGGAAGTTTCTTCCCTGGGAGATCGTGCTTTAAAAAACCCACGTGATTTTGAGAAAGCTATGGGAGAAACTGTTGAAGTCAGGCTGTTTAAAGCTGTCGATCACCAAAAGCGCTTTGAAGGCCGTCTGATTTTCTATAATGAAGACAGTCTTGCCATTGAAACCGAAACCAATGAACAACTTCAATTTACGATAGACCAGATTGCAAAAGTGAAAAAGATTTTTAAATTTTAATATGGAGGTAGTAAAAGATGAGCGCGGAGTTGCTTCAAGCTCTCGAACAATTGGAAAAAGAAAGAGGCATTAATAAGGAAATTTTAATAGATGCCCTGGAACAGGCACTGATTTCAGCATATAAAAGGAATTTTGGTTCAGCTCAAAATGTTGAGGTGAACATTGACAGAGCTTCAGGAGATATCAGAGTTTATGCATTGAAAACCATCGTGGATGAGGTTAACGATATTGCTGTTGAAATGTCCCTTGAGCAGGCCAAAAAATTTGGCGTTGATTTTGAAATAGGTGATATTGTTGAAGTTGAGGTTACTCCAAGAAAGTTTGGACGAATTGCGGCTCAGACTGCCAAACAGGTCATCATGCAGCGTATCCGCGAAGCCGAACGCGGCATTATTTTTGACGAGTTCTCCAACCGGGAAGAGGATATTGTAAACGGAGTCATTAGCCGTTTTGACAAAAAAAATATCATTATTGATTTAGGCAGGGTGGAAGCGGTCTTACCGCCTTCGGAACAGACGCCGGGAGAAAAGTACAATGTTCATGACCGGGTAAAGGTCTATGTCATCAATGTGAAGAAAACCAATAAAATTCCGCAAATTTATGTGTCCAGAACTCATCCCGGTCTGGTTAAAAGGCTTTTGGAGCTTGAAGTGCCGGAGATAGCCGACGGAACGGTTGAGATTAAGACCATAGCCCGGGAAGCGGGTTCAAGAACAAAGATCGCCATCGCCTCCAGAAACGAGGATGTGGATCCTGTGGGCGCCTGTGTAGGTCAGCGTGGAAGCC
>DOHN01000169.1:21082-29206 GCA_003535195.1 Ruminiclostridium sp.
AGTCAGCGTGGAAGCCGGATTCGGGCAATTGTGGATGAGCTTAAGGGCGAAATGATTGATGTCATAAAGTGGAGCGGCAACCCGGAGGACTATATCGCTTCCAGCCTTAGTCCTGCGAAGGTTCTGCAGGTTAATTTGGATGAGGAAAATAAAGTGGCCCGGGTTGTCGTACCTGATTTTCAGCTCTCATTGGCAATCGGCAAGGAAGGCCAGAATGCGAGGCTTGCGGCTAAACTGACCGGCTGGAAGATTGATATCAAGAGTGAATCGCAGCTAAGAAATCAGCTGGAGGCTCAATTGTTCCATCCCAGCGCCGCTGTTTATGAACAGGAACCGGAGCATTATGATATGATTGAGGAAGGAACAGAAGAGGAGATGGAAGAGGGCTCCACCGACGAGGAAAAGAGCAGCGGAGAAGAAAACAGCGAAGAATAAGTCTGGAAGATTTCTTATATGAGGTTGGGCTATGAAAACGAGGAAAATTCCCATGAGACGTTGTGTGGGATGTCGGGAAATGAAGGATAAACGAGAGCTTCTAAGAATTGTTAGGAATAACGAAGGCGAAATCTTTGTTGATCCAACAGGGAAAAAGAATGGGCGGGGAGCTTATATTTGCAAAAATATGGATTGTTTTCTGCAAATTCAAAAAGCCAGAAGCTTAAACCGCGAATTCTCCTGTGAAATTCCCGAAGAAATTTACGATGAATTAAAAAGTCAATTGGAGGCATATGTCGGAAAATAAAAAACTTTCACTTACGGCTCAGCAGCCTGATATTGCTTGCAGTAAGATATACTCATTTATTGGGCTGGCGAGGAAAGCCGGAGCTGTAAGCCCGGGTGAAGCGCTTGCAGAACAGGCAGTGAAGAGAGAAAGAGCTTATTTGGTATTGCTGGCTCAGGATGCATCAGAAAATACCAAAAAGAAGATCCGGACTGCTTTATACAAGACCGATATCCCTCTGCTGGAATTCGGTAATAAGGCAGATTTGGGCAGAATGCTTGGAAAAACTTTTTTCTCAGTCATTGCTGTAACGGATAAGGGCTTTGCTGAAAGGATTATGGAACTGATTAAACAAAATTGTAATAATAGCGTACACGGGGGTGGCATTTTTGAATAAACCAAAAATTCATGAGCTTGCCAAGGAGCTTAATGTGACCAGCAAGAGACTCATGGAAAAACTCGCTGAGATAGACATTCATCCGAAAAGCCATATGACTACCTTGGAGGATGATGAACTGGAAAAATTGTATAAGCATATTGGTGTGGTGAAGCACGCTAAAAACAGCGCCGGTGCCTCTCAAGGTGAGTCTGAGTCTAAAACTGATCATGTGGATAACACGGCAAAAAAAAGTGCTCCCCGTATCATTCGAAAGACGGAGGTTATCATCCGTGATGATATTCCTGTAAAGGAACCCAAAGAAAAAAAGGATAACCGGGGCTTTGTCCGTTACTCTGATCATAATGACGGACTGATGTCGGGATATACCCGGCGCAAAGATAATCTGATCGCCAACGTAAGGAAGCGCCCAAAACCAAAAGAGGAGCCTAAAATCGAAGAAGCAGCTCCTGTCTTGAAAATGGAAGCCGAGCTTCCTGCCGACAGGATAAAGAAGCCGGTCGATGATATTTTAAGTATTAAAAAGATCTCTCGAATCAGTGAAAATATTGAACAAAACATAGATGACAGCAACGTCAAAGAGCAGGGAAATATGCAAAAAGAAGTTATTACGGCCGAAAAGCCCCAGGAAAAGACTATTGAAGTCGAAAAATCAATAAAAGCGCCTGAAAAAACAGAAAGCCCGGAAAAAGCGGATAATGCAGCTGCAAAGGCTTTACCGGTGAAGGATAATCAGGCTGCGGAAAAGAAGCCCGCCCCAGAAGAAAAGGCAAAGACGGAAGCGGAAGACCGTAAGGAACGTCATGCTCAGGGCAAGAAGACCCAGGAAGAGTCCGGCGCTCAGGTGACCGGTGAAGAGGCCGGCAAGAAACAGCAGGCCGGCAGCGGAACGAATGACGGGGCGACTCGCGAAGGCGGCTATCAGGGCCAGCGTCAGGGAGAGTTCAGGCCGCGGAGCGGAGGCAACCGTGAAGGCGGTTATCAGGGCCAGCGCCAGGGAGAATACAGGCCACGGAGCGGAGGTAACCGTGAAGGCGGCTATCAGGGCCAGCGCCAGGGAGAGTTTAGACCCCGTGACGGGGCGACTCGCGAAGGCGGTTATCAGGGCCAGCGCCAGGGAGAGTTTAGACCCCGTGACGGGGCGACTCGCGAAGGCGGTTATCAGGGCCAACGCCAGGGAGAATTCAGGCCCCGTGACGGAGGTAATCGCGAGGGCGGTTATCAAGGCCAGCGCCAGGGAGAATACAGGCCGCGGAGCGGTGGCAACCGTGAAGGCGGTTATCAGAGCGGCAGCGCTCAGGGCGGTTACCAGGGCCAGCGTCCAAGTGACCGCCCTTATGGAGGACGCCCGCCTATTGATAAAGACGCTAGGCCCGGTGAGTTCCGCAGGGACGGCAGAGGAAATACAGGGGCAGCCAGAAATAACAAAGGACTGGTAATTCCCAAGGCAGCTGCGCCTGTCGGCGGTACAGAAGAGAAGGTCTTCACCCGCGGCGAGAGAAGGACCTTCCAAAGTGTCGAAAAGCAAAAAGAGGAAAAGAAAGAGCAGAAGAAAGACACTGCCAGGACCTCTACCGTTGGCCAGAAGGATGCCCATATCAGGCGAAAAATTGATACGGTGGTCGGTCATAAGGCCAGCGTTTCGGATATGATGTCGGATGATTTTGTCATTGACGTCTTCTATGATGATGCCCAAGAGGCTATTAATACGAAGAGAGCCGAGAGAAGGCTTAAAAAAGGCAGGCTGAAGGAAAAGTATATTCCGCCCAAGGCAGTCTTGACTGATATTACCGTCGGGGAAACTGTTACTGTCAAGGAATTGGCTGAAGCCCTTAAGAAGACCGCTGCCGAGGTTATTAAGCGTCTGTTCCTGATGGGTATAACCGCTACGCAAAACCAGGAACTGGATTATGAAACAGCGGCCATTATCGGTGATGAATTTAAAGTTAAAGTGCATAAAGCTGTTGTGGTCACGCAGGAGGAGCTCCTTTTTGATGAAACGGAAGACAGCGCTGATGAGTTGATTCCCCGTCCGCCTGTGGTGGTTGTCATGGGCCATGTTGACCATGGAAAGACCTCTCTTCTTGATGCCATAAGAAATGCCAATATTGCTGAAAGAGAAGCCGGCGGCATTACCCAGCATATTGGTGCATATACGGTTAATCTCCACGGAAGAGATATTACCTTCCTGGATACACCCGGCCATGAAGCATTTACTACAATGCGTGCCAGAGGTGCACAGGTGACCGATATTGCCATACTTGTGGTGGCGGCGGATGACGGTGTTATGCCCCAGACTATTGAGGCCATCAACCATGCAAGGGCTGCCGAGGTATCCATTATTGTGGCAATTAATAAAATTGACAGGCCCAATGCCAATCCGGACCGTGTGAAGCAGGAATTGACGGAGCATGGACTTTTGATAGAAGAATGGGGCGGCGATGTGATTGCGGTTCCTGTCTCGGCTAAGAAACATGAGAACATTGATCAGCTTCTTGAAATGATATTACTGACTGCTGATATACTGGAGCTTAAAGCAAACCCCAATAAGCAGGCAAAGGGCACGGTTATTGAAGCCCAGCTTGATAAGAATAAGGGACCTGTGGCAACTCTTCTGGTTCAGCGGGGAACACTTCGGGTGGGGGATGCCATTCTTACCGGATCAACCTTCGGACATATACGCTCTATGGTCAATGACAAGGGCAGGAAGATCAAGGAAGCGGGCCCGTCCATCCCGGTTGAAATAATGGGATTATCCGAGGTACCGGAGGCTGGAGATCTGTTCTATGTGATTGCCGATGAAAAAATGGCCAAGCAGGTTGCTGAAAAGCGAAAAGATCAATCCCACCAGAAGCAGATCGGGCGTGTTAAAGTTTCGTTGGATGATCTCTTCAGCCAGATTCAGCAGGGTCAGGTAAAAGATCTGAACCTTATCATCAGAGCGGATGTTCAGGGCTCTGTGGAGGCTATCCGCCAGAGTATGGAGAAGCTCTCCAATGATGAAGTGAAAGTGAAAGTCATTCACGCGGCTGTTGGTGCAGTTACAGAGGCCGACGTGAAGCTGGCCGAGGTTTCCAATGCAATCATTATTGGATTTAATGTCAGGCCGGGGGCAAATGTCACTGAAATGGCTCAATCCTCCGATGTGGATATGAGACTTTACAGGGTTATCTACGATGCCATAGAGGATATCGAGAAAGCGATGAAGGGTATGCTGGCGCCGACCTTTAAAGAGGTCGTGAACGGACATGCCGAGGTCCGCCAGCTATTCAAGGTATCCAATATTGGTACCATTGGCGGCTGCTATGTAATAGACGGCAAGATTTTAAGAAGCTCCGATGCGCGCGTTGTACGTGACGGAATCGTTATGTATGAAGGAAAGCTGGCTTCTTTGAAACGTTTTAAGGATGATGCCAAAGAAGCGGCTGCAGGTTATGAGTGCGGTATCATGGTAGAGCGCTATAACGACATCAAAGAGGGCGATATAATAGAATCCTTCCATATGGAGGAGATTGAAAGGCAGTAATCTTGTAAAAATTTTATGAAATAATTATAAATTCACCGTTCCAACCCTTTGGAACGGTGAATCTATGATTTTAGGTTTTTGCAATCTAATCCTGCTTTCGGGGAATATATAGTAGTATAGGGATGGATCAGAGATTACAAAGGATGGGTGTTTTTATGGATAGAACAGAGAGAATCTCGGAAGAGATCAAAAGAGAAGTCAGTGACCTTATTCAAAACCACATCAAGGATCCCCGGCTGCCTGATTTTGTTTCCATTACAGCCGTTCGTGTGACAAAGGACTTAAGATATGCACGGGTATATGTGAGTGTTCTGGGTGACGATGAAAAAAAGAAGGACGCCCTGGCTGCATTGGGCAGTGCGTCAGGATTTATTCGCCGTGAAATCGGACAAAGGATCAATCTCCGATATACGCCCGAATTCAGCTTTAAGCTTGATGATTCCATTGAACATGGCATGTATTTGAGCAAACTGATCAATGAGACCATGGGCCAATCCAGGGATAACCGGGCAAAGGGCCCTGATAATGATGAAAAGGATAAGGTTGATTGAGTATGACGGATGCAACACTTTTAAAGGTTGCGGAGCAACTGCTAAAGGCCAGGGATATTGTCATTCTTCCCCATCTAAATGCCGACGGAGATGCTTTAGGGGCATCGCTGGCTCTCGGCCTTGCATTGACGGACCTTAATAAAAAGGTGGATATTCTTATAGAGGAAGAAGTTCCGGCCAACCTGGATTTTTTGCCGGGCGTTACCTTAATTAAGGAGCATCTGCAGAAGCAATATGATGTGGCACTCAATATTGATAATGGTGACATTGGGCGGCTGGGAACGCGTGAGCATTATTACCATCATGCCAGGATAAAGCTCAGTATCGATCACCATACCACAAACAGCGTAGCAGGCGACTATACTTATGTGGATACCAACGCATCGGCAACCGGAGAGATTATCTATGACTTTATTCTAAACTACTTAAAGGGCAGCCTTAATAAGGATATGGCCCTATGTCTCTATACCGCTATTGTCACTGATACAGGGGGATTTCGTTATACTAACACCACCCCCAGAACGCTGGAGATCGGTGCAGAACTTTTGCGTTTCGGTATTGATTTCTACTATGTCAATAAAAAAGTTTTTGATATCATTTCCAAAACCAAGCTTGCTCTTATCAAGCAGACCGTAAACTCCATGAGGGTGCTGGAAGACGGAAAATTTGCCGTATCCTATCTGACCTATGAAGATCTTCACAATCTTTTTGCCAAGGGCGATGATTTTGAAGGCCTTGTTAATTATGGCCGGAACCTGGAGGGAGTGGAGGTATCAGCATTCCTTCGTGAGGAACCCAAGGGGCATTTTAAAGCGAGTCTGAGATCTAATGACTATGTGGACGTCGCTTGTATAGCCGCCAGGTTTAATGGCGGCGGGCATATCCGCGCTGCCGGATTCAATATAGACGGTGAACTGGAGGAGGTCATTCTTTCCATAACGGCTGCCGTTTTACCGGAAATCCGGAGGGAAGGCTGATGGATGGAATACTCAGTATCGTCAAGCCGATAGGTTTGACGTCTTTTGCTGTTGTGGCCAGGGTAAGAAGACTCACCAATACCAAAAAGGTGGGGCATGCCGGTACCCTGGACCCGGATGCCAGCGGGGTCCTGCCTGTTTGTGTGGGCAAGGCTACGAAAGTCATCGAGTTCTTAATGGAAAAGGACAAGGCTTACAGAGTTGGTCTTATGCTGGGTAAGGCCACGGATACTCAGGACGCTTCCGGCGAAGTCCTTTATGAGAAGCCAGTTTATGCATCGGATCAGGAGATCCGGGAATGCATCCAAGGATTTTTGGGAAATCAGCAGCAGATTCCGCCCATGTATTCGGCTGTTCATGTAGGAGGGAAAAGACTCTATGAGCTGGCCAGGCAGGGCATTGAAGTGGAGAGGCAGCCCAGGCCGGTAACCTTTTACAGTATTAATATCCTCCATATTGAAAGGACGGATAATAAAGTTACGGTCGTTTTTGACGTATGCTGCTCAAAGGGAACCTATATGAGAACGCTATGCCATGATATCGGTGAAAGACTGGGCTGCGGGGGGCATATGACCTCCCTGCTGAGAACCGGATCGGGGCCTTTTTTACTGGATGATGCCCATACCCTGGAAGAGCTGGAGAACTTAAAAAACCAACAAAAGCTTGAAAATGCCCTGATTGGTATGGATCAGGCAATTCTTCGGTTCCCTCCGGTCTATGTATCGGTACTGGAAGCCAAGAGGTTAAAAAATGGATTGGAATTAGATTTTACAGGGCTAACCGAAGAATTTTACAGGGTTTATCTGAAAGACGGCTGTTTTCTCGCTATCGGAAAAAGCGATGAAATGGAAGGCCGGTCCGTATTGCGAACATATAAGTGGATTGGAAATGAACATATAGTCCTTTGAAAGGATGAAAAAACTTGCAGGTTATTACCAACAATACAATAGATACCGTAACCCGCTATACAGGCGTGGGGCTGGGGAATTTTGACGGTCTGCATATCGGCCATATGGCTCTCATCAATACATTGATCAGCGAATGCAAGCTCCATGGGCTGAAATCCGTTGTCTATACCTTTATCAAGCACCCGGATCATATGCTCAGAAAAGCCCTGATCAGTCCCCTCATCACGGCAAATGAGCAGAAAACTCAGCTTTTAGCCTCCACGGAGCTGGATTACCTTTATTATGAGGAATTTGACGAGGAATATTCCCAATTGTCACCCGATGAGTTTATTAAAAATATTCTTATGGATAAGCTGAAGATTAAGCTTGCTGTTGTGGGCTTTAATTATCGGTTTGGCTATATGGGCCGGGGGGACAGCGAATACTTGAAGAGAGCGGGGAAAAAACTAGGCTTTCGGGTTATTGTTATGCCTCCTGTAAAAGTAAATGCGGAAATTGTCAGCAGTACACTCATTCGCAGCTATATCAGAAGAGGTAAAATAGACCGTGTTTTTCAGCTTCTGGGACGTCATTTTTCCCTGACAGGCACCGTTGTCTGCGGAAGACATATCGGGCGCACGCTGGGATTTCCCACGGCCAATATTTTAGCCAACCCGGAAATGGTGATACCCGCCAATGGCGTTTATATTACAAAGACCAGGCTGGAGGGCCGATGGCTTAACGGAATTACCAATGTAGGCGTGGCTCCCACTGTTCGGGGAGAGAACATATTCAGTATAGAAACGCATCTCTTTGAATATGAGGGGGATTTATACGGCAAGCCCATTGAGGTCTGTTTTATACAAAGACTTCGTGGAGAAAGAAAATTTGAAAATATTGCTGCCCTTAAAAAGCAGGTGGCAGAGGATATTGAGGAGACCAGAAGATACTGGGAGGTCTTAAAATAAAGCTCTCAGGCCCCATTCGAAATCTTCCATTCGTGATTTAGCGCCATGAGCGATGTTTCATACGCCCTCAGGAAAATCCGTCCGGGATTTTATTCGG
>DOHN01000169.1:29360-38804 GCA_003535195.1 Ruminiclostridium sp.
CTCCGCTGACGTACTGAAACATCCCTCTGCCGCTTTTCAAAGTCATTAGGATTTCGATATAACACATAATACACCTGGGCATACTATTGGTATGCGGAGGTGTATTTTTTTGTCTGAAAGAAGATTTCGAATAATCCGTAGCTTTTTTGTTTTTTTATTAATACTGGTTGCTGTGAAGCTCTTTAATATACAGGCCATCAATGGGAGGGAATATTCCGCTGCCGCGGCTCTCCAGCAAACCCGGAATAAGATGGTATACCGGGAACGGGGTGATATTCTCGATAGAAACGGCATCCGGTTTACCAACCGGGAGACCTATTGGAAAGCTGTTTTACAGCCGGCCACTCTCTTAAACAGCCCAACGGACCTTCGTATTGTGGCCGATATTCTCAATCTGTCTGGCGAACAGCTTCAGACTCAGCTTTCTAAAAGCAATCTGCCCTACCTTTTGGACATTACCTCCGCTCAGGCAAAGGCCATCAGTGATTCCTCGCTGCAGGGCCTGAGCGTGATCAATATGAGAATGCGAAATAGTGCCGATACTTTAGCCGCCCATATTCTCGGCTATGTGGATGAAAAAGGCGAACAGGGTCTTGCCGGCATTGAAAAATCCTATCAGGATTCCTTAAAACGCGGAGGGGGAGTATATGCCGGCGTATTGGCCGATGCCGGCAACAGCTATATGAGCAGCTTTGGTTACCGTATCTGGAACGATATGGGCGAAGAGAAACTCAATTTGAAGCTTACGCTGGATTATCATATGCAAAGCATTGTGGAGGAAACCATGGACCGCATGGTTGAAAAAGGAGCGGTTGTGATTATTGATATTTTAACCGGCGAAATTCTGGCTGCCGCCTCCAGGCCGAATTTCAACCCGGCTAATATAAACCCGTCTTTGCATGATGAGAATCAGTCTCTGTTCAATAGGGCGCTGGGAACCTATACCCCTGGTTCCATTTTTAAAATAGTCACTGCGGCCGCAGCTTTGGAAAAAGGCCTGACGGCGGATCTGACCTATGAATGCCCGGGCTATGTGGAGTTTGGAGATATCCGTATGAAGTGCTCGAGCTTTGAAAAGGGAGGGCATGGTTCTGTCAATATGGCCCAGGCTTTTGCCCAATCCTGCAACTCATATTTTATTCATCTTGGGCAGGAAATAGGCCATGATGCTATTTTGGACATGGCAAGCCGCTTTGGACTGGGGAGCAAAACGGGATTATATACCGAGAATATCGGCGAGCCTGCGGGCGTGCTTCCCAATACAATCGGGCATGCTTCCCCTGTGGAGGTAGCCAATATATCCATCGGGCAGGGAGAACTCCTCATATCACCGGTCCAGGCCGCCAATATGACTGCTGTCATAGCAAGCGGAGGCATCTTAAACAGTGTTTCGCTGGTGGATTCCATCATGAATGATGAAGGCGAGCGCATTCGCAATGTGGGCTCCCCATCCTGGAAACGGGTCATATCCAAGGAAACGGCCTCCATTCTTCAAGGCATGATGCTGCTCACTGTCCAATCAGGCACCGGCGGAAGCGCCGATATCCGCGGCTATGGCGGCAGTGCAGGAAAAACAGGCAGCGCCGAAACGGGCTGGGTCAAGGATGACCGAAATATTCTGCACGCGTGGTTTTCGGGCTATTTTCCCGTGGACACACCGCGCTATTCCGTTTGCGTATTTATAGAGGATGGAAAGAGCGGATCCTCCAGCGCCGCTCCCGTATTTGCTGAAATTTCTGCCAAAATCATGGAGACGGGCTATTAAGTCGAAATACGGCATGAAAGACGGACCGGTTTCCATCACCGATTGAAAACTGCAGGGGCATTATAGGCGGCAAGGCATATTAGTATCAATCGATAAACTTCGTCATATTTCCCTAATCATTTAAATCGACATTAGCAAATTACTCTTTTTATGCCCGTTTTAGCATTCTATTACAGGTAATACTAAAACCAATCTTGTAAAATGTGGAATAAGACAATATAATTAACACAGATATACAAAGGGAGGTTTTCAGTGTGAATAATAAAATAAGAGTTCTTGTTGCGGATGACAATGTTGCTTTTGGTATGATCATTTGTGAGTTTCTGGAGAGCCAGCCTGACGTGGAAGTGACAGCAAGGGTCGAAAATGGCGAAGATGCCATTGACATGATCGAAAAGACAAACCCCGATATTGTAGTTCTGGACATTATTATGCCAAGGCTTGACGGTTTAGGGGTTCTAAACCGCTATAAAAATGTCAGCCCAATGGAAAAACCACTATTTATTATCCTCTCTGCAGTCGGACAGGATGCCATCACACAGCAAGCATTAAACCTCGGAGCTATCTATTATATCGTCAAGCCCTTTGATCTGGGGGTTCTGGTGGAAAGAATCAGAGAATTGGTGAAAAGCCATAGCCCGGCCGTTCTGAGAATGGAGACTGCTGTGCCTGCTGCCAGCAGTGTGAAGTTGAACCAGAACGGCGATAACGTTCAGAGCAAGATTACACAAATCATGAGGGATGTAGGGGTTCCGGCTCATATTAAAGGCTACCAGTACATGAGAGATGCCATCATGATGGCCATCAATGATCGGGAAATTATCAGTGCGGTAACCAAGAGATTGTATCCTGAGCTGGCCAGAAGCTATAAGACCACCCCCAGCCGTGTAGAGCGTGCGATCCGCCATGCCATCGAGGTGGCCTGGAACCGGGGCAGGGTGGATACCATCAATGATCTGTTCGGATATACCATTAACACCAGGAAGGGCAAGCCCACCAATTCCGAGTTCATTGCCATGGTGGCCGATACATTGAGGCTGAATGAGAAAACAGCCAATTAATGCAGCCATAAAAGTACTTGCTGGAAAAAGTTTTAAACCTTCTTATTGGCCGGAAGCCATTCCCGTCATTTAAGAAGGTTTTCTAAAAATAAACAGCAGAAATTTCATTGGGCAACTCTGCCAAAGATGAAAAAATATTTTAGTGTCCTGCTTGTATTTTTCAATAAGGAGTGGTATACTAAACCAGTAAGTCAGTCTATACGCGTGGATTCAATCTTTTTGAAACAACTCTCTTAATGATTTGGAGTGAGAAGTAAAGAAGACCTGATCCAAATTTATTAAGGAGGTATAGATTAATGGCAGATAAAACTCTAACATGCAAAGATTGCGGAAACGAATTTGTTTTCACAGAAGGCGAACAGGCTTTCTATGCTGAAAAAGGATTCGAAAACGAACCACAAAGATGTCCTGATTGCAGACGTGCAAGAAAAGCGGATAGAAATAACCGTTCTGCAAGCAAAGGTTTTGGCGGCGGAAATCGTTGGTAATCACAGGAGAGCATTTGCTCTCCTTTTTTAATGTAATGGAAATTATAAGGGGAAACAGGCCTTAAAGAGCATGGACTGGGATTTTATTCAACAGTCTTTTTTTTATGCCCCAGCCGGGTCAGGAGCAGGGCTTTTGACGGACAGTAAAATTCAATGACAAATTTGTTGAAAGGTATCCTTCCGTAAGTTCTTATGAAGAATAGTGGCACCTCTTGAGTCAGACCTGAATAGTATGTATTAGGAGCTTGTACAAAGGAGTATTTCATGAGTTGCAATTATTGGTCCCGGTCAGGGCCTGCAGATAGAAATCGGCGCTGCTGCTGTTGCAGACGCCGCTCCAGAAGCTTTTGCAGGCGCAGAAGGTGTTTTGGATTTTTCTAGCCAATGCCGGGACACCCATGCTAAACAAATGGTTCTTTGATTTTAGTTGCCAACACGGAGTCTGACGACTCCCTTTTTTTTACCCCCTTTTATTTTTTCTTTTTTTGGTACATAATATAAATGCAAATGCGAATGATTCTTAATAATATTTATCACTTGAGGGGGATTTTTTTGAAACCGAAGAAATTTTACATCAGTATAATAGCATTGCTTTTGATTAGCATCGTTTTAACCGCCTGCAGCGGGAATGGAAGGGCTCCGTCCAAAGACGACGAAACATTGATTGTCACTTCCTTTTATCCCATGTATATTTTCACAAGCAATATCGCAAAGGGTATAGAGGGGGTCCGGGTAACTAATATGACCGAGCCTCAGACGGGATGCCTTCATGACTATCAGCTTGTTCCGGCCGATTTAAAAACACTGGAGAAGGCAGATATATTTGTCATCAACGGGGCGGGTATGGAGTCGTTTATGGACAAGGTGATCAGTCAGCTTCCTGATCTTACAGTGATTGAAGCGTCAAAGAATATGAATCTTATTCAGGATGAGGCCGGAGAGGACAACCCTCATGCATGGGTCAGCGTATCAGGAGCCATAGAGGAAGTTCAGAATATTGCCGATGCACTAATTAAAGCCGACCCGACGAATAAGGAAGCGTATGAAAAGAACAGCCGCATGTATATTGAAAAGCTTGAGAATTTGAAGTCCAAAATGGTCGATGCGTTGAAAGACGTTAAAATAAGGGATATTGTTACCTTCCATGAAGCTTTTCCATATTTTGCTCAGGAATTTGACCTAAATATTGTCTCGGTGGTGGAGCGTGAGCCCGGCTCGGAGCCAAGCGCCGGAGAGTTGGCCGGCATCATCAGGGATATTAAGGAAAAGGGAGTGAAGGTGCTCTTTGCCGAGCCCCAGTATTCTCCCAAAGCAGCGGATTCCATTGCGCTTCAGACCGGTGCCAAAGTGTATATCCTGGATCCGGTGGTGACCGGGCCCGAGGATGCTTCGCCGGACAGCTATGAAAAAGCCATGGAAAAGAATTTAGAAGTTTTAATTGAGGCACTGAAATGAAGAATATACAAGCATGCAAAAAAGATTCCCGGAAAAGCTGCGGCCTATGCACCACAAAAATAGAGAATTTTGGTGTCACCATAGGCAGCACCGTTATTCTGTCAGATATTAATCTCCATATCCACTGCGGTGAGCTGACTGCTATTATAGGACCTAACGGTGCGGGAAAAAGTACCCTGATCAAGGCCCTACTTGGGCAGGCGGCCCATACCGGTACCATCAGCTTTGTCCGGTCCGACGGAGATTTTTCCAATCATCCTGTCGTGGGATATGTCCCTCAAAGCCTGAACCTGGATGCCACTTCTCCCACCAGTGTTCTGGATTTATTTCTTGCCTGCCGATCGGCCTTCCCCACATGGCTTGTCCGCTCTAAAAAAGAAATGGAAAAAGTTCGTGAGAGGCTTTCACAGGTGAGGGCGGACCATCTGCTTTTCAGGAGGCTAGGCGCACTTTCGGGCGGGGAGCTCCAGCGGGTTTTGTTGGCCCTGGCTTTAGATCCGGTTCCTGATATTTTGCTTCTGGACGAGCCCGTGTCAGGAATCGACCAGAATGGCCTGGAGCTTTTCTATGAAACAGTGGCTTCCTTGAAAAGAGACTATGACCTGACCATTATTCTTGTATCCCATGATTTGGAGATGGTTCGGGAATATGCGGACCGGGTGGTGCTGCTAAATCAGAAAATCCTGGTGGCGGGTTCACCGGAAGAGGTATTTCAGCATGACAGCTTTTACAAAGTCTTTTCATTGCAGAGGCAAAATTTCAACAACAGAGGAGGGGAAAACTGATGGCATGGTGGTATAAATTTTTAGAGATTTTCCCTTTTGAATGGGCTTACGGGGGCCATATGATTTTTATGAAAAATGCTCTCCTGGCAGTTCTTTTATTAACGCCGATTTTTGCCGTTCTGGGGACGATGATTGTAAACAACAACATGGCGTTTTTTTCCGATGCTTTAGGGCACGGCGCATTTACGGGCGTGGCCATTGGGGGGATGGCCGGGCTGGTTGAACCCGTTGGCTCAGCTGTGGTGTTCTCTGTTTTGTTCTCCTTTTTTATTGCATTCATCAAGTATAAGAGTAAAATGTCCAGCGATACTGTAATTGGTGTTTTTTCATCGACAGCCATCGCTCTGGGAATTTTTTTATCCACCCTTGGCGGAAAAAGCTTTGCAAAGCTGAATTCTTATCTGGTGGGGGATATTCTAAGCATTACTCCCAGGGAGATCGGATTTCTCTTCATTGCGCTGCTGGCGATCCTCGTCTTTTGGTTTCTGGTCTTCAACAGACTCCTCATTGTCAGCGTCAATCCTTCCCTGGCGGGAAGCAGAGGCATTCATACCTTTTGGTACGAGGTCATATTCAGCTGCGCCGTGGCTGTTGTTGTTACCGTGTCAATGTCCTGGATCGGCCTTCTTGTCATTAATTCCTTTCTGATTCTTCCGGCCGCTTCAGCCCGCAATATTGCCCGGAACCAGCGGCAGTACCATCTGTTTGCAGTGCTTATATCCGTATTTTCGGGCGCAGCAGGGCTGATTCTTTCCTATTATATAGAGACGGCGTCAGGGGCGACCATTGTTCTGATTTCTTCGGTCATCTTTTTTGCCACTTACTTTTTAAGAAAAAAATTTGATTGAAAGGGGAATATGTATGGCAGGCAATGAGCATTTTAGACAATTGTTAAAAAGCGGGAATCTAAAGAGCACAAAGCACAGAAATGCGATTCTGGAAGCCCTTGAAAAGAACGACGTACCCCTGACGGCGGAAGAGCTGTATCTCCACCTGAAAGAGGACGGCGTTTCCATCAGTCTCTCAACCGTATACCGGATTCTGGAGACCCTGGTTGAAAGAAATTTGGCTGCCAGATTCAATTTGCCCGATGAAAATAAGGCTGTTTATGAGCTGAAGCATGACCAGCACCGCCATCATCTTCTATGTGTCAAATGCCGGAAATTGCTTCCGGTGGACGGCTGCCCCCTGGAAGCCTATGAAAAACTGCTGGAAGACCGCTTCGGTTTTACCGTTAAGGGCCATCAGCTTGAGGTATTCGGGTACTGCGCCGACTGCAGTGAAAAGAGAGATTCCAAATAGAAAACAGGATAGTGATGGCGCCAATCGGCCATATTAAGTATGGAGCAAATGCTGAAGGATTGATTTTTTAATATGCAGAACGGGAAACAGGCGCTTTTTGAGGAAATAGATGAGCACCTTCTTCATGACGATAGGCCTTCCGAATATTTTGAGCAGATTTTAACGACGAAATTATTTACAGAGCAATACCCGTTTACCTTTTTAAGCCGGCTTCAAAAAATCGGCCAGTCACCCCGGCACCATCCCGAGGGCAATGTATGGAACCATACCATGCTGGTACTGGACAATGCTGCGCAGGTCAGGGGGCGGAGCGGTGATGCCCGAAGCTTTATGTGGGCGGCCCTCCTGCATGATATTGGCAAGGCCGCAACCACCAGGCTCAGAAACGGCAGAATTACTTCCTATGATCATGATAAGGAGGGAGAGAAACTGGCCAGGGCTTTTTTGGAATGCTTTACAAAGGATCAGGATTTCATTCTGCGCGTGTCCCGGTTGGTAAGATGGCATATGCAAATTTTATTTATAACGAATAAGCTGCCGTTTGCGGATATCAAAGCCATGAAGAGACAGGTGAATGTGAAAGAAGTAGGGCTATTGGGACTTTGTGACAGGCTGGGAAGAAAAATGGAACAGGATATTCAAAAAGAAATTGAAATCATGGAAAACTTCGTCAAAATATGCGAGAACGAATGAAATATTAAGCCTGTGGAATAATAGTAATAATTAAATGGGAATTATATCGAGATGAAACAAATATTAATGTTTACCATGGAAAACTGCCCCTATTGCAGAAGGGCTAATCAATATATGGAGGAGCTTATGAAGGAAACACCCAAATATAAGGATATTCCTGTCCGAATTGTGGATGAAACCTATGATCCTGATACCGCAGAGCTGTATGATTACTATTATGTACCTGCTTATTATGTGGAAGAGGAAAAAGCTCAAGGGGGTGCGGCGTCAAAAGAAGATATTCATAGGGTATTCGAAAAGGCATTGGAGGAATGACGCCCTTTTTTTCGGAATATAAGAATGCCATTATTTCGCTGTTGTTCTGAACGAATACGGCGATTTTTTATAAAATGAGCGCAGCTGTTATTTTTTCTATTACATTGGTATATATATAAGATATTATTTTTTTCAGAAGGAATGCAGCATGATTAATCAGCTATATAAATGGTTTATTAAGGATTACGAAGAGGTAAGCAAACAGGTTGTACGGGAAAGATATGGCAAGCTGGCCGGTGCCGTCGGCGTGGTATCTAATATTTTCCTTTTCATCATAAAAGTATTGGCAGGCGTTCTGTTTAACAGTATCGCCATCACTGCCGATGCCGTGAATAACCTTTCTGATGCCGGATCATCCGTCATTACGCTAATTGGCTTTAAGATTTCGGGAAAGCCCGCCGATGAAAAGCATCCCTATGGTCATGCAAGGGTCGAATATATTAGCGGCTTTATAGTATCGGTGATTATTGTTTTGTTGGGTATTGAACTGGTTAAAACTTCGTTTGAAAAAATAATTCACCCGGAACCCATTAATTTCAGCTATCTTTCGGTCGTTGTCCTGGTGATAGCCATTCTGACCAAGTTCTGGCAGAGTCTCTTTAACAGGACGACGGGCAGGCGCATTCATTCGACGGCACTGCTGGCAACAGGTATGGACAGTATGAATGATGTTATCGCAACTGCATCGGTGCTGGCGGCCACAGTATTTGCAAAAATAACAGGGATTCAGATCGATGGCCATATGGGTGTGATTGTTGCTTTGTTTATTATATATTCCGGCTTCAAGCTGATTGGGGAAACAATGGATCCGCTTTTGGGCCTTGCACCGGATGCCGAACTGGTACATGAGCTGGAAAAGAAAATATTGAGCTATGAAGGGGTTTTAGGCCTTCATGATCTTGTGGTTCACAGCTACGGACCCGATAAGAGCTATGCATCGGTCCATGTGGAGGTCCCGGCCCGCGGGGATCTGCTGGAGAGTCACGATCTTATTGATACCATTGAACGGGAAGTTTCTTACGAATGTGATATACATCTGGTCATACATATGGATCCCACCATCACCGATGATGAAGAGATTAACGATCTGAGGCATCAGACCGGTGAGATCGTCCAGAATATAGATCCGAAACTGACGATACATGATTTTCGTGTGGTAAAGGGCAAGAACAATACCAATCTGGTCTTTGATGTGGTGGTTCCTCCCGCTTACAAGATCAGCGATACCGAGCTGCGGGAGAGCATACAGGAAGGCGTGTCCAACATGGATCCCTCTTTCCACAGCGTTATTACGCTGGACCGCAGTTATACATCCACCACCAATGACTGAACATAGGGCCTGCATTTGCAGAATTTTTGAAAAATGGAATGTGCAGTAAAGATAAAAGAGGTAGTTTATGGATAAGCTGCGTATGATTCTTATCATCGTCGTGATGGGATTGTTGATTGCAGGCCTCCAGATCATTATCTGGCGCCTGTCAAAAGAAAAAGCCTTTTTTAAG
Source organism: Ruminiclostridium sp. (assembly GCA_003535195.1). Classification (GTDB taxonomy): domain Bacteria; phylum Bacillota; class Clostridia; order DSM-8532; family DSM-8532; genus DTU059. The sequence goes on from DOHN01000169.1 coordinate 38,727, forward strand.
TATATCCCTACCCTTGTGCTGCTGATTGTCACCAGTGTCTGCATCGTCAAGGCGGTGTGGTTTTCTACCGGAATGGAG
>DOHN01000169.1:38917-41550 GCA_003535195.1 Ruminiclostridium sp.
GTGGTTTTCTACCGGAATGGAGGATCTGGCCTATTTCGTCACTGCAATGATAGTCTCGGGTGTTTTGGTTATATCCCTTTTTACAGGCATTGCCCTGGACCTTATCTCAAAGCTCAGAAAATAATATAAAGAAAGAGCCGGACAAAGAGGATCCGGTTCTTTTCTATGTCCTTATTTTAAAAATGTTTTCGCCAACCTAAAATTAATAATAAAATTTAATAAATTTAATGGAGTAAAAATCACATAAGAGTATATCGTCGGTCTCCAGTTCGTTAATGAGGATGTAATTGGCTCCGACTGCTAAAAGTGTTCCGGTTTTGTCAACCAATGTGCCGGTCCCGATCAAAAACTCTGCGGTCACTTTCCGTCCGATTTGAGTCCGCATAAATCCGTTCATGTATTGCAGGCTCTCCACTGTAACAGGCATTGGCTGATTCCAGGGGACAATGGGCGCAAGATTCTGATTCTGGGCTTGAGCCGCCGGCTGTGAAATGGGCTGCTGCGGCATCTGTTGCGAAATGGGCTGTTGTAAAATAGGCTGCATGCCGGTTGTCTGTTGAAAAGCTCCCGGTTCCAGCATCGAACCGGTACCATAGCTTGTTCCCGAAGGGATTCCAGTTGGCAGCTGTCCGGTAAAAACGGCGCCTGGACTTTGGGGCATGGCTGTCTGGCCGGTCTGGGCAGGCATTGCAGTTTGAGCACATCCCGGGCAGGATGGTAAGGTGTAGGGCTTATAGCCCTGATTCGTCGTAAAACTATCCATAAGAATGACCCTCTTTTCTTTATAATAATTTAAGTCTGGGCATATTTCTGGGTAGGTGTGTAAAAGCAATGCTGAACGATTCGGTTATAGTAGACACCCGATTGGTTCACCGGAAAAAAGGTTGCGCAATTCGGGCTGAAGGGATTGTAATACCAGAGCGAATCGTCTACAGCAATGGATTTATTCCCTGCCAGGGCCCAGTCGGCAATATCATAATGGACCTGATCAGGCGTCATATTATAGACGTTTTGGGCGTTATAAGCGCCTGCTACAGCTTCCATCAGGCAAGTAAACTGGCGGGGCTGCATAATGACACATCGCAAATCCCCTTGGCAAACTCTTTGATATTCGCCATAGGGCACATGAACTCTGTTCATGACAGATGTGGCAACGGCTTTCATGCCATTGTCCCCTTCTCCTCCTGCTTCACATTTGATGAGCCGGGCAAATAGTTCTCTCGCAGTAAAAGGCATAATGATCACCTTTGTTTATTCATTTTATTAGGCTTGTTTTAATGTCTATAGTAGTATTATATTAAGCTTCCAGATATGATGTTACCGAAATGGGCAACTTAAAAGCTCCCTGAAAAGGGAGCTTAAGAGCGGGTTAGGCGTCAGTCATCCTGATCTTGGGGAATCGTGGAATCTTTGAAGTCATAAACCCTGAAGTAATCGTTTAAATCCACGTTCTTAGCGACGGCCGACCGGTTTTTTTGAAGCAGATTTACCAGAGCATATACATTAATCCAGATCTCGTTATTGCATTCTTTCTGGCTTTCATCGAAAATGAGCTGCAGCCCAAAATGAAGATGGGGCGTTTTAATATTATTGACATTTTGGGTGGTGCTGTATCCGGTCATGCCCAGGTACCCTATGACATCCCCGGCCTTCACGGTCTTTCCTTCGGCCAGCATGTTATTAAAGGGATGATTCTTACGCAAGTGGGCATAGTAGTAATAGCGCTTTTTATCAAAGCTTCGGATACCTATTCGCCAGCCTCCGTACTGATTCCAGCCCATGGCCTCCACAATTCCGGATTCCACCGCGATGACGGGTGTGCCGATGCTGCCCAGTAGGTCGTTGCCCAAATGCTTGCGCCTAAAGCCATAGGAGCGGCTGTTTCCAAAATCATCATAATGGGAAAATCCATAGCCTTTGGCAATGGGAGAAAAAGCCTTTAAGCCATATTTTTTTACAAATTTTTTAGAGTTCGGATGATCAGGATCGTCGATTTCTACTTCAAACTCACCTACAAAGCCGCCCAGTACTGCCGAGTAAGCTTCATGGTAATAGGCGTAATATTTCATATCAGCCGTGATCTCGGCCATGGGAACACCTTCGTTAAGGCTTTTTACGACCTTATCAAGATCACTGTTTCTATAGCGTTTGAAATTTCCGCCGTATTTGGCGGCAAGGTAGGCCATCAGCTCAATCCAATTCAGTTTTGTCTTTGTTCCATAGGATTTGATATCCAGTGCCAATGTTTTTTCCAGTACCTTGTACGGTACATTAAAGTCCACCCATTTTATGAACTTTTTTTCTTCGGTGGGATTAAAAGCATAAAGGGATAGTGGACTTCTTGGGATAAATGCATAGGCAGCCAGTATGAGGGCTAAAAAAAGAGCGAAACCCGCCGATAATATTGTCCTCTTTTTAATTACAATAAACAATCGATCACCTCGAGGCAAACACGTCACTAAAATCATATGGCAGACAAATGCAAATATGATTTTAGTATTGAAAGTATTAGCAGGGCTTTAAGAGGAATCAAATCCGGATCCTTAATTGGTAATAATAGCCTTACCCATTACCGAGATCATAATGACTTCGATAAGCGGCAGAGTGATATTTTGTGCGCCCTCGAGAAAATC
>DOHN01000169.1:41735-42501 GCA_003535195.1 Ruminiclostridium sp.
AAAATATCACTCTGCCGCTAAATCACCAATTAAGGACCTAAATGTTTTTCTGAAATTAAAAGCCCCGGGACAGGCAAGCTCATATAATGGTTCTAAGGAGCTATACGGAAAAGGTATTGCCATGAAATTCTCCTATGATGCCGCTCTCGGTGCCGAATATGCCCGTACTTACGCCGATTATTTCAGAATGCCTGAAACAAAGCGCCTGTTTTTTTATGATCAGAACGGCAGCGATTGCACCAATTTCTGCAGTCAGTGTGTTTGGGCAGCTTACGGAGGCTGGATTCCCGGTACGGCTGAAAAGACGGTTGCGGAGAATAAGGAGCGCATTATAAAGATGATAAGGATGTCTTTTAGCTGGTATGGCTCACTGTTTTTCAGCGGATCCAATAAATGGTGCAGGGTCGTTGAGTTCTATGATTATTGCGTTGCCCCTAAGAACGCCGGCCCTTCGGCCGTAAAGATTTATGAAGGGGATTGGAGCAATATCGATCCTTCCATGATTCAAGCGGGGGATATTATTCAAATGGTCGTGCCGGCTTATACCCCCTATCGCTATGGACACTGTCTCTATGTAACTGAAGGAGGAAGATCCTTCGACGAAGTAAAGATCTGCTGCCACAGCGCAGACCGGCTGGATGCCCCATTAAGTGAATTCTCCAGCTTTCCTGAGCACTATACAAGGCTGCGCATGATGCGGTTTAAACCGTCAGAATTCATAAAATAGTCTATTATTTTTAAACAGGGGCTGTCTCAAAATGAACTT
>DOHN01000115.1:0-8317 GCA_003535195.1 Ruminiclostridium sp.
CAAATCTAAACCTCGTTATTGATACAATGACGAGAAGCCGAGAAGTCTAGCATGGCTGGGCTTTTCCGCATTTCAAAGGAAAAACCGCGCCGTTTTGAGCGGCGTTTTTTGTGCCCTTTTTGCACCCTCTCGTGTCATGATGCGCCAGAGGTTTTTCTGCCCCTTGTCTTTCGTGTCATAGTTCAAGAATCGTGTCATAATGCACCAGCGATGAATTTGCCCCGCCTCCTTCCGGAGCAAACCGGCTGGCGGCGGGGCTTTTTCCTTTGCTTTATGTTTGGAAACTAACTTTGAACAATAGCCTTCTTGACTTGATATTATTCGTCTAAACGTACATAATATCTTTAGATATAAAAGTCGAAGGAGGTTTCTTTTATGGAGTATATGTCAGCGAAAGAGGCTTCAGAAAAATGGGGCATCTCGGAACGACGTATTCAAAAGCTATGTGAGGAAAACCGTATTGAAGGCGTGATCCGATTCAGCCGTGTTTGGGCAATCCCAAATGATGCAAAAAAACCTCGGGATGGCAGATTAAAGAGGCAATAGTTTTGTTTAGGTTCAGTTTAGAAAGTTCATGTAAAGTTTCCTAAAGGGGGTGTGGCTATGTTTCATATCTTAATTGTGGATGATGATAAAAACACAAGGAAACTAATGCGCGCTGTGCTGGAAGCGGAGCGGTATACTGTTTCTACCGCAAAAAATGGTGAAGATGCGCTGGCCGTTATGGACAAGGAACACATTGACCTTGTGATCTTGGATATTATGATGCCGGTCATGGATGGTTATGAATTTACAGAAACTATTCGGCGAGCAGATAACAACCTTCCTGTTTTAATGGTTAGCGCCAAGCAACTTCCGGCCGAAAGAAAACAAGGGTTCGTTGTAGGAACCGACGACTATATGACAAAGCCTGTTGATGAAGAAGAACTATTATTGCATATCAAGGCATTGCTCCGGCGCGCCCAAATTGCAGTAGAGCGAAAGATTACCATTGGTGATGTTTGTTTAGATTATGACTCTTTTACGGTAAGCAGAGGTTCAGAAGTGCAGGAACTCCCACAAAAAGAATTTCTACTGCTCTATAAGTTACTTTCCTACCCCGGGACTATCTTCACTCGAATCCAGCTCATGGATGAGATTTGGGGGTTGGAAAGCGATACCAGTTGGGAGACGATTACGGTACACATCAATCGCCTCAGAAAACGTTTTGAGGAATATGACGAGTTTGAGATTGTGTCTGTCAGGGGGCTGGGGTACAAGGCGGTGAAAAAAGATGAAAAAGCATAATACGCTAAGGTTGGGGACACTGAGCTTCTTATTCGCCATTGTCGTTTTTGTCGTATTGGTGATCACGATGATGATCATCGCCTTCGTTATATTTGCGTTGTTTAGGCTCGGTATACTCACACGCATAGAACAGCCAAATATTCTGCTGCCAGTTGCAGTTTTGGCGTTGTCCAGTATCTTGATCGGCACTGTTATTTCAATTATTGTCGGACGCCGCCCAATGAAGCAGATTGACGAATTTATAAAGGCGCTGAACAGCCTCGCAAACGGTCACTTCGAAACAAGAATTGATGCGGGGAAAAACGGTGTCGCAAAGGAACTAATAGACAGTTTTAACACGCTTGCCAGCGAATTACAAAACACAGAAATGCTGCGCTCGGATTTTGTAGATAACTTTTCACATGAATTTAAAACACCTATCGTTTCTATACGCGGATTTGCAAAACTTTTAAAGCGGCAAGACCTTTCAGACGAGCGGCGGTCGGAGTATATAGACATTATTATAGATGAATCCAGCCGACTTGCTGAACTCTCCACGAATGTGCTGAATCTGGCAAAGATTGAAAACCAAAATATTCTCACGGATGTCAAACCGGTCAACATTTCTGAACAAATTAGGACATGCATATTGCTTTTAGAGAAGAAGTGGATAAATAAGGATTTATATGTGGGTGCCGATTTTGGGGAGTTTGTTTGTCCGGCAAATGAAGAACTGCTTAAGCAGGTGTGGATTAACATATTGGATAATGCGGTTAAATACGCAGATAAAAGAGGCTTAATCGAGGTAACTATCAGACAAGATCAAAATACACTTTATGTTTCCATAAAAAATACAGGTAGTGAAATCAGTGCGGAAATGCAAAAAAGAATATTTGACAAGTTTTATCAAGGCGATACTTCCCACTCCTCGGAAGGAACAGGAATCGGCCTGGCCATTTCAAAGAAAATCGTTGATTTGCATAATGGGGCTATTCGTGTTAGCAGTGGGCTCAACTATGTTGTATTCACCATAGAGCTTCCCTTAGCCTAAATATGAACAAATCACAAAATACGCTGCGAGTTCATCGCAGCGTATTTTGTTTAGATTCAGTTTAGGAAGAGGAGGTATCCTTTCACTGTCAAAGCAAGCGGAACGTTACTGGATTTGCAAAAACAGGACTCGTTTGCCGCGAAATATATTTCCAGAAAAGGATAAGGAGGCATTTTTCAATGCAAACGAGCAAAAAAAGTAGAAAGAGGAAGGTTTGGCCTTGGATACTCATATCTGTCGTTGTTTTAGTGGTGGCCGCCACGTTCTTTCTAAACCCAATGAGAAGGCCCACAACCGCAGCTTTCCAGTCCTACACTGTAACGCGTGGGAACGTGGAATCAACCATTACAGGAAGTGGGACGCTCCAAGCAAACGATGTGGAGAATATTGACCTGCCGGATGGCATCTTGGTATCCCAAGCGCTGGTCAAAGCAGGCGATGTGATTCATAAAGGCGACACACTGGCAACTTTAGATTATGAATCCCTTGTGGATCGTGCGGCTTATCTCTCAGACGAGCTGACCACACTGGATAAAAACATCAGTAGCCGAGAAACTTTGCAATATATCTACGCTCCCGTTGAAGGCCGTATCAAGTACCTACCTGTTTCCGAGGGGGATGATGTGGTCGGAACCATCGGTGAGCAAGGCGTATTGGCGATCATCTCAACAGATGGCCTCATGAAGATTGAGGTAACGACCGAGCAGGAGCTTGCTCTCAACGCAGAGGTTACTGTGAAATGGTCTGACATCTCGAAAACAGGCAAAATAGCAAGGAAAACAGCCTCCGGATATATCGTCACGCTCACAGATAATGGAACGCCCTACAAAGAAACTGCGCAGGTCTACAGCGGGGATACGCTGATTGGCGAGGGCACCATAATGATTAATGCGCCGATTACTGTGTACGGCAATAATGGAACGATCAAGAAAGTACATTATAGCGAAAACGCATCTGTCTCCGCAGGCAACACCTTGTTTACCTTAAAGGATGCTATGGAGACGAACAGTTATCGTTTAGCTCTGGTCGAAAGAAATGAAATGGCGGAGCAGTTCCAAGCTGTTTTGCTTTATATGAATAATCCCCAAATTATAGTAACAACCGATGGTTTGGTGAGTGAGGTTTTAATCTCTGACAATACAAAAACCGGAAGCGGAAACTCAACCGGCACGAGCGCACAATCCGTGAGCGGCGGAGTTATGGGAGAAAATACAGGAGCATCAGCACAATCCACGGTCAGCGCCGGTACAACAGCGGGTTCGGGATTTTCAACTGCATTTACCATTCATACCGGAGGCGCAGTAAAAATGTTTATCAATGTCGATGAACTTGATATAAACTCCGTTGTCTTGAATCAAGAGGTTACTATCACGCTGGATGCATTCGCGGGCGAATCCTATAAGGCAAAGGTAACCCATATTTCAAAACTTGGTACGGCTTCCGGTAATATTACGACCTACCCCGTAGAGTTATCTTTGGAATACAACGAGCGATTTCTCGAAGGGATGAACGGTAGTGCTGTGATCATGGTAGAGCGCGCTGAGAATGTTCTTTTCATCCCTATCGCAGCGATTTATGAGGATACAACGGGAACCTATGTCTACACCGTGAGTGGTGAAACACGAACACGGGTGGACATCACGACGGGGATTTCAGATGGAGTTAACGCAGAAGTGACGAGCGGCTTATCCGAAAACGATGTGATCCAGTATATTGATACAAGTTCGTCCAGCGCCGAGGCAACAGGCGGCTTTGGCAGCATGGGTGGCGGTGGTAATCCCTTTGGTGGAGGTAGACAGTGATGACAGCGGCATCTAAACCTATAATCACCATGCAAAATATAACAAAAATATACAACATTGGCGGCGAGGAGGTGCGGGCGCTGGATGGCGCAAGCCTCACCATTCATGAGGGTGAGTTCGTAAGCATTATTGGCCCCTCCGGAAGTGGAAAATCCACAATGATGAATATCATTGGCTGCCTTGATGTGGCTGATGAAGGGGAATACATGCTTGACGGGCAATCCATCGAGCAGTATTCGGAGGAGGAACTGGCCCGCATACGTAATAAAAAAATCGGGTTTATTTTTCAGAGTTTCAATCTTCTTTCAAGAATGACAGCTATGGAAAACGTGGAACTTCCTCTCATCTACCAGCGGTTGCCTGTAGAAGCAAGAAAGAAAAAGACTAATGCCGCTTTGGAGCGCGTCGGCTTAACCGATAGAGGTCATCACAAACCAACCGAATTATCCGGCGGTCAACAACAGCGTGTGGCGATTGCCAGAGCGCTTGCAACGGAACCTGCTATCTTACTTGCGGATGAACCCACTGGAAATCTGGATACAAAGACAGGTAATGATATTATGTCTTTATTTCACGAATTACACGCGGCAGGCAATACAATTGTCCTCATTACCCATAGCGAGGAAGTCGCTAATCAAGCACAGTGCCGTATTCGTATCATCGATGGGCGTGTTACGGAGGTGGAATGATGTTTGCACAATCACTAAAAATGGCATGGTCTGCTATTACCTCAAATAAGATGCGTTCCTTTTTAACTATGTTGGGAATCATCATCGGCGTTATGTCTCTGGTGGTACTGGTATCGCTGGTCAACGGCGCCACAGGCGCTGTGACAAGCGAAATTGGCTCCCTCGGCAATGACATGATTAGCGTGACGATCAGAGACGATAAGGGTTCCCCGTTGCGGCTTGAAAATCTTGCCGAGATCGCATCCGATGGAGCAATTGCACAAGTTGCGCCATCCGGAACGATGGCTGCGACGGCCAAAAATGGATATTCCGACGCTTCCGTTTCCGTGAACGGCACCACAGCTTCATACTACGAAATTCAAGGGCTGGAGTTATCATACGGAAGATTTATCAAGACAACGGATGTTGATAACAGTTCCTATGTGGTCGTTCTCTCGTATAATGCGGCTGATGAACTTTTTGGCATGGATGACATCGTGGGTGAAAGCATTTCCATCAACGGGCGAAACTTTCAAGTGATTGGGGTGCTCGCCGAGGATACTTCGATGATGAGTGGCATGATGGGTGGGTTGTCCGTTTATGTTCCTTTTACGGTTCAATCCAGGATGGCGGGACAGCCATACATCACCTCCCTCTCCGTCGCCGCCGCAAACGATACCGATACCGCTCAGACCGCCGTTGAGAATTACTTGCTAAAACGTTTTCAGCAGGATGAGGACGCTTTCACCATCTCGAACATGTCCAGCATATCCGACGCAATGGGAACAATCACCTCTACCCTATCTCTATTGCTGGGAGGTATTGCCGCAATTTCCCTGTTGGTGGGCGGTATTGGAATTATGAATATCATGCTGGTTTCAGTGACGGAACGCACGAAGGAAATCGGCATCCGCAAAGCGATTGGCGCTGGCAGAAAGAGCATCATGATGCAATTCTTAATTGAAGCGCTCATGGTCAGTCTGCTCGGCTGCATATTCGGTTTACTGCTCTCATGGGGAATCCTTTCCCTTGTCACTATGATAGCAGGGAGTATTAGTTTCAGCATGTCGTTAGGCGTGGTCGGAGTTGCTGTAGGCTTTTCCTCCTGCATCGGTTTAATCTTCGGTCTTTACCCAGCTAATAAAGCGGCAAGGAAGCACCCCATTGAGGCGCTTCGGTATGAGGGATAATATTGATGGTTTAATCCTCAGCCCGGATTTTTAGAGTTGAGTATTAGCTTTATAACCGACACTTAAAAACTATCTAAAACAGCGGTCAAAAGCCAAGCTATGAAGCAAAATTTCCAAAGGAGGAAATTGGTTAATGCTAAAAATTTTCAAGTATCTCAAGCCAAAAGAATGGCTTATGGCAGGTGCCAGCCTGATTTTTATTATCGCACAGGTTTGGCTTGATCTCAAACTCCCCGATTTCATGTCAGAAGTAACGAGATTGACACAATCGCCGGACAGCGCAATGGGTGACATCTGGCTCAATGGCAGCTATATGCTTTTATGCGCGTTAGGAAGCCTCATGGCAGCGATTATTGTTGGGTATTTCGCGGCGAAAATCGCAGCGGTATTTTCGCAGAGATTACGAAGCCTTTTATTTAATAAGGTTGAGTCTTTTTCCATGGAAGAAATCAACCGTTTTTCAACATCGAGTTTGATTACACGTTCTACAAATGATATTACGCAAGTCCAAATGCTGGTTGTCATGGGGCTGCAATTAATCGTTAAAGCGCCGATCACAGCGGTATGGGCTATCACAAAAATCGCAGGCAAAGGCTTTGAATGGTCGATAGTCACGGGCGTTGCGGTAATGATTGTGTTAATCATGGTTACGTTTTTGATGATAGCCGTCATGCCGAAATTCAAAAAAATGCAGACCCTTACCGACAATATTACCCGTGTCACAAGAGAAAACCTTACGGGTCTGCGTGTTGTCCGCGCTTACAATGCCGAAGGCTATCAAGAAAATAAATTCGAAACGGCTAACGAAGAACTTACGGGTACACAGTTATTTACCAACCGTGCTATGGCTGTAATGATGCCTGTTATGACTGTGATCATGAGCGGGCTTTCACTTGCGATTTATTGGGTAGGAGCATATCTGATTGATGCAGCGGGCGCGATGGATAGAGTGGATATATTTTCAAACATGGTCGTCTTTTCAAGCTATGCCATGCAAATCATCATGTCTTTCATGATGCTTGTGATGATGTTTATTATGCTGCCCCGCGCCAGCGTTTCAGCAAAACGTATCAACGAAGTGCTTGATACCCAGCCCCGTATTTTAGATGGCGATAAAACCGAAGGGAAACCTGATGTTACAGGAGAGGTCGAATTTAGGTCTGTCAGCTTCAAATATCCTGACGCGGCAGAACCCGTTCTTCAAGATATAAATTTTACAGTAAAGCAGGGTGAAACGGTTGCCTTTATCGGTTCTACCGGGAGCGGAAAATCAACGTTGATAAATCTTGTCCCCCGCTTCTTTGATGTAACCGGAGGCGAAGTATTGATTGACGGCGTAAACGTAAAAGACTACAAACTGGAATCGCTCCTTAATAAAATCGGTTATGTGCCGCAAAAAGCGGTATTGTTCAAAGGGACGGTAAGCTCGAATGTTGGCTACGGTGACAACGGGATTGATGATTTTTCCGAGGACGAAGTGAAATGGGCTGTAAATATCGCGCAGGGTGCAGGCTTTGTAGAAAAAATGGATAACCAATATGAAGCGTCCATATCCCAAGGCGGTACGAATATATCCGGCGGTCAAAAACAACGCCTTGCCATCGCCCGTGCCGTTTGCCGCCGACCAGAAATATATATCTTTGACGATTCATTTTCGGCGCTTGATTATAAGACAGACCGCTCTTTGCGTAGTGTGTTGAAAAAGCAAACCGCAGGCGTAACCAGCTTAATTGTCGCACAGCGAATCGGTACGATTATGGACGCGGACAAGATTATTGTGCTTGATGAAGGCAAAATTGTCGGCAAAGGAACGCATAAAGAATTGCTCCGCGACTGCGCCGTATATAAGGAAATCGCTATGTCTCAATTAAGCGAGGAGGAATTGGTATCATGAGTGAGCAGAAAGAAAGAACACGAAATAGCGGCCCAATGGGCGGCCCTCCCGGCATGGGTATAAGCGTCGAAAAGGCAAAAGACTTCAAAGAAACATGGGGTAAGCTGATATGCTACTGTAAAAGCTATATGCCCGTTATTGTGATTTCCCTTGTTATAGCGGCTTTGGGTACGTTGCTTCAAATTATCGGCCCGGACAGACTGAAAGAAATGACGAACGAAATCATGAAGGGACTTCCCGCGATGGTAAACGGGCAGCCTGTGCTTGGTGCAGTTGATTTCAACGCTGTATTCAGTATCGGTATGTTGCTGGTTTTCTTTTATGCATCATCGGCAATTTTCAACTTTGTGCAGAGCTATATGATGGCGACTGTCACCGCTAAAATATCTAAAAGTATGCGAACGGGTATTTCACAAAAAATCAATAAATTGCCCCTCAAATATTTT
>DOHN01000115.1:8509-8661 GCA_003535195.1 Ruminiclostridium sp.
TTGAATCAAAGTCTTAATACTTTGGTAAGCTCCATTACGATGTTTGTCGGTTCTTTAATCATGATGTTTTACAATAGCTGGATATTGGCGCTTGTCGCTATCGGCTCTACCATTATCGGGTTTGCGCTGATGATGATAATTATGTCAAAATC
>DOHN01000114.1:0-2466 GCA_003535195.1 Ruminiclostridium sp.
GAGGGCGCACAAAACATCACTCTGCCGCTAAATTACGCAATCAAAAATTTCGAACTAGAACCTTGTTGTATTCACAATAAGGGCTTTTAAAGCCCCTTAAGCCTTAAAAAAGTACCATAGGCACAATAATTGAGCCGCGATGATGGCCGGAACACCCAGCATAAAGGAAGGGTGTTTTGTCTTATGCCTGAATATCAGCATGGATAAATAAAGGCCTATGGACCCTCCGGCAGCGGCAAGGATAAAAAGAGTCCGTTCGGCAGTCCGGTGTTTATGGCGCATGGCAGCCCTCTTATCATAAAAAGAAAGGAAAAAAGCAGCGGTATTTATGATCCATAAATAATAAATAAAATATTTCATATTCTCTCCCCCGGCAATTCAAGTCTTTACATAAGCGGCGCAAACAGTCTGAAAAAGCCTCTTACAATGCGTTTCAGCACACTGATTTTTCTGCATTCTTCAAGGGTGATCTCATGGCATTGTTCAAAGGTATCCAGAAAATCCTGCTTGATCTCTTTTATGCATTGGGCTTTATACAGCCATACACCGCACTCGAACTGGAAATAGAGGCTCCGGTAATCCAAATTAATGGAGCCCACCGTACCTAAAACATCATCGCACACAAATACCTTGGAATGAAGAAAACCAGGGCTGTATTCATAAATCCTTACGCCGGCCTCGATGAGGATGGGGTAATAGGACTGTGTTACAAGGAATACATACCATTTATCGGGAATATGGGGAGTGACAATCCTAACATCCACCCCGCTTTTGGCCGCCATCATCAATTCTGTAACCATCTGGTGATCGAGAATTAAATAAGGAGTAAAAATATACACATAATCCCTTGCCCTTCCCATGATATTCAGATAGACATTCTTGCCCACCGGCTCATTATCAATGGGACTGTCACCATAGGGCTGGACATACCCGTCGGAATCCATCGGCCCGGGCTGGTAATTTTGAGGCCTGTACTTGTTATAATCATCCTCCGACCTGGCAATATAATCCCAGAGCTGTAAAAACATAATGGTCATATTCCAGACGGCTTCACCTTTAATGAGTATGGCAGCGTCCTTCCAATGCCCGAATTTTTCACGGGCGTTAATATACTCGTCGGCCAGATTAATTCCTCCCGTATAGGCGATATGGCCGTCAATGACAAAAATCTTGCGATGATCCCGGTTGTTCATCCGAATTCCCAGCAATGGTGTGAAGGGATTAAACACCTGGCACTGGATTCCTTTTTTCCGAAGCTTCCTGTGATACTTGTACGGCAGCGTTGTCAGGCAGCCCACATCGTCATACATCACCCGTATATCGAGCCCTTCCTTTGCCTTCTCCTCCAATATTTTCAGTATGGTATCCCACATGAGCCCGTTTTGAATGATGAACGATTCAATAAATATGAAATGCCGCGCCTTCTTTAACTCCTCAATAAATGAAAGAAAAAAATCCTCTCCGGAGGGAAAATACCGGGTGGCGGTGTTTTTATAAGGCGGAAAAGACGAAGCCATGGACATATACCGGCACTGATTCGCAATATTTTTATCTTCCTCATTCAACTCGGACAGAATATGCTCATTCTTATCAAGAAGGCTCACAGACTTTTGGTAGAGGTCATTGACCCGTCTCCGGAATATTTTATCCGACCCGCTGCTCCTTAACAAAATGTATAAAACGCTCCCGAAAACAGGAAAGATAAGAATGGGTATGGTCCAGGCAAGTTTATGGGAAGGATTGCTTCTCTGGCTGTTGATGAAGAAAACCACAATAAGGCTTAAAAGCTGAAAAACAGTATAAAGATATACATAGGCCCTGGTCAGTTTTGTGGACAGCAAAATAATAATGGCAATCTGAACGGCCATTAACAGCCCCATTATCATCAATCTGCTGAACAGGACCTTTAAAATCCTTTTCAAGGCTCCCCCTTAAAAATCATCATATTACTTTAATATTTTTAAAGTCCACTACAAAATATACCACTGTATCTCTGAAATTATCTATTAATTTTTTTTGCTGGAGCTTTTTTACAGGAAATAATTTTAGTTTTTTTGTCAACAATAATGATTGGGCAGTTATTTTGATTAGGAAAATCTTTTAAGGTAAGGAGGTGAAAATATGTCAAGGCCAAAAACGCCTATTGTACCTTCGAGCCGCGAAGCATTGACCAAATTCAAACTTGAATGTGCCCAGGAAATAGGCCATCTCCAATATTGCAAGGAAAACAATGATCACTATAAAGGCGATCTTCCATCCAGCCAGAACGGGCATGAAGGCGGACCCATCGGCGGTCAGATGGTAAAACGCATGATTGAGATGGCAGAAAAAAATTTACAGTAATAAAATAATTATTTTCAAATTTGAAAGGAGAAAAAGCTCATGGATGACAACAGGAAAAACAGAGAAAACAGGGAAAACAGAGACAACAGAGACAACAGGGAAAACAGAGATAATCGCAACAAC
>DOHN01000114.1:2671-4097 GCA_003535195.1 Ruminiclostridium sp.
CTTACATTTATCTGTTCTCCTTGGTATAATAAAAGCAAATTCTTTCAAGGGGGACGATTTCATGGCAAAAAAAAGATTAGGTGACCGTTACGATGGCCGCAAGCTGAGATCTCTGGATCCTTTTTACAAAATCATTCCATATATTATGAAAACCCGCATCGATGCTCAAAACTATTTTGAGGAAAAAATCGAGATCAGCAATACCGAAGAATTTATCAAGCGAAAAAGAAGAGAAACTCGTGAACATATCACCTTTCTTCATGTAATAATAGCCGCCATGGTTCGGACTATTTCCCAGAAGCCCGCCCTCAATCGTTTTGTTGCAGGCCAGAAAATTTATGCCCGAAACGAAATACTAATTTGCTTTGTATTAAAGAAGGAGCTGAATGAAGAAAGCCCCGAAACCACAATAAAAGTAAAATTCGAGCCCAGCGATACCTTTATGGATGTAGTAAGAAAGGTCAATAAGGCCATTAAAGAAAATCAAAGTATCGATGTGAAAAATGAAACCGATAAACTGGCGAAGCTTGTCATGTCAATCCCCGGCCAGTTGGTGCGCTTTGTGGTATGGCTATTGAGGAGTCTGGATTACATTGGGATTATGCCGAAGGTCATCAACCGGTTGAGCCCGTTCCATACCAGTGTTTTCATAACGGATTTAGGCTCCATAGGAATTCAGCCGGTCTACCATCATTTATATGATTTCGGAACCACCAGCTGTTTTATCTCCTTCGGCGTCAAAATGAAAGAGAAGGCCATCAATGCCAAGAACCAAATTGTAGACCGTAAATATGTCCGCATTTGCGTCGTAACCGATGAAAGAATTGCCGACGGCATATTCTTTGCTTCCGCTTTCAAGCTCTACCGCAGTTTGATTAAGCATCCCGAAACCCTTGAGTTCCCCCCCGAAAAGGCGCACGAAGACGTTCCATAACCGGTCTTTTGCTCTTACATTTCGAGTACCTCCCCATTCCAGAACAGATAGATATATTTTTCTTTTACCCGCTTGCCGGTCAGCATCTCCAAAGCTCTTGCGTAATAACTGATTTGAAGCTTGTAACGGTTTTTTAAGAGCTCCTGTCTGTTTTTAGGGGCATAATCGGTCTTGTAATCGATGAGCACAATTCCGCCGGACTCTTCAAAATAGCAGTCAATAACTCCCTGCAGCAGGACTGTTTCCCCATTGCAGCCTTCCCTAGCCAGGTCTGTATAAAGCTCGTCACAGGGAATTTCCATATTGAAGGGAACTTCCCTGTTTATACTTGCAGCCCCAAGCATTCTTCTTCCTAGCGAAGAGTCAAAAAATTCGGCAATTTTTTGGATATCTACGCTTTCAGCCTGCTTTCGGGTGATTAAATCCCGGATTACCATGCGTTCGACCTGTCTTTCTATTTCAGAAGAGATTATCTGGTTATTCTTTATGCCT
>DOHN01000114.1:4135-5776 GCA_003535195.1 Ruminiclostridium sp.
TCCAGCCTGCTTTTGCGTGATTAAGTTCCTGGTTACCATACTCTCGGTCTGTTTTGCTATTTCAGAAGAGGTTACATGACAATTTTGTACGCCTACCGGAAAAGACAAGTCCAGATGCTGCATAATAAAGTGAAGAATGGTTCCCCTTTCTGCTGCACTGAGGCCCTTCTTCTCTTCCAGGAACAGAGGCTTTTTGATCAGGTCCGCAACATAGACAGATATATTGCCGCTGTCATCGCTTTTTTGAGGATCGAATCGCCTTTTCAGCTCTGTAACCGATACCTTGGCAGGAATCCCGGCGGTTTTTTCATAGGGATACACCCAGGACAGTCTCCTGTGAATTTCCTCTCCCAGCCGCTCATCGCCTTTCTCTTTTGCAAGGCCCTCCAGCCAAGAGATAAATTCACTTTCGCCGCTTTCTTCAGAAAGCTTGCCCATGGTCACGTCAGTTTTATCCCAACGCTTTACACTCCAGCGGGATGGGTCATCTAACAGCAAGCCTTTATATCCAGCGCCCATAGAAGCACTTTGCCGAAGCTCCCCGCATCCTTTATGCCGTAAAAGGGCAGGGCAGATCCAGTCCAGATAGTTTTTTGCCTTCAGCATCTCATAGGCCGGAAAACGCTCCCCCGGAGATCCTGCCATGGACATCCAGCCGGCGGCAGCCTTGGAGACATCATTGACGCTGCCGGTAATAATGAGCTTCTCCCTGGCTCTTGTAAGAGCTACATAAAGGATCCGCATTTCCTCCGAGAGGGTCTCGCCCTTAATCTTTTCCCGTATAGCCTGCTTTGGGGCGGAAGGCCAGGACAGTCTCAGCTTATGATCGACTACATCGGGGCCGAAGCCCAGATCCTGATGGAAGAGTATGCTCTTGTTCATATCCTGCATATTGAATCTCTTCCCGCACCCTGAAAGGAAAACGACAGGGAACTCCAGCCCCTTGCTTTTATGGATACTCATGATACGGACAACATTATCGTTTTCATTTAATATTTTGGCACTGCCCATATCCCCCCTGCTGCTCCTGAGCTTGTCTATAAAATTGATAAAGTTGAAAAGTCCCTTATAGCTCGTTTCTTCAAACTGCCTTGCGCGCTCGAACAAAATCCGCAGGTTGGCCTGGCGCTGCTCGCCAAAGGGCATGGCTCCTGCCATGGCATAATAGCCCGTATCGTTATAAAGCTGCCAAATCAGCTGATCGGTAGAAAGGTACAAGGACCATTCCCGCCACTTTGCCAGCCGCTCTAAAAAAGCTGCCGCTTTTTCGGAAGTTTCCTTTTCGCTTTTCAGGGCCAATCTCTTCAAGGCGTTATATAGCGGGCCTTTGCGTTCTATCAGCCGGAGCTCGGCCAATTCGTTTGCAGAAAAGGCTGCAATGGGTGAACGAAGCACCGACAAAAGCGGGATATCCTGTAAAGGGTTATCAATAATTTGAAGCAGGGAAAGTATCACCTGCACCTCAATGGTTTTAAAAAAGCCGCTGCCTGTGTCTGCAAAAGACGGGATTCCCATCAGCGCAAGCTCGTCGGTAAAAACCTCGGACCAGTTTTTGGTCGTTCTTAGGAGGATCACGAAATCCCGGTACTCTGCTTTTCGATATTTTCCTTTGCTCTTATCATAAACAGCAAAGTATTTTCC
>DOHN01000063.1:0-7865 GCA_003535195.1 Ruminiclostridium sp.
AGAGGTGTGTATTTGAAACAGTTCCCAAATGTCATTCTACGAGGCGACATCTACTATGCAGACTTAAATCCCACGGTGGGCTCGGAACAAGGAGGTGTGCGGCCCCTTGTTATTCTGCAAAACAATGTCGGAAACCGCCACAGCCCCACCGTGATTGCGGCCGCCATAACAGCCAGCCCCAAAAAGAAGCTCCCCACCCATGCATCAATCGGCCATGCCTGCGGACAGATGAAGGAATCCTTTGTACTTCTGGAGCAGATACGCACCATCGACCGCAGCAGGCTGCGGGAATATGTCGGCAGGCTGGATGAACAGGCAATGAAAAAAATCGACGAGGCACTGGGCATCAGCGTCGGGCTGGCTCCAGTGCCTTTGCATGATACCGAAACGGAGGAAGCAGTATGGAAAAAACAACAGCCCAAGCCATAAACCAAAATCAGTTCACCATTGTTTTAGAAATGATTGCCTCTCTGCTTCGGCAGGGCGTCATCAGCAGGGCCGAGGCGGATAAAACCGCTCAGCGCATTGCTTCGGAAAATGAACTCTCACTCATTTATCTTTGGTAGCATTGGGTATAGCTATTGAACTCTCATTATGGTAGTGTGTTGGACTAAGAAAGGAGGCAAAAAAGCCATGAATTTAAGGAACATACAGGGCACCAATGCCCTGACGCCCCAAAGAGAAATCATCCGCATTAAATCCACGGCGGATGAAAGCGCCGTCCGGCTTCGCATGGCGGGTTATGCCCGCGTCAGCAGCGATTCGGCGGATCAGCTGAACTCCTTTTCTGCACAGGTCAGCTACTACCAGCGGCTCATCGAAAAAAACAGCGCATGGGAGCTTGCGGAGATTTATGCCGATGAAGCGGTTTCTGGCGTATCCACCGAAAAAAGAGATGATTTTGCCAGAATGCTCTCGGACTGCAAAAAAGGCAAGATCGACCGCATTATTACCAAGTCCACCAGCCGGTTTGCCAGAAACACGTTGGATGCCATCCGTGTCATCCGGGAGCTCAAGGAAATGGGCATCACCGTATACTTTGAAAAGGAAAACCTGGATACGGCCAGCCTTACCAGCGAAAATCTGCTGACTCTGTACTCCCTGTTCGCTCAGGAGGAATCCATGAGCATCTCGAAGAACTGCAAAAAAGGCAACCGGATGCGTATGGAACGGGGCACCTATGTGTCCTCGAACCCGCCCTACGGCTACCGTCTGGTAGACCGGCAGCTTGAAATCTGTGAGCCGGAGGCGGAGGTGGTACGCAGAATTTTTGCGGAATATCTGGCGGGAAGCAGTACGCTCCGCATTGCGGAGGGCTTGACGGCAGATAACGTGCCATTCAAAGGAGGCAAAACGAGCTGGCGCTACCAAAGCATCTCCATCATCCTGAAAAATGAACGCTATACCGGCGATATGCTTTTTCAAAAAACTTTCAGCGAGGACGCCCTGCCGTACCGCAAGCGAAGAAACAAGGGTGAGCTGCCCAAATACTATGTCAAGCACACCCACGAACCCATTGTGGACCGCATCCAGTTTGAGCTGGCGAACATTCTCCTTAAGGAACGCGGCGAACATATCCGAGGTGGAGGCGGTGAATATCCGCTCAGTCGGAAAATTCGATGCCGGGAATGCGGTACGGTCTACTGCCGGAAAATCACCAACCAAATCCCCTATTGGGTATGCCGGAAGCACAACGAGGGCAAGGAGGACTGCGGAAGCCGCCGCATCACCGAGGAAGCGGTGCATCGCGCATTCGCAAGGCTGTACAATCAGCTGAAGAAAAATTACAGCACCATCCTGCTCCCCATGCTGAGCCAACTGGAACGGCTGCAGGAGCTGCAAACCAGAAATAATCCCGAAATCAGCACCATCAACAATCAAATCGCGGCGCTCTCCGAGCAGAATCATGTGATGAACGGACTATTGTCCAAAGGCATCCTTGACTCTGCTCTTTTTATATCCCAAACGGACGAGCTGAACCGGAAGCTCCGTGCCCTCAAGGTTGCCAAAGCAAGAATACTGGAGGAACAGGAGTCCGACGGGCTTCTGGAAAAAACAGAGGATTTGGTAGAGGTGCTGGAAAGCGGCCCCGACCGCATCAGCGGCATGGAGGAAGCCCTCTTCGGGGAACTGGTAGAAAACATCATAGCACACGATACGCAGACTTTGGATTTCATCCTGATGAACGGTCTGGTGCTGACGGAAAGGTTGTGAGCGTATGGCAAAAAACAGGTATTTACCCTATGGGTACAAAGTAGAAAACGGCAAAACCACTCCGGAACCGCAGGAGGCGGAAATTATCCGCAGGATTTACAGGGCGTATGTCGAAGGGCTTTCCTACAAGAAAATCGCGGAACAGCTGACCGCGGAAAGCGTCTGCTACCTTCCCGAAAAATCAGTGTGGAACAAAAACATGGTGGCGCGCATCCTGCAAAACGAGCGCTACGACGGCTCGGAGAAATACCCCGCCATCCTCGAACCGGATCAGCGCCAGGCGGCACAGCACATGCAGAAACCTTACACCCACACCGAATCAGCAGACATCAAGGCCCTCAAGCCCCTGCTGGTGTGCGGCGTCTGCGGGGAACGGATACAGCGAAGGCTGAAAACCTCCGGCGAAGAACGCTGGTACTGCCCGGCCGATGTCAAGCACATCGGAACGGCCTTGACCGATGAGGTTCTGCTGGAGAGCATTGGGGCTCTGCAAAGCCACCTTGCGGAAAACCCGCAGCTGGCAGTGACGCCGCAAAAGGCGGACAGACGGATTGACCTCGGCGTGATACGGCTGCAAAACGAAATTGACCATGCCCTCTCCCGCCCGGAGCCTGACCTCCCGCAAATACGGCAAAGCATTCTGATGCTTGCGGCACAAAAATATGCCGCTATGCAGGAGGCAGAGGATGACAGCGGGATGCTTGCGGACAGCCTTTCACAGCCGGATGGGAACGGTCTTGACGTCCAAGGGCTCAGGGGCATCACAGAGCAGATACAAATCACATATAACAGAGTCACCGCACTTGTACTTAAGAATGGCCAGATTATACAGCCCCCTGCGGCTGAGAAAGGAGCGCCAAGTCATGAGTAACATCCAGAGAGAAATTATTGTTATACCGGCCGCCGAAGCCTTGTCCTTCGGTGGGAGAAAAAATCGCCAAATGCGGGTGGCCTCCTACAGCCGGGTTTCCACGGATTTTGAGGAACAGCTCACCAGCTTTCACGCACAGAAAAGCTACTACACCGACCTCATCATGCGCACGCCACAGTGGACACTGGCGGGCACCTACGCAGACGAGGGGATTTCCGGCGCCTCCGCAGAGAAGCGCCCCGATTTCATGCGGATGATCCGCCACTGCAAAAAAGGTAAAATTGACCTCATTATTACCAAGTCCATCAGCCGGTTTGCAAGAAACACGCTGGACAGCATCGGTTACGTCCGCAAGCTGAAAGCCATGGGCGTCGGGGTAGTGTTTGAAAAAGAGAACATCAACACGCTGGAGGAAAACAGCGAGGTGGTGCTGACCATCCTTGCCAGCCTTGCCCAGGAGGAGCTCAACTCCCTCTCCCTCAATGTAAAAATGGGCAAGCGCATGGCGATGCAGGAGGGCAAGGTATTCTTCCAATACACCAAATGCTACGCCTACAAAAAAGGTTCGGATGGACAGCCGGAAATTATCCCGGAGGAGGCCGAAGTGATTCGGCGGATTTATACCGCCTACCTCGCCGGGAAAAGTGTGCCTGCCATCGCCCGTGCGCTGACGGAGGACGGTGTGAAGCCTCACTCCAAAAATGAGGAATGGACCCACAGCACCATCCAGTCCATCCTGCAAAACGAACGCTACTGCGGGGACGTCCTCCTGCAAAAAACCTACGTCACCGATCCCATTAGCAAAAAGGTCAAGCGGAATAACGGCGAGCTGCCCAAGGTGCTGATTAAAAATAACCACGCGCCCATCGTCAGCCGGGAGCTTTATGACCGTGTCCAGCAGGAACGCGCCCGGCGCGGGAGCAAACGGAAGGTATCCAAGGCAAGCGTCACCGAGCAGAGCCGGTACAGCAGCCTCCACGCCCTCAGTGAGCTGCTCATCTGCGGTGAATGCGGCACTCCCTACCGGCGGGCCGTGTGGACCAAGCGCAGCGGTGAAAAGCAGGCGGTGTGGCGCTGTATCAGCCGTTTGGACTACGGCACCAAATACTGCAGGGACTCGGTCACACTGGATGAGGACAGCCTCCATGCCGCCATTATGCAGGCAATCAACGACACCAGAGGCAGCCGCCGTGCGATGACGCCCTTTGTCGCGGCGTATGTTAGCCGCACCCTGCGGGAGGATGCCCAGGGCGGGCTGGATGCGGATCAGATGGAAAGCCGTATCGCCCAGCTGAAGGCACAGACCATGGAGTTGGTGGCACAGAGCATCTCCAGCAACACGGTGGGTGAAAACGAGGGACGGCTGAGAGCCATGTCCGATGAAGTCAAGGCGCTCTGCGATATACTGGCCGAGTACCGGCAATCCTGCAATGCACAGGGCGGCATCGAAAGCCGTATGGCGGAGATTACCGAAGCCCTCGCGAACGAGCCGGAGCAAAGTGAGGCTTATGACGATACCCTCGTCCGACAGCTCATCGACACCATCAGGGTGGTGGGTGAAAACAAGCTGGAAATCATCTTCCGCAGTGGGCTCACTTATGAGCAGGATATCAGCCCCAAGGTCAAAAAGCTGGTCAGGATATCCTGATAAAATAATGCGCAGACGGACAGCGGCGGAAATGCCGCTGTTTTTGTTGAATATAGGGAGATTCATACCATACTTTTGCGAAAGCGTCTTTAAATTTTCAATAATATTTGGTAAAATAAAGAATGATGATGGCAAAAGAACGGCAGTTAATGTCTGCTTTTTTATGACATCAGATTAGGATTAAATTAAGTCTATCAGACCAGAAAAAAGACATGTTGTTTTCTGCTTAAAATAAATTGGAGAAAACCGTTACGCTACTATCCAAGCAAACATAAATTACTGAATTTGTGACAAGCAATTAGAAGGGCATAATCTTTTTTTATTGAAAGGACACAGACAATGAATACCAATAAATTAGAACAAAGCTCTGTTACTAAATTAAGGGATTGCCTTGATCGTTGCATTCACGTAGAGCATGACATAAAAGAAAATGATAAGACGCCATCATGGGATGGAGAAATAAGAATTTATCGTTCACCAGAATTCAAAGTGGGAATGCTGATAGGTGCAGCACGCACTCAGGTAAAAGCTCAAAAAGTTGCTACGTTTTTAGAATTATCAGCAAAAACCATCAAGCGGCCAGTAAGGGTAGACGATCTTCGCAATTATATAAATGAAGGCGGAACTATTTACTTTGTTATTCACATCCATAACTTCGATTGTTATAAGATATATTATAACGCATTATTGCCTTTGGACATCTCCAATTGGTTAAAAATTGCGGGAACTCAAAATACAATTACTCTTCCATTTGAGGAATTACCAATAGCTGATAATCAGTATATTGAGCAAATGATTTTAAACTTTCTGAATGACAGAAAAAAGCAATTTAGTACAGTTGTGATGCTACCAGAGGATGATAAAGAGAAAGCAATTATCTTCTCTAAATTTGACCAGTTTTCTTTTGGTGTTGTAGGGACAAGCGAGCCCTTTGACTATATGTTTAAGCACCCCATTTATCTGTACGGAGATATTCAAAATATTAAAGTTCCTTTGCACAAGGTACAAGCTGAGGTGATTTCCACGACGCTACCTATGCCGGTTACTATTTGCGGAGTTCAGTATTATACAGAGGTAACAATTGAAAAAAGCATAGACGATGAGTTGTTTTGTTTTGGTGAATGCTTTAAAATAAGTACGGCTACCAATAAGATACATTTTAAAGAATCTGGAGACCTGGAATGCAGATGGAAGGCATTAAATTTTATAAAAGCACTTAAAGAACAAAAACAAATTCACATCGAAGAATCATATTTTCAGTTTGATGATTTCCAATTGGATAGCCAACAGCAATTCGATTCCTATTTTGAAAAATCATCTAACCTGCGGAATGCTCTACTATATTTTGGGACGAACCAGTTGCTGAACTGTGATCTAATTCAAGAATCAGATAACAAAAACATTGAAATTCTCATTAGTGCCTATAAAAATAAAGGGCAGGTGACTTTTAATGAAAGTATGAAACCAAGCTACTGTTGTTTAGAGGTTGCTAATCTTAAATTATTTCTCAATATAACACATATAAATGGATTTACCTATAAAATAGAGAGTGCATTTCGGTCTCCCAGCAATAATTGCGAGTTACATCATAATGATAGTATTGTTCCATGCAGCATTTTCTGCATTCTAAAGCAAGAAGACTTTCAGTTAATTTCTAATATGGATTACAGCGCGTTTTTGGCTGATTTGAAAAAATATCCGCTTCAGGGTATCTATACAGATAAACTTGTCGGAGTATTGTTGGACATGTTGCGGGCATATGATATTACAAAAAATGATGACTTGCTTGACGCGTGTGGAGCTCTTGCAAAACATATGGTAGACGAAGATGGTGCCTCTCCTATCCACGTGTTAAACTATTTACAATGCACAAAACGCAAGCGGAGACTTGATGTGGTAGAGAAACAAATGTTATATCGTATTCGTGATGCTGAGACAAACGCATCCCACAAATTGGCGGCTGGAATACTATTGGAAAATCAAAGCGATGTTCAATATTATTTGTCTTGTCTAAC
Source organism: Ruminiclostridium sp. (assembly GCA_003535195.1). GTDB lineage: Bacteria > Bacillota > Clostridia > DSM-8532 > DSM-8532 > DTU059. The sequence continues at coordinate 6,749 of DOHN01000063.1, forward strand.
TGACGACGAGAAAAAGGAGTTTTTAGCCTTCCCGATTACAGCCTTATCAGGTGAACCATCCTTGTTCAAAAATGATAGTCCAAATCCTTATATGAAAATAGAATGATATCCAGTATTGACGTGGCTCGCAACGATAAACCGCGCCATTAAGCCGATAGCGGCATAGTGGTGCGGTTTTTTCTTTATCCTACTTAATTATACTTGCACACTAAAAACAGGTTTCGTTTCGTCAGAAAAAATACGCCTACAGCTTTTATGCCGCGGCTTATTTTTATTTTTCTCCTGTATACTCTACATCCACCAGGCATTCTCCGAGCAGCTCTTTTCCGAAAGCGGCCCTCTGCGGTACCGATGGCCTGACAACGTAAGATGAACCCTGCCGCATCCATTAAATATATCGCCACCGGTCAAATAAAAGCACTAACTCTCGGCCTATCACCAGTTTATAAAAGTTTTTAACTCTTCTTGGTTAACAGCATAGCTGATCAGATCGCCGCCCCGCTCGTTTATCTGCCACGCCTCGGCAACTGCGCAGGCAGTCCTTTTTCTTGCGGGATCAACACATATTCAAAGGGCATCCGGTTTTGGTGAGTCTTTTATATACTTTTATTGTAGAAATGATTGTGGTATTCTTATACCGTAAAATGAAAAAATTTTGTTTAAAATCTATTCCCTAGATGGAGATTGCCTATCCTTTTGCCAAGGTTTTTACCGATAGAACAAAGGAACTAAATGTGTTTTTCTGTCATGACAGTCAGCACTCTACCTTTAAGCAGATTGGCGAAAGACTTGATATGAAGGAGCTTTTAAATATGAATCATATCGGAAACGTGATTAAAGAGTATCGGATAATGCTGCATTTAAGCCGTAAAAAATTATCAGAGGACATTTGCACTGAAAAATATCTTTACATGATTGAAAAAGGGGATCGAACGCCCTCAACGGAAGTGATGAGGCTGCTGGGCGACCGGATGGGGGTAGATCTCTTTAAATATTATGAATATCTTGATTGCACAGACCCCATTAAAGTATGTTCCTTCGTGGAGGGATTTTACAGACACAGGCGGGAAAATAACTTTAATGCTGTCCTAAAAGATACGGAAGAAGCTTCGCATTT
>DOHN01000063.1:8183-9897 GCA_003535195.1 Ruminiclostridium sp.
ACTTGCTATCAAATGGCGCGTGATATTGATAATGCCAGAAATAATGTTGCTCTTGCCTGTGAGATTATAAACGGAAAACATGAAATGGAAAAATATGTATACATAACAACAGTGGTAAAGATCAACAAAATTACAATGCACTACTTGGCCGAAGAATTTGATGCAGTAATCGAACATGCGTTAGCTCTTATCGAATATGAGGGAGAGATGCGTTATAAAGGATACTCCGATCATGCATCTTTTTATTTGGCGTTTGCTTACTTTCAAAGCGGACAGGAGGAAAAGGGGATTCAATGGTTTTATAAAGCTCTGGGTATGATGCTGCTTAACCCCAATACGGCGGATATGTATTATCTTGCAAGGTATGAAATATTCAACGTAATGATACAGGATCAACGAATTTCTAAAGGTTTCGTGGATGAATTCAAGAATGAGTATAAACTGATTCTGATGTAGCATACATCCTTAGGACATCTTCTATCCCCCCTACGAGTAACAATTGTTCCATTTAGTAATGACATAAAGTGTCGATTTATAAAGTGAGAAAAAATTGATACTCATAGAAATTAGCGTACATATAAAAATAATAGTACTTCTAAGGGGAGTAGAACATGAAGCTCAGTAAGAAAATTCCGCTGTTTACCATTCTAATGATTATAATTTCCGTTATCATCATTGCCGGACTAAGTATTGGGGAGAATCTCACCTATAACAAACAAGCGAGCTATGATCGGGTGGAATCTTCGATCAACGATTTAAACAAGCAAATTCAGTTTATGCTTGAGCGCTCAAAGCGAAATGCGATTTCAATTTCTCAAAACTACCGCCTGATGAATGCTCTGTCGAATCAAAACTTTGATCAGATGAAGTCCGTATTGGATGATCTAAATCAATCTTTAGAGGCGGATACTATCAGCATTACGGACCTGAAAGGTAATGTAATGATTCGCCAGCATGAACCTTCAAAGCTCGGGGATAATATTTTAAAACAAGCCAATGTTCAACAAGCACTGGAAGGAAAGGTTTTAACAACTTTGGAACCGGGCGCTCTTGTAAAGCTCTCCTGCCGCACAGGTGCGCCGGTGCGCAACGAAAACGGCGATATTATCGGAACGGTTGTAACCGGTTATACGTTTGAAAATTCGGAGTTTCTGGATGAATTAAAGGCCTTACATAATACCGAACTGACCATTTTTGCAAACGATGTACGCATTGCAACCACAGTTATGCAAAATGGAGAACGTGCGGTCGGCACACTGCTGGATGAAAATATAGCGAAAGTTGTTTTAGAAGATGGGAAGCCGTATACCGGCAAAGCCGATATTTTAGGCGCGTCTCATATCACAAAATATGTACCTCTCAGGAATACGGAAGGCAAAGTTGTCGGAGCTGTTTTTGCCGGACTATCGGAGGCAGATATAAATAAGGCGGCAATCGATTTTATTTTACACATGGTGATTGCAGCTATATTAATTATCGCAACCTGCGCTTTTATTCTGGTTCAATTTATAAACAAAAGCATTAAGCAGCCTATGCATAGGCTCACAGAAGTATCCAATATGCTGGCGCAGGGGCACCTGAATGTGGAGATCGAAAATACCACGAGCAGTAAAAAGGACGAAGTTGGTTTGCTGAACGAAGCGATGTATCAAATGGTGGGGCAAATCAGATCTTATATTTCAGACATCACACATGTTCTTTCTGCAATGTCGGA
>DOHN01000095.1:0-2460 GCA_003535195.1 Ruminiclostridium sp.
GTCGAATAAAAACAAAGTTTACAAAATAAAATATCAGTGATACTATATCCGATAGTTGCAGAAATTACATACAAAGTACCAATATCATCTGGGTTTCCTAATATAATATAAGGGAATCAAGGAATACGAAATATAAGGGTTGATAAAATTATCTGCAGGCAAGCAGAAACATTTTATTAAGACTTAAATACAATTGGAGGACTAAATGTCTAAATATCTTGTAATTGTAGAATCACCGGCCAAGGCGAAAACCATCAGAAAATATTTAGGGCCGGACTATAAAATTACGGCTTCCATGGGTCATATCCGAGATCTTCCCCAGAGTCATCTGGGTGTTGATATAAAAAATGACTTTGAACCGATGTATATCACTATTACAGGTAAAAATGCCCTGATCAAAAGTCTGAAAGAAGATGCAGCGGATGTTGAGAAGGTTTTTCTGGCAACGGACCCTGATCGGGAAGGAGAAGCTATTTCCTGGCATCTATCCCATATCCTCAAGATTGATCCGCAAACAGACTGCCGGATCACCTTTAATGAAATTACCAAAAATGCTGTTGTTCATGCTGTCCGGCAGCCGCGCCATATCAATATGGACCTTGTCGACGCTCAGCAGGCCAGGCGTGTCCTTGACCGCATTGTGGGCTATGAAATCAGCCCCGTGCTTTGGAGAAAGGTGCGGAAGGGCTTAAGCGCGGGGCGTGTTCAATCGGTGGCCACCCGCATTATCTGTGACCGGGAGACTGAAATTGAGAATTTTGTTGCCGAGGAGTATTGGTCCATAGAAACCCAATTCCGAAAAGAGGATGGAATTGTGTTTTCCGCCCGCTTCCATGGCAAAAACGGCAAAAAAGCAGAAATAAAAAATAAAGCGGAAACTGATGAAATTTTGGCGTTGATGGCCAAATCTGAATTTGCGGTAGTCCAGGTGAAAAAGAGCGAGAAGAAGAGAAATCCTGCACCGCCCTTTATTACAAGTACCCTTCAGCAGGAGGCTTCCCGCAAGCTTGGCTTTAGTACCCAAAGAACCATGATGATCGCACAGCAGCTCTATGAAGGTGTTGAGCTGGGCAGTGAAGGCGCAGTAGGTTTAATTACATACATGAGAACCGACTCTGTGCGTATCTCCGATGAAGCGGTTTCCGAAGCAAGAGCCTATATCGGCCAACGCTTCGGAAAGGAATACCTGCCCGATAAGCCCAGACATTTTAAGGGAAAGAAATCTTCCCAGGACGCCCATGAGGCAGTTCGCCCCACCTATATAGACCGGGATCCTGAAAGCCTGAAGAGTTTTCTTACCGCTGAACAGTACAAGCTCTACAAGCTTGTATGGGACCGTTTTCTGGCCTGCCAGATGGAAGCCGCTGTCTTCGATACCATGTCTGTGGAAATAGAAGGTGCTCCCAAAGCGGACAGCACAGCGGAAGGGAAAAAGACCATCCTGAATTTTAGGGCAAGCGGATCAAAGCTTCTTTTTAAAGGTTTTATGGCCCTGTATATTGAAGGCCGGGATGAAGATGAGGAGGATTCCTCGCAGATCCTGCCGTCCCTTGAGAAGGGCGAGCTTCTATTTCTTATTAAAACGGATCCTGCCCAGCATTTTACCGAGCCACCGCCGCGGTATACCGAGGCTACCCTTGTAAAAGCTCTCGAGGAGAAGGGGATCGGGCGGCCGAGTACCTATGCGCCCACCATCGGGACAATCATTACCAGGGGGTATGTGGAACGCAATAAAAAGCAGCTTTTTCCCACGGACTTGGGGAAAATCGTGAATCAATTTATGGTGGCCAATTTCACCGATATTGTGAATGTTAATTTTACGGCGGAGATGGAAGACAACCTGGATAAGGTAGAAGAGGGGTCGATCCAATGGAAGGAGCTTTTAAGAAACTTCTATATGCCGTTTAATGAGACCGTAAAAAAGGCTGAAACCATAAATCGGATAGAAATCCCTGTAGAGATGTCAGATGTAGTCTGCGACAAATGCGGCAGGACCATGGTCATTAAGGTGGGCCGCTTCGGAAAGTTCCTGGCCTGCCCGGGCTTTCCCGAATGCAAAAATACAAAGCCCTTCCTTGATGAGGCAGGCGTTAAATGCCCCAAATGTGAGGGTAAGGTTGTCTACCGAAAAACAAAGCGGGGCAGAAAATATCTCGGCTGCGAGAACTATCCCAAATGCGATTTTATGACCTGGGACATGCCGTCGGATAAGGTTTGCCCGAAATGTTCGAGCTTTTTGACCCAAAAAACGAAGGGCAATATCATCACCTATAAATGCGCCAATGAAAGCTGCGACTATTTAGAGGAAGAACAGAAGAGCGGGGCTGCGAAAGCATCCGCAAGTAAAGCAAAGGGGAAAAAGGCTGCCAAAAAGGCGGCTGAAAAAGAAACAGCCGATCCCGAAAAGCTTCTGAACGAGTAGTCAGGGAATAAAAAGCGGCAGAGTGATGTTTCAGTACG
>DOHN01000095.1:2638-4071 GCA_003535195.1 Ruminiclostridium sp.
GGGCGCACAAAACATCACTCATGACGCTAAATTACAAACCGGTTACGGTGAAGGGCGCTGGTAATCTGAAACCAGACTCATGGTTCTCTTATAGGATTCATAAGCTTCGGCGAGTACCTCTTTAGGGTATTCGCCGTTTTTATAATAGTCCGGCAAAGGCACGGGGATGACTTGAAACCGGTATACGCCGTCTTTTGAATACCGCCAGAGCCAGGTGGGAATGTGAGTGACTTTGTTGATCACCGTTTTTGATGTCCCGGCATCCTTTACGAATTCAATATTGATAAGCATACTGTCTTCACAGAGCTCCTTGTGGGTTTTCGGGTAACCGGAGGCTCCGCGGCGCTGATTGCTGACAAAATTCCCCATGGAATAAATAATATATTTGGTGTCCCCATTGAGATCTATCAGCTCGCTGGGCTGGACCACATGGGGATGGGAGCCCAGAATAACATCGGCACCCCAGTCAATCATTTTCCGGGCCAGCTTCTCCTGGTAATCTGTCGGTTTTTGGGTATATTCGGTTCCCCAGTGCATGGCTATCACCGTTGCGTCGGCTTTGCCTTCCATTTCAGTGATTTCCTGTTCCATACGCTTTTCATCGATGAGGGCCAGGTGATGTTCCCGCTGCTTTGCAGTCAAAGCGTCTTCGTTCATATTGCAGCTGTAGGTATAGGCCATAAGCCCGACCTTAATGCCGTTTAGCTCCTTGATCATATACCGGGGCTCTTCTCCGTCATAGACGCCCAGCACCTCCAGGCCTCTGCTGCGAATATTGTCCCTGGTTTCCAGCATACCTTTTAATTTTCTGTCCAATTGGTGATTGTTGGAGTTATTCACAAGATCCAAGCCCACATTTTTAAAAGCGTCAAAAATTTCGGGCGGGCAATTGAACAGGGGATACCCGGAATAATCGCCGCGCTTATTGGTGGCAGCGCTTTCAAAGCTGATAAGGCTGTAATGGGCCGGTTCGGTATAAGGCTTTATGGCTTCAAAAATGGAATTGAAATCATAACGGTCTTCATTTTCAATTTTTGCAGATTTTTGAAAGACCTCATGGAGTACGCAATCCCCGGCGGAAACGATGACCGCCTTTAAAGGCTGCGGCTCGGACGAAAATGTGGCTTTTGGCACAGCGGAAGCCGAGGAAGATATGTTCGTATTGGGATCCCCACCGTCCCTTATATAGCTGTGGGGGACGTTTAAATAGACCGAAATAAAAATTATTGCCAAACTGGTGCAAATGAGCACGATTACTTTGGTTAAGGTGACAGGTTTACCTTTTTCCACGTTTATTACCCCCATCAGACTTTCAAATTATTTTAACATGAAACAGAGGACATTAGCTATATCAATCCCATCAAAAAAGTATCACTGCATGGGATTTTGATTTAGTGCCTATAGAGTGATATTAAAGTGCGCCCTCGAGAAAA
>DOHN01000095.1:4197-6412 GCA_003535195.1 Ruminiclostridium sp.
AATCCGTCCTGGATTTTACTCGGGTAACCCCGCAATCCTGACGTACTGAAACATCACTCTGCCGCTCCGGTACTAAATGACGAATTAAAGAAACAAGATGATAGGCCTTGTTACAGCATGCTCCAAACATTATAATGTACCTTATTGATTCTGTTTAAACAGCCGGAGTGCCCGGAAGATCCGGTTTATAATATTTTCAGCCTTCATGCAGAATCACCATTCACTTTTACTTGGAAGGAGCAATTTATGAAAAATCAATATATCAATGTAATAGGAGCCGGTCTGGCGGGATGCGAGGCGGCCTGGCAGATTGCGAGCCGGGGCATAGGGGTGCGCCTATATGAAATGAAGCCCCACAAAAAAACACCGGCCCACCACAGCGATACTTTTGCCGAATTGGTATGCAGCAATTCCTTTCGGGCTGATATGCTGGAAAACGCGGTGGGACTTTTGAAGCAGGAGCTGAGGGTTTTGGATTCACTGATCATGGCCTGTGCCGATGGCACCAGGGTTCCTGCCGGCGGCGCTTTGGCCGTTGACCGCCAGGCATTTTCCCAACGGATTACAGACAAAATCAGCAGCAATCCTCTGATTGAAGTGATTCACGAGGAAGTGACGTCATTAAGTCATGACGAAATAACCGTTGTGGCATCGGGACCTTTGACATCGGAGAGCCTGGCCTCCCATATTGCCGGAATGATCGGGGGAAACAGCCTCTATTTCTTTGATGCGGCCGCTCCCATCGTGCGCCTGGACAGTATCAACATGGATATTGCCTTTAAGGCCTCCCGTTATGGAAAAGGGGAAGCGGATTATATCAATTGCCCGATGAATCGGGAACAGTACGAGGCTTTTTATGAAGCTCTTATTCATGCAGAAACGGCTGAATTGAAGGAATTTGAAGATAACAGGGTCTTTGAAGGATGCATGCCCATTGAAACCATGGCAAAACGGGGCCATGATACCATGCGCTTCGGCCCCTTAAAACCGGTGGGAATTACCGATCCCAGAGACGGACGTGAATTTTATGCGGTGGTTCAGCTGAGGCAGGACAATACTGCGGCTACCCTTTACAATATTGTCGGCTTTCAGACCCATTTAAAATGGGGGGAGCAGAAGCGGATCTTTTCCATGATACCCGGCCTCGAAAATGCTGAATTTGAACGGTACGGCGTGATGCACCGCAATACCTTTTTAAATTCTCCGGCCCTGCTGGACCATACCTACCGAATGAAAAAACAGCCCAATCTATATTTTGCAGGGCAAATGACGGGGGTGGAGGGCTATATTGAGTCCACAAGCTCCGGATATATTGCAGGCGTTAATGCTGCCCGGCAGTTACAGGGTCTGCCGCCGCTGATTTTCCCGGGAAATACGGCTATTGGCGCTCTTGCCCGGTATATATCCAGCCCAGTTTCCGGAAAGTTTCAGCCCATGAATGTGAATTTTGGCATCATGGATCCCTTGAAGGAAAAAATACGCAGCAAAAAAGACAGGAACCGGAGGCTGGCGGAAAATGCACTGGAAACAGTAAAACTGCTTAAAACAGAAATCAGCCTACAATAAACTTGCCGTCGGGATAGACCACACCGCTATTTTCCTTCTTAAACAGGCTGAATGTCAGCGCAAACGAGATAGGGCCTACACGGCCAACAAACATGCTGATGATAATCAGCAGCTTTCCGGGTGCATTTAACAGCGGCGATACGCCTGAGCTCAAACCAACGGTGGCAAAACCTGAAGTGGCTTCAAACAGGGTATCGATCAGGCTGAATTCCGGCTGCATAAGATTGATGGACATTGTCACAATAGATACTAAGGCAGCGGCCAGCATGGTAACCGAAAACGCTTTCAATACAACATTATTGGGGATGCGCTTTTTTCCAACCACAGTTTCATTGTTGGATTTAATGACACTGATAATGGCGATGATCATAATACCGAGCGTGTTGACCTTGATGCCTCCTGCCGTGGAGCCCGAAGCGCCGCCTATGAACATCAGAATGGAAATAAAGGTTTTTGTGACGGAAAGCATCGAGGCATTGTCGATGGAAGTATAGCCGGCCGTTCTTGAGTTCACCGACATAAATATAGCGGCATTGATTTTTTCATGATCCGGCAGTTGTCCGAGGGCGTTGGAATACTCTGCCAGATAAACAAATAAACTGCCTCCAATTAAGAGAAATGCGGTAATGATCAGCACCATCCTGGTATG
>DOHN01000095.1:6525-7508 GCA_003535195.1 Ruminiclostridium sp.
ATCCTGGTATGGATCATCAGTCGGCCGTTCTTCCGCCAGTTGAGCAAATCCCGCCAGACAATAAATCCCAGGCCGCCCACAACAATCAGCGCATCGATGGTGTAAAGCACCAGGGGATGATTATTAAATTCCACCATGCTCTTAAAACCGCCCATCAAATCAAAGCCCGCATTGCAAAAGGCGGAAATAGCATGAAAAATGCCATAATATATACCTTTGAGGCCAAATTGGGGGACAAACGCGATGGCGAGCAGTACGGCTCCTGTAAACTCTATCAGAAATACCATTTTGACAATCTGATGGACCATGGGCAAAGCATCCTGAATGTTGAAGCCGCCAATCGATTCCTGAGCCAGCATCATGCTTTTTAACCCGGTTTTTCTGCGGAAGGATGACAAAAAGAAGGTGGCAAGCGTTATAAAGCCCAGACCTCCGATTTGGATGAGTGAAATGATGACCAGCTCCCCGAAAAGCGACCAATGATCAGCCGTATCCACAACGATGAGACCTGTTACGCAGGTAGCCGAAGTGGCGGTAAACAGAGAATCCAAAAAGGGGGTGGATTCTTGGTTTTCACTGGCAAAGGGCAGGGTCAGCAGGCAAGCTCCTATTAAAATAACAATCAGGAAGCTGAATACGATGATAATAGTGGGGTTGGACAAAGCATTTTCAAATCTCCCTTTTAAGTTTCGCAATAAAATAGCCAAGGAGAAAGCACCTTCTTTAACAAATTAAGCCGGTTCAAAAAAGCCCGTTGTTTGATCCTAGTATGAGCTTTTATGAACCAAACATTGCACTTGGTTCAAATGAACGTAAATCTGATTATAGCACTTTTAAAGAAAAAGGAATTATATAAATTATATAATTCAGAGCCGGATTAACCCGACCGCTTTTGGAGATATACACAAAAGGCCAAAAGACTATGGCTGGGAGGAATGAACACAGTATTTAGAAGAATCAGCATAGCGTAAAGTTACTGTAGG
>DOHN01000055.1 GCA_003535195.1 Ruminiclostridium sp.
GTAAAAGCTTCAAAAGTATATTTAGTAGTTATGACTTTTTATAAATACAAGATATTGTATTTTTATTAATTTCAATGGTGAACCGAGAGAAGACGTTTTTAATGAAACGCCTTCTTTTTTTATGCCGTGACCGCTTTATCAGGGGTTGACGAGTGTGGCTGCTAGGGGTAAAATACAATACAAGTGGTGGCAAGTGGAGCAAAGTGGTGGGGGTGAATTAAATGCTGATTGGCAAATACACAAATGCACTTGATCAAAAAGGGCGTGTATTTGTTCCTGCGGCATTTCGTGCAGACCTCGATGACAAATTTGTTCTCACCAGGGGCTCGGAGGAAAAAAGCCTTTATATTTACCCTATGGATGAATGGAAGAAATTTGTAGAAAAGCTTCAGCAGCTCCCTACTTCCAAAAAAGACAGCCGAATGATTATAAGACATTTCTGTGCCAATGCAACCAACTGTACGATGGACAGCCAGGGACGCATTTTGATTCCCCAGGAATTGAGAGAAAAAGCAGAACTGCAAAAGGATGTTGTGTTTATCGGAACTGTGAACCGCATCGAAATCTGGAGCGCAGAGAACGCACAGAGCGCTGAGGTGGAGGACATCGACGAGCTGCTTGAATCACTGGACATTGATTTTTAGAAATGGGGAAAATGCATGGAGTTCGAACACAAGCCCATCATGCTGGAGGAGTGCATAGAATTCTTGAATATCCGCTCAAATGGTGTTTATGTAGATGGAACTCTGGGCGGGGCAGGGCATTCTTCCGAAATATTAAAGCGTCTTGGACCAAAGGGATTATTAATTGGGATTGATCAGGATGAGAATGCTGTTAAAGCCGCCCAAAAGAGACTTTCAAGCATAGACACCAAGGCCCGGTTTATGATTAAGCATACGAACTTTGAAAACATAAGAGAAGCAATCGAAGAAGAAAAACTGACTTTCGTGGACGGTGTACTTCTGGATTTGGGGGTTTCCTCCCACCAACTGGATGAGGGGGAACGGGGCTTTTCCTATCAGCACGATGCTCCCCTGGATATGAGAATGAATCGGAACGATGACTTTGATGCCCGGACCCTGGTGAATACCTGGAGCCGGGAGAAACTCACCCGGATTATAAGGGATTATGGTGAGGAAAATTGGGCTTCCAGGATTGCCGAATTCATTGTCAAATCCCGTGAAACTCGTAGCATAAATACAACCGGCGAACTGGTGGACATTATAAAAGCTGCTATTCCTGCGGCGGCCAGACGGGAAGGCCCGCACCCTGCCAAACGAACCTTTCAGGCTATAAGAATCGCAGTAAACAGAGAGCTGGAAGTTCTGGAAAACTTGCTTGAGGATGTGGCCGATATCTTAAGCCCCGGCGGAAGGCTGGCCATCATCACTTTCCATTCCCTGGAAGACCGGATCGTTAAAAGAGCATTTCAGCAGCTTTCTCGAGGCTGTATATGCCCTAAGGACCTGCCTCAATGTGTATGCGGCATAAAGCCTAAGCTGAAGATTATCACCAGAAAGCCCGTACAGCCTTCGGGAAATGAACTGGATCAGAATCCGAGGGCTCGCAGCGCGAAGCTCAGGATTGCCGAAAAGCTATAAAGATGCTGACTAAGTGATTTATGTATATGATACAAAAGAGTAAAAAGTACAAATGAAAAAAATATGATTCCTTCATATTTAATTTTTACAAAAGATAAAAGTAATAAATTACAAAAGATTTTAAAATACAAAAGATTTGAAAATTGCAAAAGATTTAAAAATTACAAAAGCATTGAAGTTTACAAAAGATCAGTCGACATTAAAGCATTGACATGCTTGATTTACATAAGATTTTTAAGCTGCACAGGATAAAATGAGCAAATGTACAAAAGATCTTTAATTTACAAAAGAAGAAAAAATGAAAGTACAAAAGCCATGGAGGATCGATTGGCGGGGCCTTGCTGAAAGGCCCCGTAATCACCCAAAGCGTTTCATAGGAAAAAATCATTCCTGCAGACTTGCATATGAAAAGAGGTGAATAACGTGGAGAGAAAGAATAGCTATATTTATGGAAGCACAGCGCCGAGCTTTCCTGAAAGACAGGAAAGAAACGATACGGGTCGGAAAGTTCAAAAAAAACCGGATATTAAAGCACTTCCTTCCCATTCCCATCTGCCCAAGTCCAAAATGATATTCTGCGTCCTGTTTGTAGCAGCCGTCAGCTTTGTTCTTCTCTATCGTTATTCTGTCATTGCAGAGCTCAATTATAAAATGGGGAATCTGAATGCAGAGTATAGCCGGCTGGTATATGAAAACAGAAAGCTGGAGGTCGAAATAGCCACCAGCATCAACCTGGACCGTGTCAAGGAGATCGCCGAGACGGAGCTTAATATGCATAGTCCTGAAAGTTATCAGGTAGTAGAGGTCAGTGTTCCCAAAAACAATTATAGTGTTGTTGTCGATCATGATTATATTGATCAGACTATCCGGCATGCTTCTCTTACTGAAAATATATTGAATATTGTGCGGGCTATATTGCCTTAAATTCAATAAAAATCCAATAAATTGAATTATAAAATAAGTAACAGACAAGAAAGCATATGGAAGCTAATATATTTACATTAGAACTGTTGGGACTATGGATTGATATTTGGTATAAATACCGTAAAGATCAGTCTATCGTCCTTTTTTTGCAGGAGAAAGTGAATGAAAGGAAGTTATCCCAATAACCGAAAAGGCAGCTCAAGAAAAACTGCGGCAAAAAAGGCAAGAACTTTAAAAAACAAAACCGATAAAAGCAATTCCCAGGATAAGCCGAACTCGACAAAGCTTAAAAGAAGAGAGTTTATTCTGATGCTTACTTTTACTGCCATGCTTTTTTTCCTGGTCTATCGCATAGGCTTTATCCAATTTGCTAAAGGTGAAGAATACCAAAAGATGGCATACGCCAATCAGACACAAAAAAGGCTGATCAGCCCAAAACGGGGCACTATTTATGACAGAAACGGAAAAGGGCTGGCTATCAGCGCATCGGTGGATACTGTCTCGGTAAATCCAAAGGAGCTTCGCGATGAGGTGGAAGGGGATGAAAGCAAGCTTCTTTCCATTGCCAACGATCTGGCCGGATTTCTTGAAATGGACTCGGAAGCCATCATGAAAAAGTTTCAGATGAATTCCCGGTATGAGTATCTGAAAAGAAAGATAGAGCGGGAGGTAGGGACGGAGGTCAGGAACTACCTGTCCAAGTCCAAACTTCAAAGTATTTATGTGGATGAAGACTCCAAACGCTATTATCCTAACGGAAACCTGGCCTCCCATATATTGGGCTTTACCGGTGTGGATGATCAGGGGCTTTTGGGCATTGAGCTGACCCTTGACAGCACCCTTAAGGGAGTGCCTGGAAAAATCATGAATGAAGTGGATGTTTTAGGCCGGCAGATCAGCTTTTCCAAAGAGCGCTATGTAGATGCCATAGATGGCTATGATGTCTACCTGACCATCGATGAAACCATTCAGCACTTTACAGAAAAAGCGATGGATCAGGCAATTTTGGACTATAATCTGAAACGCGGCGCCACATCCATTGTGATGAATCCCAATACGGGTGAGGTACTGGCAATGGTCTCCAAACCGGATTTTGACCCCAATGATCCGGATGCACTTCCCAGCTATCTGCAGGATACCGACTGGAAGGGCTTCGGTGATACCGAAGACAGCGAGCTTCTCTGGCAGACGGTTTTTAGAAACAAGGCTGTGATGGATACCTATGAACCGGGGTCTGTTTTTAAAGCCATAACCGCCTCGGCAGCCATAGAGGAGGGGGTCGTTTCCGCCACCACCCCTAAATATTGCAAGCCCATATCTCTTGCGGGGCACACCATCAACTGCTGGAGGAGAGGCGGCCATGGTGCGGAGGACTTCACCCATGCCGTATATAATTCATGCAACCCGGTATTTGTCGACACGGCACTGGATTTGGGCATCAAGAAGTTCTACGAGTATATAAAGATGTTCGGATTCCAGGAGAGGACGGGAATCGAGATCCAGGGCGAGCCCACCAATGAAGACTATAAAAAACTGTGGCATTCAAATCCCCAGGAGATAGACCTGGCGGTTTCGTCCTTTGGACAGCGCTTCCAGATAAGCCCCATACAGCTGATTACCGCCTACGGGGCCATAGCAAACGGCGGAAACCTGATGAAGCCTACCATTATCAAGCAGATTAGTGACAGTGAAGGAAATATTATCAAGAAATTTGAACCTGAAGTGGTCCGCAAGGTTATTTCGGACGAGACTTCCGCAACCATGCGCACCATCTTAGAGGGGGTCGTTTCGGTAGGAACCGGTAAGAATGCCTATGTTAGCGGATATAGAATAGCCGGAAAAACCGGAACCTCCGAGACTCTTCAAACGGATTCCGAGGGCAGGTATATCGTTTCCTTCATGGCTTTTGCACCTGCCGACAAGCCTGAAATCTGTGTTCTCGTCGTGCTGGACCATCCCCAAATAGAGCCCAAGTCCGGCGGTGTTCTGGCTGCTCCTGTTGCCGGAAAGCTGGTGGAAGAAATCTTGGAATATATGCAAATAGAAAGGGAATACACCCAAAAAGACAAGGAGCAGCTGGCTCAGGAAGTATATGTTCCCAATGTGACAGGACTAACCGTAAAACAAGCTGGAGAAAAGCTGAAGGCCTTCGGCCTGAAATACACCATTGAAGGAACTGAGACCGATGAAACTGCCATTGTATACAACCAAACGCCCAAGGCTGATTTTTCAGTGCCGCAAAGCGCTACCATCATATTGTATACCAATGTAGACCAGACCGAATTGACAACCACCATGCCCAACCTTACGAATAAGACGGTGGAAGAGGCTAAGGATGCGATGAATAGGGCAGGCCTCAATATTCGAATTCGGGGCAGCGGCAAGGTCATCAAGCAGGGATACCCTGCCGGTACAAAGCTCAAGAAAGGCGACGTGGTAGACATAAATTTTGTGGAGATGGTGGTGGATTAAGCTGCGCAGCTATCCAAAAAGGGCTTATATGGTGTATCCCATTGATTATGGTATATCAATAAGGATATAATCTAAGGGATAAATATTCCGGGAGGAATTTTAATGTTATTAAAAGATTTAATGATCAAACTTGAACCTTTGGCCGTAAGCGGAAGCCTGGATATGGAAATACGGGGCGTGACCTATGATTCCAGAAAGGCGCTGCCTAAATATCTTTTTGTCTGTATTGACGGTTTTGCCGCTGACGGCCACCAGTACGCCCAGCAGGCCGTTGATAATGGCGCTACTGCGCTGATCGTGGAAAAAGACGTTTCTGTAATAGGACAGGTAACGATTATAAAGGTCCGGGATACCCGGGAGGCTCTGGCGTCAGTTTCGGCGGAATGGTTCGGAAACCCTTCCAAGAACTTGGAGCTGATTGGCATCACTGGTACAAAAGGAAAAACCACAACCACCTATATGGTCCGTTCCATTTTGGAAAAGGCGGGGAATACCGTGGGGCTTATAGGAACTGTCGCCAATTGCATCGGCAGCGAGAAAATTCCGGCCAGGCGAACCACGCCCGAATCCTACGACTTGCAGGAAATGTTTGAAAAAATGAAGGATAAGGGCGCTGGTACCGTTGTCATGGAGGTTTCATCCCAGGGGCTCAAGCTTCACCGGGTATCTTCCTGCGATTTTGACATCGGGGTTTTTACAAACTTCTCCAAGGATCATATCGGCGGTTTTGAACACCCTGATATGGAAGATTATTTTACTTCCAAGCAAAGATTGTTCAATATGTGCAAACAGGGTATTGTCAATATGGACTCCCCCTATACCGGACGGCTCATGGAAGAGGCCCGCTGTCCAATTCTGACTTATGGCATAGAAAAAGATGCCGACGTAATGGCTGAAAATATAACCACCCATTCAGATTCGGTGGAGTTTGATGTGAAAACGCCTTGGTTCAAAAAGAGGCTAAAGGTGTCGGTACCGGGTCTGTTCAGTGTTTATAACGCTCTTGCGGCCATATCGGTATGCGGAATGCAGGGAATTGGAGCGGATAAGATCGCAGAGGGGCTTTTAAATGTCCAGGTTCCGGGAAGGGCGGAAGTTGTGCCGACGCCCGGAAAATCCTATACCGTCATGATTGACTATGCTCATACGCCAGACAGCCTGGAAAACATCCTTTCTACCGTCAAGAACTTTGCCAGGGGCCGTTTAATCAGTGTATTCGGCTGCGGGGGCGACAGGGACCGGTCCAAACGACCTCTCATGGGGGCTGTTTCGGGGAGAATTGCCGATTTTACCATCATTACGTCGGATAATCCCAGAACCGAGGAGCCTTCTAAGATCTTGACCGATATTGAAGAGGGTATCAAGGAAGCCGGCGGAGATTACATTGTTATTGAGGACAGGACGCAAGCCATCCGCTATGCGCTGGAACATGCCCGGCCAGATGATATTATTGTGCTGTCGGGCAAAGGACATGAAACATATCAAATCTTTAAGGATAAAACCATTCACTACGATGAACGTGAAATTGTAGAGAATATACTTAAGGAAGCAGAGGGATAATCTTGAGAATATTAAGTGCAGCTCAGGTAGCGAAGATGGTCAATGGACGGCTCCATGGGCCCGGCAATGTAATGATCCGCCAGATTTCCACCGATACGAGGACTCTATCTAGTGGGTCGCTCTTTATTGCTATAGCCGGTGATCATTTTGACGGCCATGATTTTCTGGAGCAAGCCTTCAAAAATGGCGCAGCCCTTGTCATGGTCAATGAGGGGAAAACTGTTCCGGAGCATATTCCCGCAGTGATTGTTCCCAATACTGTCGAGGCTTTGGGAAAATTGGCATCGGAATACCGAAAGCTTTTTAAAATACCTGTTGTGGCCGTTACCGGAAGTGTCGGCAAGACCAGTACAAAAGAAATGATTGCAGCAATTCTGTCGGCAAAGTATCGGGTTCACAAAACCCGGGGAAATTATAATAATGAAATAGGGCTTCCGCTTTCTGTGCTGGAACTGGATGACAGCCATGAAGCGGCTGTTTTTGAAATGGGTATGCGGGGATTTGGTGAGATCAGCATGCTCACCCATATTATAAGGCCCGATATTGCAGTCATTACCAATATAGGCATCTCACACATTGAACGGCTGGGATCGCGGCAAAATATATTGAAGGCTAAGCTTGAGATCCTTGAGGGCATGAGCCGAGACGGGATCGTGGTTTTAAACGGAGATGATGAGCTTTTATCGGGATTGAGAGGCCTGCTTCCTCATAAAACGGTGTTTTACGGGATTAACGAAGGCCAGGATGTCTGGGCCCTGGACTTGAGCTCAAAGGGAGAAAAGGGTGTCAGCTTCCAGGTCCAGACGCCTGAACGGGAAATGAATCTCTTTATTCCCGCACCGGGTGTGCATAATGTTTACAATGCACTGCCCGGCATTGCTGTGGCCGAAATTCTGCACATGAATGAGCGGGAAATTGAATCGGGACTTCTCGGCTATTCTGCCCAGCAACTAAGGGTGGGAATTGAGGAGCGGGATGGAGTCAAGTTCATCAACGACTCCTATAATGCGGCTCCCAGCTCTGTAAAAGCCGCTTTGGACATATTGTGTGATATTGGCAGCGGGAAGAGAAAATGGGCTGTACTGGGTGATATGCTGGAGCTTGGAGACTGGGCCATTGATGCACATAAGGAAATTGGAAGACTTGTCTCAGCTTACGGCATAGAATATCTTATAGGAATCGGCGACTTGGCCCGATGGTATATCAAGGGGGCGGAAGAGGACGGAGGTTCACGAACCGTATCGATCCTGTTTGAAAATAGTTCCGATGCCAAGTCCTATATTCAGGCCCTGATGCAAAAAGGGGATATTCTCCTCTTTAAAGGTTCACGGCGGATGAAGCTAGATGTGCTGGTGCAGGAGCTTCTAGAGGAAGGATTGAAAAAACCATGCGATTGATACTAAAGTCGGTGCCCCTCCAGGTCTTGGTATACCTGATAAGCTTTCTCCTGTCCGCAGTGGCAGGCAAACTGCTGATCCCTCTCTTAAGAAAGTTGAAGTTCGGTCAAACAGAGAGAGAAGAGGGGCCTGAAAGCCATAAAGTAAAAACAGGAACACCCACCATGGGAGGCGTTATATTCCTAGTACCTTTAGTTGTCTTTGGCATCGTCTGCAGCTTTTGGGATATCCGGGTTCTGCCGCTGGTACTAGTTACTCTTGGATTTGCCGCCATCGGCTTTTTAGATGATTACATCAAGATTGTCAAAAGGAACAATAAAGGCCTGTCACCCAGGCAAAAAATGGCGGGACTGCTCCTAGTATCGGGGCTGTTTGTCTGGTATGCGGTTTCCTCTACCCGGCAGGCGGCTGCATTGATTTTACCCATTTTGGGTATGGATAACCCTGTATATATGCCTCTGGCTATTGCCATACCCTTCTGTATTTTTGTTCTGTTAAGCTTTACAAATGCAGTGAACCTGACAGACGGTTTAGATGGTCTTGCCGGTTCGGTCACCACTATTGTGCTGCTCTTTCTCACCGTTGTCTCCATGCACAACGGGGAATGGAATTATATACGCCTGTTTTGTGCAAGCCTGGCAGGCGGAATCCTGGGTTTTCTCATTTACAACCTCTATCCTGCCAAGGTTTTTATGGGAGATACCGGATCTCTTGCTCTGGGCGGCGCCCTTGCAGCTGTTTCAATTATTACGGGAACCTCGCTATTTTTAGCGCTGGCAGGTATAATCTATGTGGCCGAAACATTATCTGTAATAATACAGGTTGCTTATTTCAAAAAGACCGGCAGGCGTGTTTTTTTGATGGCTCCCCTGCACCACCACTTTGAGTATAAGGGCTGGAGCGAGATTAAGGTGGTAGCGGTCTTCACACTGGTGACAATAATGAGCTGTATTGCAGCTTTTCTGCTTTTGAGGTGATTAATTTGCGAAAAAGAGAGTATGATTTCTGGCTTCTTTTTACAGTGTTGGTTCTCCTGGCTCTTGGGACTATTATGATCTTCAGTGCAAGCTCATATAATGCCCTTTACTATATCGGAAACAAATATCATTACCTGATTAAGCAGCTTTTAGTGGCAGCCATCGGGCTCATTGCCATGTTCATTTTCTCCAATATAGATTACAGGCGAATTGCTGCGAGTTCGCCTGTTCTGATGGTGATCAGCACCGTGCTTCTGATACTGGTGCGTATCCCCGGCATCGGCAGCAATATTAACGGTTCCTGGCGGTGGTTCAATTTTGGTCCCCTCTCCTTTCAGCCATCTGAATTTACGAAAATTGCCATGATTTTGTTCTTATCCTTCAGCCTATCAAAGAACAGTGAAAAACTGAGATATTTCTTTACGGGGCTCCTGCCCTATCTGCTGGTGGTAGGGGTTACCGACGCGCTTTTATTTTTGGAGCCTCATATGAGCGGCATCATTCTTATTACAGCCGTTTCAGTCATCATTCTCTTTGCGGCCGGCGCCAGGATCAGGCACTTTTTAGCGCTAGCCCTGCCGGTTGCGGTTTTAGGCTGGGAGCTTATCATGAGCGATACTTACAGGCAGGAGCGTATACTCTCCTTTTTGGACCCATTTAAATATGCGACAGGAAGCGGATTCCAGGTTGTCAATTCACTCTATGCCATAGCTTCGGGTTCTTTATTCGGACGCGGGCTGGGCAAGAGTCTCCAAAAGTATTTATATCTTCCCGAACCGCATAACGATTTTATCTTTTCAATTCTGGCTGAGGAATTAGGCTTTGTAGGCGCGGCGACTGTGATTATCCTGTTTATACTCTTTATATGGAGAGGCATCCGGGTCGCCATGAACGCACCCGATATGCTGGGAAGCTTAATTGCTGCGGGCATCACTTCCCTTGTGGCCGTGGAAACCATCATCAACATTGCTGTTGTAACTTCAACTGTCCCGGCGACAGGCATGCCTCTTCCCTTTTTCAGCTATGGCGGAACATCCCTGGTTTTTCTGATGACCTCCATCGGGATTCTTCTGAATATCTCAAAGGGGTCTTCGGCTTACGGCCTTCGCTTACAGGTGGACAGCAGTGCAGATCTTAATATGAAGCGTAATTTGCCGAATAAGAAAGCAGGTGAATATTAATTTATGAGATATCTTATATCCGGGGGCGGAACCGGCGGACATATCAATCCCGGAATCGCCATTGCCAAAGAAATCTTGTCCCGTGAACCGGATGCGGACATTCTTTTTGTGGGAACAAAACATGGTCTTGAAAGTAAGCTGGTCCCCCGGGAGGGGTTTCCTATTGAATACATTGAGGTCAGCGGCTTTAAACGGAAGCTTACTGCAGATACCCTGAAGACTGTGGTCAGGCTTGTGAAAAGCTTTGGGGCCATCAAGAAGATAATCAAAGAGTTTAGACCCGATGCGGTTATCGGAACAGGAGGATATGTCTGCGGCCCGGTAGTATTTAGCGCGACCCTAAAAAAAATTCCCACCCTCATCCACGAACAAAACGCTTTTCCGGGTGTTACTAATAAAATTCTGTCCCATTTTGTCGATAGTGTGGCCATTAGCTTTGAGGAATCCCGTGCCAGGTTCAAAGGGAAGGCAAAAGTAACCTTAACAGGTAACCCGGTCAGGGGGGAACTTTTTTCCATAGACCGTACCGAAGCCAGAAAAAAACTGGAACTCGACCCCAATAAGCCTTTAGTCGTCGTATTTGGGGGCAGCCTCGGCGCAGAGCATTTGAATCAGTGTGTAGCCGATATGGTCAATCTTCATGGGTCGGAGATTCCTTATCAGCTGATTTTGGCGACCGGAATGAAACATTTTGAACAGGTCATGAAGGCGATCAAAGTTCCGGTGCCGCCCAATATCCGGATTGAACCATACCTTTATAATATGGGCGAAGTTCTGGCCAGCTGCGATCTTGCTGTCTGCAGGGGCGGAGCCATTACTTTAAGCGAGCTCACTGCCCTGGGGGTACCGGCCATACTAGTTCCGTCACCCTATGTGGCCGAAAACCATCAGGAATACAACGCCAGGGCGCTGGAGCATAGAGGTGCGGCGGTGGTTATTCTGCAGAGCCAGCTGACCTCGGAAATTTTATATGGTCAAATACAAAAGCTTATCGCGAATTCGGACCTGCGCGCCAAAATGTCGGCTGGAAGCAAAAAAATGGGGATAAGGGATGCCTCGTCCACAATTTATTTCCTATTAAAGAAAACTATGTCTGCCCGTTTGTAACACCAATTTACCGGAAGCATATTATGAAATGTGTTCAATACTTTTGCTTCCGGGGGTGTTCTGTGTGAGCAATCTCATAATTGCCGGAGGTTCAAGACTGAGTGGCATTATAGAAATACCAGGAGCCAAAAATGCAGTGCTTCCAGTACTTGCCGCCACGCTTTTGAACAATGGTACCAGCATACTTGAGAATTGCCCGGAGTTGGACGACGTCTCTACAATGTTGGAAATACTGTCAGCTTTAGGGTGTAAGATCAAAAGAAAAGGAGCCCGGATTGAAGTCGATGCAAGTGATTTGACAAGTTCCAGTATTCCCGAAGCACTTGCAAAAAGGATGAGATCCTCTATCATTATTTTAGGCTCAGTCCTGGCCCGGTGCGGAGAGGTGACCATATGCTATCCCGGCGGATGCGAAATCGGCATGAGGCCGATAGATATGCATCTTAGAGCCCTGGAGCAAATGGGTGCCTCTGTTGACGGATTGAATCATGGTATGCTCCGGGTTACTGCAGCAAAGCTTCAAGGTTGTGAAGTTCTCCTGGATTACCCCAGTGTCGGTGCTACTGAAAACATCATGCTGGCCGCCTGTTTCGCAGAAGGCGAAACCTTGATCCGAAATGCGGCCAAGGAGCCCGAAATTGAGGACCTGCAGAATTTTTTAAAGAAAATTGGTATTGGGGTCGATGGGGCAGGAACGGGAGTTATTAAGATTCAAGGTGTCAATTCCGTAAAAACACAAGTGGTTCACAAAATCATCCCCGACCGGATTGCAGCCGGAACTTATCTGTCCGCTGCAGCTGCAACAGGGGGCAGCCTGGTTGTAACGGGGGTCGAATATGACCATATCGGCTCCATTCTATATTGCCTTAAGCGCACCGGCTGCAGAGTGAAGCATTACCAGGGCGGAGTGGTGACATTGGAATCCGATGGGAGACTAAGTGCATTGGATTTGATCAGAACCTCGCCATATCCCGGTTTTCCCACAGACATGCAGCCGCAGATTGTGGCAGTGCTTTCCCGGTGCTCGGGAACAAGTGTGGTTGTTGAAACTGTTTTTGAGAACCGTTTCCGGTATACCGAGCAGCTGCTGAAGCTCGGTGCCGACATCAGCGTGCAGGGCAGAACAGCGATTATCCGGGGTGTTGGAAGACTGACGGGCGCAGAGGTGGAGGCCAGGGACTTGCGGGGCGGAGCGGCGCTTATCATCGGAGGTCTGATCGCCGAAGGGGAAACAAGGATTTCGGGCGTAGGCTATATAGACCGGGGCTATGAAAAAGTGGAAAAGGTTCTTTCAAAAGTCGGGGCCCAGATCAGAAGAGTTGAAGACTGAGCGTATTCTTTATATAATGAGATTATTATCAGCTTGGTTCTCAAAATTAAAAAACGGAGCTAAAGATGAAAACACGAAAACGGCGTGCTAAAAGACGAATGAAAATATTTTTTATGATAGTCGGACTGTCATTGATCTTTTTGCTTTTAATGTTTGCTCCCATGTTCAATGTTTCTTTGGTGGAGGTACATGGGAACACACGGTATGCTGATGAAAAAATAAAGGAGGCCTCCGGCATTGTACTTGGGGAAAATGGTTTTAGACAGCTGAAGTTCACACCCGAATCCATTTTGGAGCTGAGACTAACAGAAGCAGAGGATAGAATCGAAAGGCTGCCCTATGTAAAAAGCTGCAAGGCCCGTATCGTATTTCCCGCCGCCATTTCCGTCGAGATCGAGGAAAGGCAGCCCGTGGCATATATACGCTACCTTGACAATTACCTCACCGTTGACAACGAGGGCTATGTTCTTGAAGCTTCGCACACACGTCCGGAGGGGAAACTGAAGGAAATCCGCGGGATTGAGTTCTCAAAATATACTCTGGGCGGGCAGCTTGAAGCTTCGGACATTGAGCTGGTTACCGCAGGGGTGGAAATACTGGAGGCTATTCAGGAATCTGACAGCAGCATGACATTAAAGCTTTTTGAGGTATTGGATTGGATTGACATGGTGGATGCAAATAATGTGCTCCTCTCCTTGGACAACAGGGTTACCGTTCAGTTCAATCCCAAGGACAAGCTTCAGTATACAATTGATTTTACAAGGGAAATCTTCTTTAAGAAAATTAACTCGAAGGAAACCGGAAGGCTTGAGTTTGCGGGTGAGCAAGGTCCAAGCTTTATTCCTGAATAAATACCTGAAGATACAGGAGGTTTACTTATGATACCAATACTTGGGCTTATTATCGGACTTTTAATCGGTATATTTATTCCCTATCATATTCCGCCGGCATATTCCACATATGCCGCAGTTGCCATTCTTGCGGCGCTGGATTCGGTTCTGGGTGCCTTGTCGGCTTCCCTTGAAGGAAAATTTAACATTAAAGTATTTATTACCGGCTTTTTTGGCAATTCCCTGCTGGCGGCTCTGCTGGCCTATATAGGGGATAAACTGGGAATTCAGCTGCATCTGGCTGCCATATTTGCTTTTGGCAATAGAATATTCTTGAACTTCGGCAATATAAGGCGGAAGTTTTTTAAGTTGAAAGATGTTAAATAGCACTATACGTATGGCGTGAAAATAGAAATTACTTCCCAAAACTCCATATCTAGCGCCTAATATGGTGCATTTTTCAAATTAATATTGATTTTATACGGGTTTACTATATAATAAAACTATGAAAAACAATTAGATTATAATACCATAGCTAGGTTGTAAATATTACGCAAGATGACTCATAAGGAGGATACAAAAGTGTTGGAATTCGATATTGATATGGAAAGTTTTGCCCGCATCAAGGTTATCGGTGTCGGAGGAGGCGGAAATAATGCAGTTAACCGTATGATTTCCGCAGGTCTTAGGGGTGTTGAATTCATTTCTGTAAATACAGATAAACAAGCATTGTTCCTTTCTCAAGCAAATACCAAAATTCAAATAGGCGATAAATTGACAAAAGGTTTAGGAGCCGGCGCAAATCCGGAAATCGGTGAAAAGGCGGCCAATGAGAGCCGTGATGAGATAGCCATGGCCATCAAGGATGCAGATCTGGTTTTCGTCACTGCCGGCATGGGCGGTGGTACCGGAACCGGAGGGGCCCCGGTTATTGCTCAGATTGCAAAAGAAATGGGTATCCTCACTGTGGGAGTCGTCACCAAGCCCTTTCTCTTTGAAGGCAAAAAACGTATGATGCAGGCCGAAAACGGCGTCGAAGCGCTGAAAGGCGTTGTTGATACGCTGGTTACCATTCCCAATGACAGGCTGCTTCAGATCGGCGATAAGAAAATGCCTCTGCTGAAGGCCTTTAATCTGGCAGACGATGTATTAAGGCAGGGTGTTCAGGGTATTTCTGATTTAATTGCTGTTCCAGGGTTAATCAATCTGGACTTTGCCGATGTAAAGACCATTATGTTGGATACCGGGCTTGCCCATATGGGTATCGGCCACGGCACCGGTGAAAATAAAGCTGAGGAGGCAGCCCGCCAGGCTATTTCCAGCCCCTTGCTGGAAACTTCCATTGAAGGGGCCAGAGGCGTGTTGTTAAACATCACGGGCGGCGCGGATCTCGGACTTCAGGAAGTCAATATGGCGGCTGAACTCATACAGGCCTCTGCTGATCCGGAAGCCAATATTATTTTCGGCGCTGTCATTGATGACAACTTGAAGGATGAAATCGTCATCACAGTTATTGCCACAGGCTTTGAAAAGGGATCATCGGTAATGAAGCCGGCGGGTGTTCTGTCTCATGACAAAAAACAGGCTGAACCCATTAAAAAGCCGGTTTTTGTGGATGATGACCTGGAAGGTCCTGAAATTCCTACATTTTTAAAAAGAAAAGGCTTCAGATAAAAAAGTTAAGGCCCCGGAACCAACAGGATCCGGGGTTTTTTATTGGTGTGCCCGGCGG
>DOHN01000041.1:0-2197 GCA_003535195.1 Ruminiclostridium sp.
CAGCCGTTCCAAACCTCCCAGTTTATCCTGGCCGGTGCTCTGCGGGGGGCGGGGGATACCAGAAGCGTAGCCATCATCACCTTTATCACTGTTTTACTCCTCCGCCCGGGATTGGCTATTATAACGGTCAAGGCCCTGGGCTGGGGCTTGGAGGGCGCATGGTATGCGCTGGTAGCGGATCAGCTGCTTAGATCTCTGCTGGTAAAGCTCCGATACCATTCAGGGGTATGGAAAAGGGCATAAAAGGAGTGCCTTCTTTGGCACTCCTTTTTTCAAGGCAATGAGATTTAATAGGTCAAATCGCTCTTTTCCTGAGTTAGCATGGAAATGGCAGAACTGGTGCCGATTCTGTCACAACCGGCATTCAGGAACATTTCAAGGTCAGCCCGAGTTTTTACTCCGCCTGCTGCCTTCATTTTTATATTGGGACCAATATGGGCTTTAAACAGCTGGATATCCTCTATTTTTGCGCCCCCTGTCCCAAATCCCGTGGAGGTTTTAATGTAGTCCGCCCCGGCTTTGGTCACGATCTCACAGAGCTTGATTTTTTCTTCTTTGGTCAGGTAGCAGGTTTCAATGATCACCTTCAGGATTTTATGGCCTACTGCGCTTTTAATTGCGGAAATCTCACGCAAGACCTCTTCAAAGCGTCCGTTCTTTACATCCGTGATATTGACAACCATATCCACCTCTGATGCTCCGTCGGCTATGGCCTGCTTTGCTTCGGCAATCTTTGCGGCAGTGACGCTGTATCCTAAAGGAAACCCTATGACCGTGCAGATATTTACCTTATCTCCATAGGCCTCCTTAATGCGGCTGATATAGCAGGGAGGTATGCACACAGAAGCGGTATGATATAAAATCGCTTCTTCACAAAGCTTTTTTATATCCTCCCATGTGGCAAATGCCTTTAATTGAGTGTGGTCAATGTGCTTAAAAATTTCCTGAGTGGTCATATAAACACCTCCAATTATTTACCGGACATTTTAACTCATTTCATTCTAACAAAAGAATGGTCCAATTACAAAGGTTCAATCTGCGGCTTAATCATCGGGATTGGAATGAAAAGTTTTAAAGGTCTTAAAATTATGCTAAAATGAGATTAATAAAGCATTTGAAGGAACAATAGCATGCCCGTAAAATCATATGTAACCAGCATGCCCGATAAAACCGGCGCATTTTTGCTGGCATCAAAAGTCATTGCCAGACATAACGGAAATATCATACGTGTCAGCTACAACAAAGCTGTAGATCTCCATACGCTTTTTATCGATGTGGAGGCGCCGGAAAAAAGCCTCGGCCAAATTGAACAGGAGCTGGAGGCTGTGGGATACCTGAAAAAAAAGATTGAGGAAACAAGAGTTCTTGTGGTCAATATAAAAATACCCGATGTCCCCGGGGCCGTTTTGCCCGTCCTGAAAATTTTGGACAGGTATGAAATCAATATATCCTATATTAACTCAAATACCGGCACCACTCCCTACCAGGATTTTAAAATGGGCTTGCTGATTGAGAATCCAAAGATTATCAAAATGCTTTTGGACGATATCAGTGAAATTTATCAGATTGATATCGTGGATTATGACGATTCGGAAAGGAATCTGGATAATACCATTTTCTATATTAAGCTTGCCAATGAAATGCAGCAGCTTTTTGAGCTGACAACCGAAAAAACCATGGAATTCATATCGGAATCCAATAGAATCCTGCAGCTCCTTCAGGAAAAAGGGGAGAATACGGATAAAGTTTTTGGCTATATCAGAAGATTCGCCTATTTTGTCAGCAACCACAGAGACGCCGCATTCAAAGCAGATATAGAAAAGCTTAAAATCAGTGATTCCGTCACACTTTACAGTATTCAGCCTCTTTGCGGCAGCAATACCTATATTCTGGAATCCTCCCGGGAAGGTCTTATGCTCGTAGATACCGGCTATGCCATCTATGCCCAGGAACTTTTGGGAATACTTCAAGAACTGTTTCCAGATTGGTCCGGCAGAAAAAAGAAGGTCTATATCACCCATGCAGATGTGGATCATTGCGGATTATTGTCGAAGCTCAAGGATGCGAAGATCTGCCTTAACCAAAAAAGTGCAGGCAGCTTAAAACGCCAGTATGAAGGCCTGCCTGATCATCGGGAAGAATATAACTTTGCCCTGGGCTACAGCAAAATAAACAGAATTATATCGGGATATATCCC
>DOHN01000041.1:2484-2820 GCA_003535195.1 Ruminiclostridium sp.
CACGGGCTGATTTTTACAGGTGATAATCTGGTAAACATCAGCGGCTTTTCTCCTGAGAGGGCTCAGTTTAATTCCCTGGCGCCATACTTGATGGGCAGTGTAAATATTGATTCAAAAAAGGCAACTGCTATCAGAAAAGAAATTATAAAGATCGTTCATGAAATAGACGAATCCAATCAAAAACCTTGTCTCATTCTCGGCGGCCATGGGCCTGTATCTTTCATACAGAACGAAAAACTGGTGAAGGCCGAAATTTTAGGAAAATAGTACCGGTTAAGCCCTAACTGGTACCGGCTGTTTTAAAAGGGAAAGCCGGTATATTTCCCGGCCAGTACT
>DOHN01000041.1:2874-3288 GCA_003535195.1 Ruminiclostridium sp.
CGGATGAGCCTTAACCGGAACAGGCCGCTTTCAGAGGGAAAGCCGGTATATATTTCCCGGTCAGTACTTGTTTTGCCCCCAAAAACATATATATATATGTCCAAGTATATGCAGGGGGAGATGTAAAATGGATTCGTTTAGCCTTGGAAAATGCGCGCTTGCTCTTCTTTTCCTTGTTCTGATACTATTCTCTTCTTTCCAACATGCATTTGCTCTCACATCCTATGAAGACGATAAAAATTTAATTTGTTCAGAGCCTCCCGTACTAAACGGCGGCGGAGATATTTGGGTGATTGAAGGCCATTATAATATATGGGACGGTGAGGATCTCAATGATGACGGAGCGATCGACGAAGCTGATTTTTATCAAAGATATCCAAAGAGGGAACTGTTCATGGAGACGGCCTTCCCGGT
>DOHN01000139.1 GCA_003535195.1 Ruminiclostridium sp.
GCTTTTCGAAGTTATTATGATTTCGCTAACGGGTAACCGGATAAAACCCGGCTTCCGTCACAATGGCATCAAGCCTGACATCATGAATATCGGTTGGAATGTGATCAAAGAGCTGAAATTTATAGGCAATACCAATGGTATATGCCCCGTGGCTTTTCAAAAAGCGATCATAATAGCCTTTTCCATGGCCCAGACGGTTGCCGTGCCTGTCAAAAGCCAGGCCGGGCACCAAGATCAGATCAACCTCATGGACAGGCACTGCCCGGCATTCTCTGCCCGGCTCCGGTATGCCAAAGCTGCCCGGTGAAAGACCGGTTTCCAGGCAGTCCACCCGTACGGCCTCCATCTCTTGGTCATTCAGAACTCTTGGAATGCATAAGCGCTTTCCGTTACCTAAAAACCACCTGTTCAGAGGCAGAATATCCACCTCGTTTCCATGGGGCATATAGGAAAGGATGACGCTATTTTTCTCTATTTCCGAAAGCTTTATAAGGGTCTCCAAAATAGCCGCTGAAGCTGTATTTACATATTCAGGAGCCAAGCCTTTACGTTTTTGAAGCATTAATTTTCGTAATTGATTTTTATCCATTTCAAATAAAAAAAGGAAGCAGGAAAAATCGCCTTGCTTCCTCACTCATTCCCTTAAGGATTATTCATTGACTTTGGTTCCGCATTTGGGGCAGAAACGGGTTTCCTTGGTTACTTCCTCCCCACAGTTGGGACATTTGGAAGCGTTTTTAAGCTCCAGGACTTTTACATTCAAATCGCTTACAGCTGCTTCAATATCCTTGATCTGAACACAAAGATCCTCATACGCAGCGCCTTCGCCGGCAGTATAGTCCTTGTAAACCGCTTCACCAATCTTCACAAATAAGTCCTTTATTTTGTCTTTTTCTGCAGCAATCTGAGCGTTCAGCTTAGTAATTTCAATTACGTCTTTGCCTTTTTCGCCGATGTTTCTACCTATTCTCTTAACGTCATCCAAAAATGCCATGTACAAGACCTCCTTACAGGTTTCTTATTATCTTTGCCTTCAACTGTACCAAACATACAGTTCCAGTCAATTTATATTATTATAATACCACAGCTTTCCAATGCATAACATTAGAAATTTCTAATGTTAGCTTTTTTTCCTGAGGATTGCGTCCTGCGGCAGAGGCTCCGATGGAATCCGAACCTCCATCTGCGGATGGGGGGCAATATCCAGGTTATTTCCCCCAGCGTCGAACATTTCTGTTAAAACAAATTCACGCACAGGCCCCTGGGGCGGCAGCATCTCTATTTTATCGCCAATCTTAAACCGGTTCCGCTGTTCGACGACAACCTGGCCTTTTGCAGCATCGTAGCCTTTGACTATGCCGATAAAGTCATAGTTGCGGATGTATGAGCTGGTGCCGTAATTATGATCCTCCTCATTGGGCTTGTGGAAATAGAACCCCGTTGTAAAATCACGGTTGCTGACCTTTGCAATCTCCTGGAACCATTCCTCCCTGTACTGGTAGTCTTCCTTTCCATAATAGGCGTCAATGGCCTCCCTATAAGCCTTCACAATCGAAGCGACATAAAAGGAGCTCTTGACACGGCCCTCTATTTTCAAGCTGGAGACACCGGTTTCTATCAGCTCAGGAATATACCGGATCATACAGAGATCTTTGGAATTAAAAATAAAGGAGCCCCGGTCGTCTTCCTCGAGGGGAAAATATTCCCCCGGGCGTTTTTCTTCTACCAGGTGATATTTCCACCGGCATGGCTGGGCACAGTCTCCCTTATTGGCATCCCTTCCCGCAAGGTAATTGCTCAAAAGGCAACGCCCGGAATAAGACATGCACATGGCCCCGTGGACAAAAGCCTCCAGCTCGATATCGGGGCAGCTCTCATGAACTTCGCGTACTTCTTTTAAGGACAGCTCTCTGGCTAAAACGACACGGGATGCGCCTTTTTCATGCCAGAAACGAACACTTGCGGAATTGGTGGTATTGGCCTGGGTACTGATATGAATGGCGAGCTCCGGACGTAAAGTCCTGATGGCGGCAAACATTCCGGGGTCGGATACAATCACAGCATCGATGCCTGTTTGGACCGCCTCCTTCAAAAAAGGCTCCAGGTTCTCAAAATCATTATTATGGGGAATTATATTCATTGCCAAATAGACCTTTTTACCTCTGGCATGGGCAAAACTGATTCCCTCCCTCATTTCTTCAAAGGAAAAGTTATCGGAAGCCGTTCTGAGCCCGAATTCCTCCCCGGCTAAATATACGGCATCCGCGCCGTACAAAACAGCCATTTTCAATTTCTCCAGATTTCCCGCCGGAGCCAGCAATTCTACTTTATTCATTCTTTTCGCCTTTCTTAACGCTTACCGCCAAACCGTCGCCAATGGGGATAACAGCCGTCTCAAGCTGATCGCTGCGGCAGAGTTCAACTAAATATTCACGAAGCTTCATGGTGATTGTTCTGTGCTTATGGAGCACGGGGCCGCTCTGTGCAACAAGACCTTTATAAAGTACATTGTCCGAAACCAGAAGGCCTCCCGGCCGCAAAAGCCTGAAAGCTTCGGCAAAATACTCATTGTATTGACCCTTGGCTGCATCCAGAAAAATCATGTCATAGGAGGAATACAAACATTGCATAATTTCCAGGGCGTCTCCGACGATAACTTTTATTTTGTCCTGCAGCCCCAGCTCACGAATATTGTCCCGTGCAAGCAGGGCTGTTTCCTCGTCGATCTCGATGGTATCGATCATGCCGTTTTCCGACATGGCCTTTGCCATGATGCCGGAGGAATAGCCGATTGCTGTGCCCGCTTCGAGAATTCTCTGCGGTCTGTGAATATTCACCAATACCTTTAAAAGAGCCGCTGTCTCGGCCTGTACAATGGGTATATGGCGCAGCCGGGCATATTCCTCCATTTTCTTAAGATGCCCTGTTTCACCCTTGATGATATTTCTGATGAAAAAGTCTATTTCTGGGTATCGTATTTTATCTTCCATCAACTACCTGCTCATTTTTCTCCCGTTAAAAATATTGTCAGGGACACCACTCCCTTAACAATATTAAATATTAAACTGTGCAACCGCATTTTGCAAATCCTGTGCCAGTTGGGACAGATTTTCACTGACACTTGCCATCTCTTTCATAGAGGCGGCCTGCTCTTCCATGGAGGCCGTTACTTCCTCAGTCCCGGCAGAGTTCTCCTGTGCGATGGAAGACAGATTTTGCAGGGTTTCCAATATGTCGTTTTTCATGCCGGCCATTTGCTGTCCCGCTGAATTTAACTTTATAATTGCTTTTTGAGATTCCTCCATGGCCTCTTCAACCAGTTTGTATTTATGCTGGTTTCTGACGACACTTTCAGTCTGCTCTTTTGTGATCTCAGAAATCCTTTTCATGGTGTCCACAGCGTTCTGCACATTTGTCTGGAGTTCAGATACGATTCCTTCAATGGTTTGGACCGAGCTTGCAGACTGTTCGGATAATTTTCTGATCTCATCTGCCACAACGGCAAAGCCTCGTCCCGATTCCCCTGCTCTGGCTGCTTCTATGGCCGCGTTCAGCGCCAGTAAATTGGTCTGCTCCGATATAGAAGCAATAAAATTGCTCGCCTCGCTGATCTTACCGGCACTATCGTTGGTTTGCAGAATGACATCATTGATGGCCTTATTCGCCAAATTATTTTCATTTGTAATTTCCGATAATTTTTGAATTTCAGCCAGGCCCTCCTGTACAACCTCTGTGACCTTACCGGTAACACGATTGATATTTTGCGCATACCCAACATCTTCATCGACTATTTTGCCCAATTCGATGGCCTCTAAAGCCCCCTTTTCTGTGTTCTGGGCCTGCTCCGACGCACCTTTGGAAATTTCCTCCACCGATCTTGTGACTTCCTCTGCGGCAGTGGCGGATTCCTGGGAGGCCGCAGCAAATTTCTGTGCCGATGCTGCCAGCTGCTCGGAATGATTATGAATTTTGCCGATCATGTCTCTAAAGCTTTGTGTAATGCTGGATAACGCCTTTGCCAGATCTCCCAGTTCATCCTTCCGGTTCAGCATTTCCAGGGGTACCTCGGATGTAAGGTCTAATTCAGCAAGGGTCTTTGAATATTCCGCCGCGTTTATAATGGGCTTCGAAATGCTGTTGGACAGAATCAGCCCGCTTATCAGAATAATGACTCCAAAAACCAGGATAAGCGTATAGCAGGTGACTTTAAAATTGTTAAGCTCCCCGTAAATATCTTCAACATCATAATCGACTCCCAGTATTCCGATGACGGTACCCGCATCGTTTTTTATGGGGTAATACGAGCTTAAGAGAGTACCCCAGCCTTCTTCGTGATGAATGCCGCTATCGGTATAGGGTTCCCCGCTCCAGGCTTTTTCATATTGCGGGTTAGATTCCTCGGTATCCCCTAGATGAGAGTAGCCATCCATGGTTGAACCGTCAACTACATACATAAACTTGCCGTCTTCCGTTTTCCTCATGGTAAAGACAAATTTTGCGCCGCTGACGGCCCTGATATGTTCCAGCTCCGACCTCATCTTAATATAGGGATCACTGTTTTCATCCTTGATGGTTTCAAGCTTTACAAACCCGTCGGTATCAATGATTTGAACCGCCTGCTCCGCCGTATGGCTGGCCTCGTCTGCAGCTTCCCTGGTGACCAGAGCAGAGGTTTGCCTGTATAATACAAAAGTCAATATACTGGTCAGTGCTAATACTATAATCAGAAATAATAATGTGATCCTGGTTCTAATGGCCCCTCGATGAGATCGTTTTACTTTTTTTTGATCCTTCAATTTTTATCACCTCGTAAATATTAATATTACAGATAAGTAACAGATCCCTAGTTATAATATCGTCCAGCCATTTCCAATTGTTTAATTTTGAGGTTAAAAAAAGCGGCCCTTTAAGCCGCTTAAAAAATCTATTATCATTGACCGCTGACACCATATTTCTTTTGATCGTTGGTATGGCCCTCAAAGGTTTCATTATAAATATTTTGGCCATCCGGTGTTGCAAAGAAATAGAAATATTTTGTTTTTTCCGGGTAAAGCGCCGCTTCTATGGCATCCTTTCTGGGGGAACAGATGGGTCCCGGAGGAAGTCCCGGATGCAGATAGGTATTATAAGGGCTTTCGATTTCCAGATCCTTATAAAGCACGGAGGTGGTCCTGCCCAGACCGGCATATACTCTTGCATACTGTACGGTTGCATCAGACTGCAAAAGCTGAAGCTCCTTGCTCTTCAGACGGTTATGGAATACGCTGGAGATCTTTTTGAAGTCTGTTGGATAAAGAGCTTCCATCTCAATAAGGGAAGCCAGCGTGATCACTTCATCCACCGTCATGCCCAATTCTTCCGCCCGGTCGTAATACTCCTGGGTAAAGACCTTATCAAATTCAGCGAGCATTCTGTCAATAAGCTCCTGTTCGGTCCAGCCCTCGTCCATTTTATAGGTATCGGGATACAGATAGCCCTCCAGCGGATATTTCCGGTCCGCGGCCGCTTTAATATCTTTCAGGAATTTATACTGACTGGACTCCTTCTGGGCAATCTTCAAAAATTTTCCCTTGTCCACATAGCCCTGCCCCGATAAAACCTCGACAGTTTCTATAAGGGTTTTGCCTTCGGTAATCGTAATATCCTTGGTGGGGTTTTTGAGCGGGTCGCTGCTGAGCCGGATCATGAGCGCATAGTAGTTCATCTTTTTGCTGATCTG
The DNA here is from genome assembly GCA_003535195.1 of Ruminiclostridium sp. Lineage (GTDB taxonomy): Bacteria > Bacillota > Clostridia > DSM-8532 > DSM-8532 > DTU059. The sequence goes on from DOHN01000139.1 coordinate 5,720, forward strand.
AAAATTCCCCGCCTTATAGGCACTGTCAAAACCCAATATCTTTGACAAAACGGTGTAAACTTTTATATCTTTAATAAAGCCCTCCGTTTTCAGCTTATTGACAATGGCGGCAGCACTGGATCCGGACGGAATATTAAACACGACGGCCTCATCTTCAGACAAAACCGCACCGGCCTGATTGGTGCCTTCAACAATATAGCTGTAGCCGTACAGAGCACAGCCCATGAATATAATCATGCATATCAGAATTAAAATAAGGATTTTTAAAAAAATGTATTTCTGCTTTTTAACCCTTTTTTTCGTTCTCCCATACCTGCCCTGCCCGGCAGGATTCTTTACAAGGTTACTTTTTTGCACGATTTACCACCTTAGCTCTCTGCTCAGTATTTAAGATCTTCTTTCTGAGGCGGATAGAGGCAGGCGTAATTTCCACCAGCTCATCATCCTCTATAAACTCTAAATTCTGCTCAAGACTCATATTGATGTAGGGAACCAATCTAAGTGCTTCATCAGAACCGGAGGCGCGCATATTTGTAACATGTTTCTTTTTGCAGACATTGAGCACAATATCTTCGTTGCGTGAACACTGTCCGACAATCATTCCCTCATATACCAAAACATTGGGGCCAATAAACAAATCACCGCGTTCCTGTGCATTGTATAAGCCATAAGTAACAGATTCTCCTGTTTCCCATGCCACGAGGGCACCGCGGTTGCGTCCCCTGATTTCCCCTTTGTAGAGCTCATAGCCATGAAAAACATGATTCATTATACCATTTCCCCTGGTATCAGTCAAAAATTCCGAGCGATATCCGATGAGGCTTCTGGCGGGGATCTTAAAGTCAAGGCGCACATACCCGCCCTGATTTGCAGTACTCATATTGACCATCTCCGCTTTGCGGGCACCCAGTTTTTCTATAACGTTTCCCACATATTCCTCGGGTACATCGACCACCAGATATTCGATGGGTTCATATAGCTGACCATTTTTCTCAACAGTAATAACCTCAGGCTTGGAGACCTGAAACTCATACCCCTGCCTTCTCATGGTCTCGATCAAAATGGACAAATGAAGCTCGCCTCGGCCTGAAACTTTAAAGGTATCGGGAGTGTCGGTCTCCTCCACCCTCATGCTGACATTGGTTGCGACTTCGCGAAAGAGCCTGTCCCTTAAATGCCTGGAGGTCACATAAGTACCCTCCTTACCCGCAAAGGGGCTGTCGTTGACCATGAAATCCATGGAGATGGTGGGCTCGTCTATATTCACAAATGGAATGGACTCCGGAAAATCCTTATCGCAAATAGTTTCCCCGATTGTAATGTCGGAGATACCCGATACGGCAATAATTTCACCGATGGAGGCACTTTCGGTATCCGAGCGCTTCAAGCCCTTAAAGTTCTGCAGTGACGAAATTTTTACGTTCTGAACAGTACCGTCTCTTTTGCAAATAACGGCCTGCTGGTCCCGGTGAATAGTTCCTCTCTCGACACGGCCAATGGCAATACGTCCTATATAATCGTCATAATCCAGGCTTGAGACCAGGAATTGCAAAGGCGCATCAATTTTCCCCTTGGGGGCGGGAACATATTTAATAATAGTATTGAAAAGGGGTTCCAAATTATTGGATTCATCTGAGAGACTCAGCTTCGCATAACCTTCCCTGGCCGATGCATAAACAACCGGGAAATCCAGTAATTCATCATCTGCACCCAATTCTATGAAGAGGTCCAGGATCTCGTCAATGACCTCTTCGGGCCGCGCTTCTTTCCGGTCAATTTTATTAATGACAACAATGGGCTTCAAATGGAGAGAGAGCGCTTTTCTCAGAACAAATCTGGTTTGGGGCATAACGCCTTCATAGGCATCTGCCAGAAGAAGCACACCGTCAACCATCTTTAAGATGCGCTCCACCTCTCCGCCAAAATCCGCATGGCCCGGAGTATCAACAATGTTTATTCTGGTATCGTTATGGAGGACGGCCGTAATCTTTGATGTAATAGTTATGCCCTTTTCGCGCTCAAGATCGTTAGAATCCATCACGCGCTCCACCACTTTTTCATTGCTTCTGAATATACCGCTTTGCCTCAGTAAGGCATCCACCAGTGTGGTTTTTCCATGGTCAACATGGGCGACAATTGCTATGTTTCTTATTTCGTTTCTGATGCTTTCCACTGTGTTTAATCACCTGCTAATTAAATTTGAATTTATACTTTCTTGACGGAAGCATATATATAAAATTCCTACAAATGTACTGCATTATTCTACTGTTTCTGACCCTCCGTGTCAATAAATTGCTGATTCTTGATAGCGTCAATTTACTGTAG
>DOHN01000011.1:0-2279 GCA_003535195.1 Ruminiclostridium sp.
GATACCGCATAGAACTGGAAGCCCCCTGTTTCAGGGTTCTGAAAAATGTGTAGATTTCCCTTGTCATAGAAGGGCTGGTACCCCGCCCTCATGATTTCCTGTGCAGAACGCCGCCCCAGAGAAAATGCATCCCTCTCCTCTTGAGTCTGAGCATGTTGCCCCTCCTTCTGAACTTGATTGTTAGGTTGAACATCCTGAACGGCCTGTAGGTAATCTGCGTGTGTCACTGTTTCAAAGGGGACGTTCTCCTGAGTAAGTAGGCTTTGAATGCCCCGGTCAATTTCCTGTGATTGGGACAAATCATGGATGCGTCCGGCCTGCTGGAATTCGCTCCCACGCTGAACAAACAGATTCAACGTATTATGCTCTCGATGCTTTTTTATAACTTCCGCATATAATTTCTGATCGTGCTGCGGGTCATAAATTGCATTGAGAAGAACAGGACTATCTGTAACAACTACATCCACTTTACCAAGTAGCCGATCTATCCGGCTTGATTGGATCTCAAAAAGGCTGCGCTGATCTTGCAGCTCAGACAGGTTACCTTCCCATACAAGCTCTTTTGCGTATTCCGGTACATATTCAACATTCACCCCTGTGTTTTAAGATAGTGAGCAATTCCAAGCGCACAGGTGGTTTTACCCGCACCGGGACCGGCAAAAAGATTGATAACTTTTGTTGTATGGGTAGGTATCTCTTGCTTTAGTACCGGTTTTTGATCCTGTATCTGTGCTTGCCCCCGCATAACGGAAACAATCTTCTCGGCCAGCTCTGCCGGGTCGCTGTCAAAGCGGATGCGGTCCCCCTGCCATGTCCCCTTGGTGTGGTTGATGCCGTTGAGCAGCTTAATGCCCCGGGCGGGCGGCTCCCACCAGGAAAGGTTGTGGGTGTAATCGTCTAACAGGAAGTCGGTGGGCCGGATACCTCCCGGCACCTGCGCTTTCTTGTCGGTACCGCAGTGCACAAAGACACGATGGGCAGAATCGATCTCTGGCAGGTGTTCATCCAGCCACTGGTTTTTTTCGATCAGGGCATGAGGGCTGTCCGATAGGTACGCCGAAAGAATATGTACCTCTATCTCCGGGTAGTTGGCGTGGATTTCCCGAATGGCCTCCACCACGCTTTCCATGGGCTTGAGATTAGCAAAGTAGCCCTTTTCATACAGGGTTTCCAGCTGATCAACATGCTGGAACTCTGCCAGGGTGCCGTCCATATCCACAAACAGGCGTTGGGGATGTGCTATATCAAGGGCATGACTAATGGAGTCCAATTTTTCTCTAATCGTTTTAATTTTTGCTTTATAAACCGGATTATCTTTGATTCCTTCCAAGTTATCCAGTCGCTTATAAAGTTTATCCGTCAAGAATTCCTCCAAGTCATAAAATCCGTTGGACACATCCTCCAACACTAGCGAACCGCTTTTTTCAAGAATGACGCATAGCGCTTCATCCCCGTATTTCTCATGCTCCATGAGGAAATATTCCTTACCATCCACATTCATAGCATCAATGGTGTACCAAGTCCCTTCATGACCCGGAACCGATACGTTCTGTGATTGCCGTGTAATTTCCATTTTCTGATCCTCCTTTTTATAATGTCATGGGGCAAAATATGATTGAGGTGTTTATAATGAAAAGAATGATTGTTATTATTGCTGTTTTGGTGGCTGGTTGGATATTTAGTGTGAGCGCAAATGCGAGCGGTGCGGAGCAGCCTTGTGTAGAAGCAAAAGAAACCATTTTACGCTTACTGGCTCATCCGGTACAGGAAGCTATTACAGATTACTATGGAGAATCGAGACAATATTGGAATGATGAAATCCTTGCCATCAAGATGGTTCCCAGAACACCATATTACGAGGTTGTCGTGCGTGTAGAAACCTTCTATGGCCCACACAATCCTCCTTATGGCATTGAAACCATTTCTTTTTATGTGAGTTACGGAAGCGTTGAACTAAAAACCTTCCAACATGAGGATGAACCGTAATAAAGCCGTGGCTTTTTCATTAATGCTCTCCTTTCCCTGAAATAAAAAAAGCGCCAACCATGAAAACACAGTTGACGCTAAAAATATAAACTTAAATTATTCTGGTTGGCTATATGAAGAAAAAAGCGTTTCAGAATTACGGGAAATTAACAGGGGAAGGAACGACCCAAAAAAATCAATAATAGGGTACGGACGATTAACGGTACCCTTAGTCCAGTCTATTAGCTCAATTCTACGAACATCGAATCTACTTATATCGTACAAAATATTTTTATCTATCTTTGGACAAAGCG
>DOHN01000011.1:2442-3501 GCA_003535195.1 Ruminiclostridium sp.
TAATTGCGGATCCATAAAGACGACATATATACGGACGGACCTGGTAGATTTCACATTGACCATGCTGCAAAAAAATGCATGGACGGTTTAATTTTTTCACATATTGAGTATCATTAAAGAGTTTTCTTACCATGCTTATATCCAAAGGTATCTTGTCAAAGGTAGAATTTAACCTCTGGTATTCCTCTGGTGATTGTCGCTTTAGAGCCTCTAAGTTATCCTTGGCCATTAGAATTTTCTTTTTTAAATACCACTCTCCCCTTTGCGACCTAATAAAATGCAAGATGGCAAAGAACTCTTTAAGCGATATGTAAAAGTAATCATAACAACAATCACAACATGATTGTATGCAAACATTTCCAAGGTTTCCAATAGATATGTCTAAATCCCTGTAAAACACAAGCATCCTACCAACTGTACTTAGTGGATGAACATCTGGGTGACAATATTTTTCTTCTTTCCCGCTTCCACAAAAACAAGGGGGCATTGATATCATCCCTTTTTGTTTTTACTATAGCATTGAGCGGTTTTGTTTGTCAAACGAATCAATACCCCCTTTGGATCAACGATCATCAATGGCTTACTAAAATCCTCTGTTGCTTTCAATCTGTGAACACTATAAAATCCCATGGGCATTCTCTTCTTAGCCATAGTTGCATCTCCTTTTTTACTGATCCGAAACCTCACCCGGTACATTTGCAGTATGGGCAGGGCCTGAACATCAAACCCCCGGCCAAATAGGTGCCGGTACACCTGCTTTTGCTTTTTTGGCTTCCCCTTGGGGCAGCAGCGGAGGACAGCGGCCCGGCCCCGCTGTTCCATATGCCGCAGGCCCTCCAGCACCCGGCCATGGGTATAGGCCGTGTAGGTGCCGGGTGGGAGCTGTTTACAGAGCAAAGAGGTGCAGCGGATTAATCGCCGCTGCACTTCTTGTTGTGATAACTTCTGTCGCCGAAGCGGCCGACTCATTTTAAGACATACCGCCGGTCGGGGGAATCGATACAAGATGATGTAGAAATCATTGATTCGTTTGACCACCAGCTTTTCCAAATGCCGCAG
>DOHN01000011.1:3580-3912 GCA_003535195.1 Ruminiclostridium sp.
CAATGATGTAGAAATCATTGATCCTCCTGACCACCAGCTTTTCAAAATGTCGCAGGATATAGTATCCGGCCAAGACCAGATAGGCGGCAAAGAATAAAAAGGCCACTATTTCTACCTCCTAAATAACCACAGGCAGGAGCCACCCGGCCCCTGCCTGCTTTTCTCTTTTATTGCCTTATCCAACGCTCTCCACCGTCCAGCGCCAATCGTCATAGACAGCGCCGTCTATGGACAGATTATCATAGCTCTTACTTACCCGGAGCATCCCGGCGGGAGTCCAGCAATCTATTAATTGCGCCTGCACCTCATAGACGGAATCATCCGGGTACCAG
>DOHN01000011.1:4037-4252 GCA_003535195.1 Ruminiclostridium sp.
AGGTGCGGCATCGGGTACCAGAGCGGTGTAAAATGTACCCGATGCCGCACCTGCGAATACAGGTTTTCCCGGAACTCAAAGGTCTTGGCTATCGTCTTTTCCAGCACCCGATCATAGGTCAGATACTTAAATTCCGGGAACCAGGCAATGGCGTTCTGTGCGCCGGTAATGCTGCCGCCATGATTGCCTGCGGTATTGTATTTCAGCTCGATGTT
>DOHN01000086.1 GCA_003535195.1 Ruminiclostridium sp.
AGGAGTTAAAATAAGATGTATCAATTATCAGAACCTAAAAAAGGCGAGTCCGTGGCTATTATGAAAACCAGCATGGGGAATCTTTCCATTCGCCTGTTTCCGGATGACGCGCCAAGAACAGTGGAAAATTTTATTGTCCATGCCAAAAACGGCTATTATAATAACTTGAAATTCCACCGGCTCATTAACGATTTCATGATTCAGGGCGGCGATCCCAAAGGCAATGGAACAGGCGGCCAGAGCATTTGGGAAGCACCCTTCAAAGATGAGTTCAGCCCCCGCTTATATAATCTCCGGGGTGCGCTGAGTATGGCCAATTCAGGGCCCAATACCAATGGCAGCCAGTTTTTTATCGTTCAGAAAAAGAGTATCAATGAAAGAGAAATTCAATATCTGAAGGCTCTCCGATATCTTGACGAGGTGATAGAAGCTTATGAAAATAACGGCGGGGCCATGTGGCTTGATAATAAGCACTCGGTATTCGGGCAGGTTTTTGAGGGCCTGGACATATTGGATAAGATTGCAGAGGCGCCGACGGATGACAGGGACAGACCATTGGAAGATGTGTTGATCCTGGGTATTGAAATCACAAAGTGGTAGTCTGGGGAGGACAAAACATGTCAAAGAAAGCGATCGCCAAGAATATTGCAGCCGTTCTGCTCATTGTCCTGGGGCTGGCTTTATGCTTGAATACGCTTTTGGCCCATCAATATTCATCGGACTGGAATTTCGGTGTGGTTCTGCCCGCTGTGATGGGGTTGGGCTGCTTTTTATATGCATTAAAATTGTTGATCGTAAAAAGGCATCTTATCCGGAATAAACGGTTAAGGACGGCCATTATCGTTGCTTTTATCCTGTGCCTGCTCTTTTTTATATCGGTGGAGGCCTTTATTATCATGGATCCCCTAATACACCGTTCCGAGCTTGCAGGCCGGGTGGATTACCTGGTGGTTTTAGGATGCGGCATCTGGCCTGATGGCAGGCCGACCCATTCTCTTGTGTTCCGTTTGGATAAGGCCATTGAATATTACGAGGAAAATCCGCATATAACCCTTATCGTTTCGGGAGGAAAGGGACCCAATGAACCTTTTTCCGAAGCGCTGGCCATGGAGGACTATCTGCAGGCCCATGGCATCCCGGGGGATAAAATTATAAAAGAAGACCGGTCTACAAGTACAAAGGAAAATTTTGAGTTTTCGAGGAAGCTGATGAACGAGCCTTCCCATGAACGGGTGAAAATTGTTTTCGTAACCAATGATTTTCATATACTGCGTTCCAGGATTCTGGCCAGGCGATTTGGTTTTGAGGCCCATGCCATCTCTGCGCCAACCCCTGCCGTGATTACATTCAACAGCTATTTGCGAGAATTCTTTGCCTTTGTCAAATCCATGCTGGTAGACTATTGAGGTCAGGACTGTTCAGACTGTTCATTACCCGAGTTGTCTTTATCCTTGCCTAAGAGAACGCCGATGACTTCCGGATAGACTTCTTTGGCGTGGGCTTTCCAGTTCTTGCAGATGGAGCGGGCATCGTCTCTGGAACCCACCGAAAGACGAATGTCTATAAGGGGATTGAAATCCTCAACGATGCGGCATTTTACCTGATATTCATGTTCGTTTTCCAGGGTGTATTCCGCAACGACAGAGGCTTCCAGGCGCATAGCGTGACGTATGGTTTCAATGTTTTCATCCAGTCTTTTCCGGATGCCTAATGGCACAAGATTGACGAACATATCCAGCATTTTCAGCCCTTCGTCGGAAATGCTGTAATAATCGATATTATCCTTGGTTTCTGTGAGGATCAGACGATCCTGCTGCATTTCGCTGATACTTTGTTGAAGAAGGAAATAGTTCATAAACCGGTTTTCCAGCATAATACGGGTTAACTGCATATTGCTGACGGGAATCTTGACCCGGTTGAAAAAAAATAAGAGCAGAACTTTATTTTCTGCTTTTTCGTGGCTTTCTAAATCCATTGTTCAGGCTCCTTTATCCTTTCCTAAAAATGTATAGAAATAGTATACTATAAATTGACTTTAATATGAACTATAACATGACGGCCGGGGCGGAGCTACCGAGTAAAATCCATGATGGATTTTCTCGAGGGTACACTTTAATTCACTCTACAGGCACCATGATCGATGTTCCAGTTTGAAGTTTGTATTCTTTCCTATTGCTTATGGTAAATGCAATGAAGTATAATCATTTGATAAAAGTTTAAACTGAGCATAGACGGCGGATTTTATGGGCTGTAAAAAAAGCGCTGGGGTGCCTGTCGGCCTTTTATCAGGCCGGTTATTATGGTATATTAATGGAGTTACTGAATTCCAATGAACGGATAATTTAAGGCCGCCCCAGAGCCTGGAGCTGCCTTAGGATAGCTGGAGGAAGGAAAATGGCTAAAATCTTGATGAAAACACCCCTTGTCGAAATGGATGGGGATGAAATGACACGGATCATTTGGAAGTGGATTAAAGAGATTCTGATTGAACCCTATGTAGACTTAAAGACGGAATACTACGATTTGGGTCTCGAAAACAGGGACAGGACCAATGATCAGGTCACTGTGGACGCTGCAGAAGCCACCAAAAAATACGGTGTTGCGGTTAAATGCGCCACAATCACTCCCAATGCGGCACGGGTAAAGGAATACAATCTTAAGGAAATGTGGAAAAGTCCGAATGGAACCATTCGCTCCATTTTAGATGGGACGGTTTTCAGGGAGCCTGTTTTGGTCAAGGGCATCAATCCCTTTGTAAGGACCTGGAAGAAACCTATTTCCATTGCACGTCATGCATACGGTGATATTTATAAAAATACGGAAATGAAGATTTCCGGCCCGGGCAAAGCAGAAATTGTTTTTACCGACAGCAAGGGTGCCGAAACCCGACGGCCTATTCATACCTTTGACGGTGACGGCATTATCATGGGCATGCACAATACGAAAAAGTCTATTGAGAGCTTTGCAAGAGCATGCTTTAGCTATGCGCTGGACAAGAAGATGGATCTCTGGTTTGCCACCAAGGACACTATTTCTAAAATTTATGACCATAGCTTTAAGGATATTTTTCAGGAAATTTATGAAGCTGAATACAATGGCAGGTTTAAATCAGCGGGCATTGAATATTTCTATACCCTGATAGATGATGCCGTCGCACGGGTAATGCGCTCGGAAGGCGGGTTTGTCTGGGCATGCAAAAATTATGACGGCGATGTCATGTCAGATATGGTGGCATCTGCTTTCGGCAGCCTGGCTATGATGACATCGGTGCTGGTATCGCCCCAGGGCTTCTATGAATATGAGGCTGCCCACGGTACGGTTCAGCGTCATTATTATCAGCATCTAGAGGGAAGAGAAACCTCCACCAATTCCATAGCCACCGTTTTTGCATGGACCGGAGCTCTCCGCAAGAGAGGCGAGCTGGATCATCTTCCCAAGCTGGCTTCTTTTGCAGATAAACTTGAGAAGGCATCCCGCGATACCATTGAACAGGGAATTATGACAAAGGATCTGTCGATTCTTTCTGAATTGGGGAATAAAAAGACAGTAAACACAAAAGATTTTTTGTCAGAGATTCAGGTTCGCCTGAATGCATTTCTGTAAACGAATAAAGAGGTGTTTTTATGTATATTATTATTGCCGGATGCGGCAAGGTTGGTTCAGGGCTTGCCAATAAGCTCTCCAGAGATGGCCATGATGTGGCGATCATAGATTTTGACGAAGAGTCCTTCAAATATATTGACGAAGATTTTACAGGACTGAAAATTGTAGGCGTTCCTTTTGATGAAGATGTTCTGAAAGAAGCGGGCATTGATAAGGCTGATGCCATCGCTGCCGTCACGCCTGAGGATAATGACAATATCATGGTTTGTCAGATTGCTAAAGAGCTATACGGTGTGCCCAATGTCCTGGCAAGGATTTATAATCCGCTGCGTGAACAGGTGTTTCATCAGTTTGGGCTGGATTCTATCTGTCCTACCAATATCAGTGTGGACATGATCAGTTCCATTCTGATCGGAGAAACGCGGAGCCCGAGTTGTACTATCGGCAGCAATACGGTGTCATTCAGCATTGTAAAGCCGGAAAAATCCGTGGGGCTTAAAGTTCGGGATATTCGGCCGATCCGGAAGGAATTTGTTTTTGGCGTGATCAAGCACGGAGATTTTACCTTTGCTTTCCCCGATACGGTTATTGAAAAAGATGATATGCTTGTGCTGTCACAAAAGATTGATTAAAAAGCTTGTACATTTTTTAGGAGGCAGTTTTTATGAAGATTGTCATTGTTGGCGGGGGTAAATTGGGTTATTACCTTGTTAAAACCCTGCAACCATTTAAGCACAAAATTAAGATTATTGAAAAGTCTGTGGAATACAGCAAAAAAATTGCCGCAGAATTGGATGCAGAGGTGATTAATGGAGACGGCACCGATATCAGTCTCCTTTCAAAGATGGGGGTGGATCAGGCAGACGTGTTTATCGCCGTGACGGGAAAGGACCAGGACAATCTCGTTGCCTGCCAGCTCGCCAAGCGGAATTTTAATATTGAACGCACCATTGCCAGGGTTAATAATCCAAAGAATATCTCGGTACTGAAAAAGCTCGGGGTTGACAACGTAGTATCCAGTACCTCCATTATTGCAGAAATGATTGAACAGGAAATAGATTATACAGGCGTTAGAACGCTTATAAAACTAAAGGAAGGGAAATTGGTTCTGACTGAAATTATGGTCTCCAGGAAATCCCGCGCTTGCAATAAGAAACTTAGGGATGTGAATCTGCCGCCTGAAGTGGTGGTCATGTCCGTTATCCGGGGTGAAGAGACCTATGTGCCCAACGGGCATACCGTGATTCGGGAAAAGGATACTATATTTGTCATATGCAAGCAGGAAGACCAGCAAAAAGTAATAGATTATTTCAGTTAATACCTGTGGGATTTATTTTATGAACTACAATGGAATGGCGCTATTTTGTGATCTGGACGGAACTCTTCTTGATGACCAACGGACTTTGTCAAAAGAAAATATCAAAGCTCTTTCCTATTTTGTGAAAAATGGAGGACATTTTGGAGTGGCTACAGGCCGCGCCGAGCAAACCATTCGGCTGAAACTTCCGGAATTGCCCATCAATACGCCCTCCATCTTTTATAACGGGGCGCTGGTTTATGATATACAAAAGCAGGAAGAAGTATTCAGCTGTTTTTTACCTGAAGGCTTAGAACCGATCTTTCAGGGTATTCTTGACCGGTACCCCGGCTGTGGTGTGGAAGTGAGCGCCGTTGGCCGGGTCTGTGTCCTCCGCTATAACAATATTATAGATTTCCAGCTCTGGAGAGAGGGCATTTCAAGCGTTAAAGCCAATTGGAGTGAGATACCTGAAAATTGGTACAAGATTCTGGTTTGTGATACCCATGAGGAACTGAAGAAGATAAAGGCAGAGCTTGACGCGCTCAATAGAACCGACATTGAGGTCATGTTCTCCGAGAGCGAGGTTGTGGATGTTGTTGTGAAGGGTGCCTCCAAGGGAAAAGCCCTGCTGCACCAAAAAGCTTCCAATAAAGACAAATGGCGGATGGTATTTGCTGCCGGCGATAATGATAACGATCTGGCAATGATTGAGGCTGCGGATATTGGAATTGCAGTGGCCAATGCGCGGCCTTCGGTAAAGAAAGCCGCCAGCCATGAAGTTGCCGACCATAATACACCCTGTGTTCCCCAGATATTAAAAATCATGGATACATATTTATAAAGCCTTTGGTTCATGTTTTGAAGTTTAGAAAGAAATCCTTGCAATCCTT
>DOHN01000186.1:0-2279 GCA_003535195.1 Ruminiclostridium sp.
ATCAGAAGAATTATAAAAAATGAAGATCTGCTTACAGAATTTCATTTTGTCAGCAAGACAAATAATTTTCTATGTGCAATGATGTATATTGAGGGGATTGCCAATCCAAGAATAGTAGAAGAAGTCAAACGGCGAATCAAGAATCTGGATATTGACTATATTTCGGGAAGCGGAATGCTGGAGCAGCTCATTGAAGATAAGCCCAGTACGCTTTTTCCCCAGGTCATCTCAACCGAACGGCCTGATCGTGTGGGATCTTTTTTAATGGAAGGAAAAGTGGCCCTGATTTGCGAAGGGACTCCATTTGCACTGGCCATGCCCAGCACCTTTTTTGATCTGTATCATACCTCTGAGGAATCGAATCTGCGCCATCATTACGGCACATTTTTAAGAATTGTCAGGATTGCGGGCTTATTAATTGCGGCATTTTTACCCGGTATGTATACGGCTCTTATTTTATATCACCAGGAAATGATACCAACTGCTTTGTTGTTCAGTATAATAGCTTCACGGACTACAGTGCCTTTTCCTACCATTTTAGAGATTATTTTGATGGAATTTTCTTTTGAGCTTATCAGAGAGGGCGGCATTCGTGTTCCGGGTGTAATAGGGAATACCATCGGTATCATCGGTGCTTTGATTATGGGGCAGGCGGCAGTTTCAGCGGGACTGGTAAGCCCGGCGCTAATTATTATCGTTGCTCTTTCAGGCCTGGGGAGCTTTGCCATTCCGAACTATTCCTTATCTCTTGCCGTTCGCATCATACGTTTTCTGTTTATTATCTTTGGCTTTCTTGCAGGCTTTTACGGAATCTCAGCGGGGTTTACCATCCTAATGGCCATTACGCTTAATATGAAATCCTTCGGTGTTCCGTTTTTTGCGCCTATGTCTCCTGTAACAAGGTCCAATAGCGATAAGATACTAAGAGCCAATATACAGGAGCAGCAGAACAGGCCGGACTATATAAACCCTGTTAATTTAAAACGAATGGCTGATAACCCCAGGGGTTGGTCAAATTCTTCAAAAGGGGGGAAATCTTCAGATGAATAAAGAATGTAAATTCGGGTATCATGAAGCCATCAGCTCGATTGTTATTACCATATCCATCAGGGCTTTTTTTACAAGCGCCGGAAGAGTGGTTGAAATGGTCGGTACAGCCGGCTGGTATATGACTCTTATTTCCGCTGCGGTTGCCTCTTTTCTATTTCTTTTTATGTATCTCCTGTTAAAAAGATTTCCCCGGAAGAATATCATGCAAATCAATGATATTGTCTTGGGTAAATGGGCCGGCTCCATCCTGTCATTTATACTGGGCTTTTTTTTATTGATTATTATAGCCATCAATTTCAGAGAATTCACCGAAGTGCTTAAAATATATGTTCTTCCGGACAGTCCGCCCAGCTTCATCATGATTATTTTTATGTTGGGCGTTGTAATCCAGACGTTCATGGGCTTGGAAACCATTGTGCGATATGCCAAATTTGTAGTTTATATGCTTCTGGCAGGCTATATTTTTGTAATATTGCTCTCCGTACAAAATTTTAAACCGACCCAGCTTTTGCCCATTCTGGGCAATGGCCTGGATAAAACAATTATAAACGGTTTTCTTCGCTGCTCTTTCTATGGTGATGTGATCATTGTAGGAATCATCGCTTTATCGCTTCAAGGACCTCAGGAAATTAAAAAAATTGGTTTCGGGAGTATTCTGATATCCGGTCTTGTAGCCAGTTCTTCCCTCCTCGCTTTCGGCCTGGTCTTTCCTTATATCACTGCCCAGGAGCTTACGTCTCCGATGTATGAAATGGCCTCTCTAATAGATTATGGAGGATTTCTGAAGCATATGGATCCTATTTTCCTGTTTTTATGGAATTTCGGTTCTTTCATAGAAGTATCATTGCTTTTTTATTGCAGTATCTTAGTTTATTGCCATGTCTTCCGAATAACAGATTACCGTCCGGTGATCATTCCCATGGCCACGCTGTTGTATAGCATAAGTCTTATTCCAAGAGGCATTTCAGAAGTAATAGGCAAATACGTAGAGGTCATCAGATCCTGGGGATGGGTAATCTATTTTGTGCCGTCTATTGCTATTCTGATTATAGCGGCTATTAGAAAAAAGAAAGGGGAATCCGAAAATGCGTAAACTTGCATTGATTTTTCTGGCAGCAACCATACCGCTATTTTTTACCGCTTGTTTTGATGCAAATGAAATAGGGGATTTTGCTTATGTGTCTCTATTGGGGATTGAACAGGGCGTTGAAGACACCTTTCGGTTCACT
>DOHN01000186.1:2429-6937 GCA_003535195.1 Ruminiclostridium sp.
CGGGGGGGCGGGCAGCAGTGGCGGCAGCGGAGGAGGCGGAGATACGGAAGGCGGAGGACAGGGCGAAGAGAAGGAAAAGGGGACCATAACGATAGAAGCGCCCTCCTTTTTCTCGGCCATTCCGATTTTGAATTCGAATATATCAAAAGAATTGAATTTTATGCACCTTGAAGCCATTGTCATTTCTGAAGGGATGGCATCCAGCGGGAAAATAGGCGAGCTTATCACCCCGTATGCACGCTTCCGGGAGATTCGCCGAACGACAAAAATCATTATTTGCAAAGGCACTGCCGAGAAGTTTATTAAGCAAGTCGCGCCCTACTCGGGGGAATTGGTGACTCAGACCATTGAAGAATTGATTAAAAATTCAAAAAAATCGAGTTTTTTTCCTGTCTCCAACTTAAATGATGCCTATGACGGTACAAAATCAACCTACCATGCATTTTTTGGAACTTACGCAGCCATTAATGAGGGCGAAAAATTACCGGAAGAGGGCTCTGTGTATGAGGGCGGATACCGGATCCCCGGAGACTATTATGCAGGAGACGTCCCCCGTTCCAATGGTCAGAAATTTGAATTTTTCGGTACCGCTGTATTTGACGGGGATAAAATGGTTGGAAAATTGACGGGATTTGAAACCCAGATGATGATGCTTGTAAGAGGGGATGTAAAGAGAATGTCGTTTACCATAGCAGATCCGCAAAAGCCGGAACTGGTGCTTCCCATCTCTATTAAAGAAGTAGATAAATTGAAAGTTCAGGTAGATATAGATGGGGATAAGCCCAAAATTAAGCTTGAGTTGGGTATGGAAGGCGATATCGCAATTATTCAGAGCAGAATAAACTATGAGAAGCCTGAAATGAAAAAAATAGTTGAGGCTGCCTTTGAAAAATATATTGAAGATGGCATCAACAGAACCTTTCAAAAGTGCCGGGAAATGAAGTGCGATGTATTTAATTTCGGACATTCTGCAGTAAAAAAATTTCTTACCATACCGGAATGGGAGGAATACAACTGGATAGATAAATTTCCAAATTCCGAATTTGAAGTGAAGGCGAATTTCACTGTCAGGAGAACCGGCAAAATGCTGAAAAGTATGCCTGTTCTTTCAACGGAGGGAAAAGAATGATTATTTATATAGGTGTGCTTTACCTCATATTATCCTCAATCTATACTTTTAGTTTTGCGGGAAAGATCTGGAATGAGAATAAATTAGCATCGCTTGGAGCCATATTGATTGTTTTTCTTTCAATGGGCGTCTCTCTTTATGTTTTGCTGCGATCCGCTTAAATAAAAACAGCTGAGGAAGAATTCTTCCCAGCTGTTTTTAGTAAATATGAGGAACGAACATTAAAAATGCCTGATCAATTCTCTTCCACTGTAATGACACTTACCGGGCAGCTTTCCTGACATTCTACAGCCATATCTTCAACATCCTCGGGAACTTCTTCCACATAAACCTCGGCCAGGCCGTCGTCAGCCATCCTAAAGACCTCCGGGCAGGTACTCGCACACAGCCCGCATGCAATACAACCATCCCTATCAATACTTGCTTTCATACCGATTACTCCTTTAAATCAATTTTATATAAGAACATTATACCCACTCCAAAACGAATATAACATTTTATTTTGGAGAGGACCTAAGCTAATATCCGACAATTCGGCAGTAAAATGAAGCCCTAAACATGGAATTAAACTTAAAAAAACAAATAATGGCTGCACCTATAAGCAACAAATTCGGGAAATTTGTTGCTTATAGGTGCCAAAAATGATAGAATTTCTTTTTGGGAGGTGAAGCAAATGAGCAATTTGGGACAATATATAACGAACCTCCGCAATGCCAAAAAACTGTCTATACGGGGGCTGGCTGAGCTCGCCCATATAAGCCATACAGAAATTGCAAGGCTTGAAAACGGGGAAAGAAAGAACCCGTCTTTTTCTGTTCTAAAGTCTATTTCAAATGCCCTAGGCGTTAGTTTTAATGAAATTATAAAAGCTGCCGGATACATTGAGGAGGATTTCCCTATTACTGAATTGCATGGAATTATTTTAGAAATCGCAGATCTGGATGAGAACGAGATGAAGGAGGTAAAAGATTTTATTGAATTCTTGCATAATAAAAAAATAAAGAATGGGAAGTGATAGAAATAAAAACATTATTTTTTATTATTGTAAATAGAGGCAAGGCTAATGCTGTATTGCGCAAAGCACAGGAATGCGGTGCAACGGGAGGAACGATTTTTTTTGGGGAAGGCACAATACAGTCCAAGCTGTTGGAGAAAATAGGCCTGACTGAGATACACAAGGAAATTCTAATGATATCCGCATCAGAGGAGCTTTGCGAGAAATTACATAATACACTTAGCGAAGCCTTTATGTTTTCTAAGAGGAACAACGGAATTGCTTTTTCTATCCCATTCGAGCGTTGGCAATTACAAGCCTCCGGGCAAGAAGAAAGGAATACATCAAAGAAAATAGACGCCTCACATTTTTGTATTATGACCATCGTGGATAAGGGGCGGAGCAAAGATTGTATAAAATCAGCAAGAGCCGCGGGCGCCAAGGGTGGAACCTTGCTCCACGGTCGTGGGGCCGGTATACCGACAGATTTTTATTTTCCATTGGTGATAGAACCTCAAAAGGATATCGTCATGATTATCACGACAAAAGATAAAGTTATTCCAATTAGGGAAAGGATATTTTCCGATCTGGAGCTTGGAAAAGCCGGGAATGGTATCATCTTTACGCTTCCGGTGAGCAGAGCCAGCGGCCTCTTTGAAAACAGGTCTGAAGAAAGTAAGGGGGTCACGTCATGAACCTGCTCTTTGAAAAAGCTAAGGAAGTCACCCGAACCTTGTTACCTGTTGTAATATTAGTACTATTGCTCTGCTTCACTATAGTTGATGTTGAAACAGATGTTTTTATACGTTTTATTGTCGGGAGCGTTTTGCTCTTAATTGGGCTGTCAATTTTTTTATGGGGTGTAGATTTGGCCATGAATCCAATTGGTGAGAATATGTCTCATGAAATAGCCACTTCAAGATCACCTTATAAAATTGCGATCCTCAGCTTCTTTTTAGGTTTTTTAATAACTGTCGCTGAGCCTGATTTACTTATTCTTGGCTCACAGATCGAGGAATCTTCCGGAGGCACTTTAAACGCATCTATCATCGTATATTTGGTATCTATTGGCGTGGGAATTATGGTCTCATTAGGTGTTTTTAGATTGCTGCGAGATAAGCCGCCATACAATGTATTCATGGCAATAGCTTATGGAATTTTTTTTGTATTGGCATTTTTTGTTTCAGAGGAATTTTTGGCCATCTCTTTTGATGCTTCCGGAGCAACCACCGGCGCTCTTACCACTCCGTTTGTTCTTGCAATATCGCTGGGGCTTTCTAAAGTGAAGGGCGGTAAGAACTCGGAAGAAAATTCTTTTGGACTTGTCGGCGTCATGAGTGCCGGGCCCATACTGGCCGTGATGCTTATGTCAATTATTTCCGGACAAAAAAATATACAAGGAGATGTTGGTGAATACGTTTTTGCAGAAGGTGTATTCGGACCCATCATAAAGGCCATCCCGGCAATCTTCATGGAATCCCTCATAGCCCTTTTGCCTATAACAATTCTATTTATAATTTTTAATTTTAGAAAATTCAAATTGGCTAAAGATGATCTTTCCGGAATAATAAAAGGACTTCTCTATACTCTGCTGGGACTTACAATTTTCCTCACTGCAGTAAATTCCGGATTTATGGATATGGGCCGAATAATCGGAATGGAAATTGCTAAAATGAGCAATTGGCTGTTAATATTCATAGGATTCCTGATGGGTCTTATAGTCGTTTTGGTCGAGCCCGCCGTACATGTATTAGGCGAGCAAATTGAAGAAGTTACCAGCGGTCATATTCCCATTAAATTAATTCGAATGACGCTTTCCATAGGTGTTGGTATAGCAATTGCACTTTCCATGGTAAGGATTGTTGTTCCTGAGGTTAAGCTGTGGTATTTTCTTCTGCCTGGATTCGCTACTGCTATATGGCTTTCTTTCAGGACCGATCCGATTTTTGTGGGAATTGCTTATGATGCAGGCGGAGTTGCTTCAGGTCCTATGACGGCAACCTTTGTGCTTGCTTTTGCTCAAGGAGCAGCTACGCTTATAGATACTGCTGATGTACTGGTGGACGGGTTCGGCGTTATTGCAATGGTGGCAATGGCCCCTGTTTTTTCAATCATGATTTTAGGGACTGCATTTAAGCATAAAAAAGTTGAATATCCTGCAATTGAAAAAAAGAGTATTATAACCTCTCATCTGATAGAAGAGAGCAACATGCAGCACGACTGCATCATGGTAGTTGTAAATAGAGGGTTTGCTGAAAGGGTTGTAGATGTAGCCCGTCAGTCAGGTGCAACGGGAGCGACAATAATCCGTGGAAGAGGCACAGATGAGCATCAAAAGGTAATGTTGCCTATCATAAATATAGAATTGCAGCCTGAAAAAGAAAT
>DOHN01000186.1:7087-7331 GCA_003535195.1 Ruminiclostridium sp.
CATGTTAGTGCATCCATAGCGGATAGCCTGTTATGTGATATACAGCTTGATAAGGATGGGGAAGTAGTAGTCTATATATCGCCTGTAGAAGCTATGGTTAAGAGCCTTTCAACGGAACAAAACACGGATGATATTGTTCCTGCAACTTAAAGCTTTTTATCTGCTATCTTTCTTTATCTTGCCATATATTAACTGTCTCCTATATTTTGGTGCGAAGATAGCGGCTCTTTACTTCTTTCCGTGA
>DOHN01000026.1 GCA_003535195.1 Ruminiclostridium sp.
CCAATTATGAAATTGATGCAATAGCCATGGTTGTGCTTGGAGGCGTCAGTGCCTCCGGCGGCAGGGGGAGGATCATAGGCACCATCATATCCATCTTTCTGGTGGGTCTTTTACGGTATGGCCTCGGTCTTGTCAATGTCAACGCGCAGGTTATGCTGATTGTCATCGGGCTTCTATTGGTATTTGCAGTGATGATTTCAAATTTGCAGGTAAAAAGGAGCGGCCTCCAATACAAAAATATGAAGGTCCAAAAAGCAGAAAATGAGAATTAGTATAAAACAGCCTGACTGTTTTAAATAAAAAATAAAAGGAGAGAGGAAAATGAAAAGAGTTTTATCCACTATCATTGCTGTTGTATTGGTTCTGACAACGCTTGTCGGATGCGGAGGCACTCCCGGCAAGCCTGCTGCCGGACAAAATGCGAAGGCTAAATATGCGCTTATCGTTAAAAGTACAGGCAACCCGTTCATGGAAAAAATGGCGGAAGGCTTTAAAAAAGCTGTTGAAGAAGTTGGCGGAGAAGTTATCAACAAGGCGCCCGATCAGCCCACAGCAGAAGCTCAGATCCAGATGATTGAAGAGCTGATCTCCCAAAAGGTTAGTGCGATCGCCATATCAGCCAATGATCCGGATGCCTTGCAGCCCGCTCTTAAAAAAGCTATGGATGCAGGCATTAAGGTACTCTCCCTAGACTCTGCAGTAAATAAGGACAGCCGTATTGTTCACATCCAGCAGGCAGATCCCGAGCAGATCGGCCGCGTATTGGTTCAGTCCGCAGTAGAAATGATCGGCGGCAGCGGTGAAATTTCTGTCCTCAGTGCCACATCTCAGGCTACCAACCAGAATACCTGGATTGAATGGATGAAGAAGGAATTGGAAGATTCCAAATATAAGGACGTTAAGCTTGTAAAAGTTGCATATGGTGATGATTTAAGAGATAAGAGCGTATCTGAGACCGAAGGCTTGCTGAAGACCTATCCCGATCTCAAGGCCATTATTGCTCCTACAACGGTTGGTATTGCAGCAGCCGGCAAAGTATTGACCGATAAGAGCTTAAAGGACAAGGTTTATTTGACCGGTCTGGGCCTTCCCAGTGAAATGTCCGAATACATAGAGAGCGGGGTTTGCCCCTGGATGTATCTCTGGAACCCGATAGATCTTGGGTATTTGGCCGGATATGCCGCAGATGCTCTTGCTAAAGGCACCATTACCGGCAAGGAAGGAGATAAATTTACGGCTGGAACACTGGGTGAAAAATCTGTCAGCAATGCCGACGACGGCGGCACAGAAATCATGCTGGGTGCTCCCTTTAAGTTTGACGCCGACAATATAGGCGAATGGAAGTCGGTCTATTAATTAATGAAATGCTAAAGAGGAGGGGGTATGAAATAATACCCTCTCCGTTAGTGCATCTTATTAAAACGCAGGATTGCGGGCGCACATAGGAAGGAAAGATTATGGAGAAAAGCAATAAATTTGCCTGGACCTGGACTGTAAAAGAGGAGTGTCTGGAGGAGTATGTCAAAATGCATCTGAATCCCTGGCCGGAAATCATGGAAGCGCACAGCAAAGCCGGTATAAGGGACTATTCTATATTTCAGAACGGCAATCAATTCTTTTATTGTTTTGAGTGCGACGATGCGGATGCTGCATTTGCGTATATTGCAAAAAGCGAAGCCTGCAACAGGTGGAATGCCATTACGTCCAAGATGGTAAAGGGGTCTTTTAATTTCAATGAAGCAGAACCCATTAAACCCATGCGGGAAGTTTTCTTTCTTAAGTAGCAGGGTCTAGCATAACTTTCATCGGCCCATACCATAAAATTGGTTGCACGAGTAAACTCTTTAAAAGAGACAGCTTTTTTCTTGTCCTAAGAGCCGGCTTTGGCGTCAGGAAGTCCATTTGCTTCATCAAAAAAGTCGCTTGACAAGCTGGATATGACTCTGTATAATAGACACTGCGGCACAAAAGAGTGCCTAAAATTAATTTTATTTGCGGGTGTAGTTCAGTGGTAGAACTCCAGCCTTCCAAGCTGGTCGTGAGGGTTCGATTCCCTTCACCCGCTCCAAACAGGATCCCAAATCGAAAAGGTTTGGGATTTTTTGCTGGTTTTTTAGGCAGATTCGTATTTATAAAACCTTGAATATGGTATGATAATTCTAAATGTGTTTAATCTTTTGGACAGGCTGGTGATACTTTGAAATACGGATATGCAAGGGTGGCGGCGGCTTCACCTGAACTGAAGGTAGCGGATTGCCCTTTTAATACAGAAAAAATCATTGAAATGATCAACGAGGTGGAAAAGCAGAGGACAGAGTTTTTGGTATTTCCGGAGCTCTGTATAACAGGCTATTCCTGCGGCGATCTGATCCGACAGGACCTGTTGCTGGAAGAGGCAAAAAAAGCACTGCTTCGGATAGCAAAATCAACGGAGAACAGCGATATGGTCGTGATGGCGGGGCTGCCTCTGTCTATAAAAGGGCGCCTCTATAATTGTGCGGCAGTTCTGCAAAAGGGAAAGGTGCTGGGTCTTGTTCCCAAGACCAACCTTCCGGGCTATAACGAGTTTTATGAATCCCGGTGGTTTACGGAGGCTGAACACCTGGAGGTCTCGGAGATTCAGCTTGGAGGCGAAATAGTGCCGATAGGCGCGGACCTCATTTTTACAGCTCATGACGATCCAAACTATGCTTTTGGCATAGAAATCTGCGAGGATGCATGGGTGCCCGTTCCGCCCAGCAGCTTTCTGGCTCAGGCCGGGGCTTTGCTCCTCTTTAACCTGTCGGCGAGCAATGAGCTTGTGGGTAAGGCTGATTATAGAAGAGCACTGGTGGAGAACCAATCCGCACGATGTGTGGCAGGCTATGTTTATAGCTCATCCAACTGCGGTGAATCCTCTACGGATCTGGTTTTCGGCGGGCATCTTATCATTGCCGAGAACGGTCATATATTGGGGGAATCCGACCGGTTTTACTTTGAAAATAATATGATTACAGCCGATGTGGATTTGGATAAATTATCCTATAACCGGCTTATCATGGGCACATTCAGGGGCGGAAAAGGAGGGCGGGCCTACCGCGGCATACCCTTTGCCGCCCCGCAGAAATCACAATTTTATGGAGAGCTCAACCGGCAGGCAGACAGGCATCCCTTTGTTCCCTGCAGTGATGCGATGCGCGATGCCCGGTGCCAGGAGATCCTGTCCATTCAAACCAGCGGCCTGGAAAAGCGTATCCGGCATACAGGCCTTAATAAGGCGGTCATAGGTATTTCAGGCGGTCTTGATTCCACGCTGGCCTTTATTGTGGCGGTCCGGGCCATGAAGCATCTGGGGCTTTCTCCCAGCAGCGTTCAGGCTATTACCATGCCCGGCTTTGGCACTACCGGGAGGACCTATGATAACGCGGTGAGCCTTATTAAAAGTCTCGGCGCCGGTTTGCAGGTGATTGATATAAAGTCCGCATGCCTTCAGCATTTTGCAGACATCGGCCATGACGCTGAAATCCATGACCTTACCTATGAAAACGTTCAGGCCCGGGAAAGAACCCAGATCCTAATGGATGTGGCCAATAAAAACGGAGGGCTTGTGGTGGGGACGGGAGACCTGTCCGAACTGGCTCTTGGCTGGTGCACCTATAACGGCGATCATATGTCCATGTACGGGGTTAATTCAGGGGTGCCGAAAACCCTTGTGAAATATATTATTAAATGGTACGCCGATTACGAGGCCAATGAAGAGATCAGGAAAATCCTTTATGATATCATGGATACCCCCATCAGCCCGGAACTTCTGCCCCCTTCCAAAACCGGCGAGATTGTGCAGAAAACAGAAGAGATTTTAGGACCCTATGAGGTGCATGATTTCTTCCTCTACAATATGCTGCGCATAGGAGCGGGCCCGGCAAAGCTTTTGTTTTTAGCGAAAAAGGCCTTTAATGAGGAATATTCGGCCCATCAGCTAAAAAAATGGCTGAAAGTATTCTATCAGCGGTTTTTCTCCCAGCAGTTCAAGCGTTCATGC
>DOHN01000065.1:0-520 GCA_003535195.1 Ruminiclostridium sp.
TTTCTGGTGGAAATCAGCAGAAAGCAATTATGGCTAAATGGCTGCTCAGAAAACCTAAGGTATTTTTACTCGACGAACCTACACGCGGTGTGGACGTCGGTGCAAAAGCAGAGATTCATAAAATGATTCAAAAGCTTGCAGAAGAAGGCACAGCCTGTCTGGTTGTTTCCTCTGAAATTGAAGAAATTTCTGTATTGAGTGATCGTATCTTAGTTATCAACAGAGGAAACATTGTTGCTGAAATCGAAAAGGACCGTATCGATAAAGAAGTACTCATGGCCAATTGCGTGTGACAGGCAGAAAAGAGGTAGTATCGTGGAAAATGTAGATGTTATTGTCGCAAGTAAAAAGGATAAGGTGATCAGACTGACAATGAACTATGCGCTGTATTTGCTGATCATTATACTATTTTTTATCTATAATTCATTGACGCCATTGTTTTTATCAGGGCAGAATATTCGTTCTTTAATTACCAACTCTTCGGCATTGCTGGTTGCAGCAACTGGTATGACTTTTGTTC
>DOHN01000065.1:657-3892 GCA_003535195.1 Ruminiclostridium sp.
AGAAATAGATTTATCTATCGGTTCAGTCGCAGGTGTAGCCTCAGCTATCTGGATTATGCTGATTACAAAATCAGATGTTCCTGTAATTCCGGCTACGGTTATCAGTATTTTGGTTGGGGGTATTCTTGGATTCTTAAATTCTATTCTAATTGTTCGCTTAAAAATTAATTCCTTTCTGGCAACCATGGGTATGCAAATTTTTCTAAGAGGCTTTGTATATATTTTTACCAATGGTGCTCAGATTTTAATGACTCCCGAAATTAAAGCCGTTAATTCCTCGTTGAAATCAGCTTTTTTTGGTCTTTCGCCTCTTTTGGTCTTCAGCTTGCTGTTTGCAATATTTTGGATGCTCATTTATTGTTATACTTCATTCGGACGCAAGGTGCAGGCCGTTGGCTGCAACAAGCTGTCTTCTAAAAGGGTTGGTATCAATGTAAGTGGCATTACCACCCTTGTTTATATAATATGCGGCATGATGGCGGCTTTAGCGGGTATATTTCAATGCACTAATGTCGGTATGGTAAATCCCTCTAATGTGGGAACCGGTATGGAGTTTTTTGCTATAACAGCATGTGTACTTGGAGGTACAAGCCTGCTTGGAGGCGCTGGTACAATTTTTCCGGGCACAGTAATTGGTGTTATTTTTTTAAACAGCATCGAAAACGGGCTTGGGCTTTTAGGTGTAAATGCTTACGCGTATCCTGTGGTTAGAGGGCTGGTTATATATCTGGCCATGGTTACGGATTCGTTTAAGCGTTCACTCAATATTAAAAAGTAATTTAAAATAATAATTAAAAAGAGGTATCGTTATGAAGTACAGAAAACCACGAATTGGGTTGGTCACAATATCAGATAACCGCGAAAAGGCACACAACGAGTTATTGCCAGTTAATAAGCAATTTGAAGACTATGTAGTGAATACAATCCATAAGAGAGATGACATTGAGCTTGTAGTTTCCGAAACCATTGTCCATACTGCGAAAGAGGCGGTTGAGGCGGCCAACAAGATGAATGCGGCAGGCATTGATGGCCTAATTATGAACTTTACCATTTGGGTATACCCAAATCTGGCTGTAATATTAGCCAGAAATATTGATAAGCCCCTTCTAATGCTTTCTAACTTGCATCCAGAGCATGCGGGACTCGTGGGAATGATGGCATCCGCAGGAAGTCTGGATCAATTGGGCATTAAGAACTATCGTGTATGGGGCGATATAGCGCTTCCCGAAGTATATGAACGTGTAGTCAGCTTTGCAAAAGCAGCCGCTGTGGTCAGCCGGCTGAAAGGTTCAGTATACGGCATGTTTGGGGGAAGAAGCATGGGCATGTATACCGGTGTTGCTGAACAGTCTGTTTGGATGAAAAAGTTTGGCATTGATTGCGAGCATATAGATGAGATGGAAATCCTCCGGAATGCGGAGCTGGTAGATAAAGGCCGCATTGAAAAAGCTTTTCAATGGATGAGCAATAATATCGGTAAGATTCATTACAATGGAGCCGGACTGACGGAAGAAAAACTTCATTACCAAATTGCGTGCTATCTGGCTACAAAGGATATGGTCAAAGAGCGGGAATTGGATTTTATAGGCATCAAATGTCAGCCGGAAATGGGAAATCACCATATTACACAATGTTTAACCCAGGCATTTCTCAATGATCCGTATGATATGGAAGGAGAGAAAGATATTACGGTCGTTTCTTGTGAAAACGATATGGATGGCGGACTTACCATGCAAATTCTGCATCTGCTGACTGGACTTCCCACATTATTTTTTGATTTCCGCCATTATGACACTGAAAATGATGTTTTTGTGTTTGCCAACTGCGGCTCTCAGTCTACATATTATGCTGCCCGGTCTGATGATTACAAAAAAAATCTTAGTAAGGTTCAATGCTTTGCCCAAACACCGGAATTTTATCCTGCAGGGGGAGCCACAATTCGGTATATGGCTTGCGAAGGACCCTTGACCTGCGCCCGTCTTTCACGTAAAGATGGGGAATACCGAATGGTCATTTTCCCTGTTGAGGTCAGGACATTCCCCGAAGAAAAGATGAAGGAAACATCTAATGAATGGCCCCAGGCATTTATTAAAATTAATGTTACTCCGGAGCAGCTTATTGATATTTACGGATCCAACCATGCCCATGCTGTAGCAGGTAATGTTGTTAATGAATTAATTAAGGTCTGCGATATGCTGGATATAAAGCCGATTGTTTTAAAATAAGATTCATTGGCTATTTTGGAGGCGAGATTATGAAAATTGGAACGTATTTTGCATATTGGGCAAAAGAGTGGAATGTCAATTATATAAAATATATCAAAAAAGCGGCAGACGCCGGCTTTGATGTCTTAGAAATATCCTCGGGTATTTTGGATATGACCGACATGGAATTAGAAGGATTGAAAAAAGCAGCAAAAGATGCCGGTTTAATATTGACAGCCTGCTTAGGACTGCCAAAGGATTTAGATGTGTCCTCTCCCGACGAAGCTACCAGAAGGCGGGGCATTGATTACATGAAAGCAATGTTTGCAGCGATGGACAAGACAGATATCCGGAAAATTGGCGGGATTATTTATGCATACTGGCCCTGCGACTGGTCTTTGCCGGTAGACAAGGAGGGGGCACGAGAGAGAAGTATTGAAAGTATTCGCAAATTAGCAAGTGCGGCTGATCAATATGGGATTGAATTAGAAATGGAAGTTGTGAACCGTTTTGAACAATTTCTCATTAATGATGCAAAAGAAGCTGTCCAATACGTAAAGGATGTGGGCTGCTCTAATGTAAAAGTAATGCTTGACACCTTCCATATGAATATTGAGGAAGACAATATTGGGGACGCTATACGCTATACCAGCAGCTATTTAGGCCATTTCCATATTGGAGAATGCAACCGTAAGGTTCCTGGTAGGGGACATATGCCCTGGGATGAAATAGGGAAAGCGCTGCGTGATATCAATTATAAAGGATATGCCGTGATGGAACCCTTTGTTAAGATGGGTGGAGGTGTCGGCAGCGATATTAAGGTCTGGCGTGATCTCTCTGATGACGCTGATGAAGCAAAACTAGATGCGGATATCGCAAAGTCAGTAAAATTTGTTCATTCTAAATTCGATTGATTGAAAATCATTAAAAGTTCATTTTTTCCCCAAGTACTTAAACTGTACCCCATTGTTCCGACATGAAGAAAATGTGTCTGGCAATGGGGTACATGGGTCAGTGTTAAAATTACGGAC
>DOHN01000065.1:4031-4433 GCA_003535195.1 Ruminiclostridium sp.
CATTATTTGCATTTAAATATAGATATTTGCTGCAGGTAATTAGCAAAATAAATTAATATTAGATGATATTTGTTATAAAAACTAAAATTAAGTATAATGGTAGACATTAGGATAAAAACATAGTAAAATATGTCATGTATAGAATATTAAAACATGTCATGGTGATTAACGATGGTACAAATTAGATTACTGGTGGCGGATCGTGACTTCAAATTTCTGGAGAAATTCAGTATGTACTTGCATAAAAGTAAGGCGGCGCGATTCTCGCTGGAACTTTTTACAAACCCGGGGAAGCTTGAGGAATGGATAGAAAAAGGCGGAAAAGCGGATTTAATGGCTATATCCTCCGACTTCTTTTCAGCGATGGTGAAAAAACCGGCGGATGGTGTTTTGATTTTAATC
>DOHN01000065.1:4560-15037 GCA_003535195.1 Ruminiclostridium sp.
CTTTAATCGACAGTGCCGAAAGTCTTGTGCCCGAAGGTTATAGCAGTACATATAAATTCAGGCCGGCCGAGGCCCTGATGAAGGAAATCATTGCCCAATGCGCCGACAATCTGCCCCAGAGAAGCCAAAACAAAGAAAATAAAGGAAGAGTTCACCTTGTCCTATATGCGGATGGGAGCGACGCGGTAAACCCTTTGGCTCAGATGATGGCAGAGGCTCTTTCAACAAGAGCTCCATTTTACTTAAATTTAGATGAGCTTTCGAACACTGACTCATGGTTTTCAGGAACCGGTTCTAAAGGCTTAACTGAAATGCTTTACTATGTTAAAGCCCAAAAGGAGAATCTCTCCCTTAGAGCAGATTCATGCACGTCAAAGGATTCCCGGACCGGCATTGATTTTATGGCGGGTCATAAGAACCCGGAAGATATCAGCGAGCTGACGGCCTCGGAATGCCAGAGCTTAATTGATGCCATCCGCGGCAGGAATTGCTGCGACCACTTGATTATTTCAAGAGCATTTCGCTATGATGGGATTTTGCCGGTGCTGCTGAAAGGGGCTGATAAGATATATTTAACCTGCCTGGATTACCGCTCCTCTTTGGCCAGGCTTGAAAAAGTTGTCCAGCTTTTATCCCGCTTCGAGGAGCAGAATGCCGTTGAACTGAAGGAAAAGGTGCAGGTTTTCATCACCCCTGTTGAACAGAGTCAAAATTTTCAGGATTTCGATAGTCCTTACGCGAAGATTTGTCTTCCTTTTCCCTTTGAGAGAAGCAGCTTACTGATTGCCAATGAGTATCAGGCTGCCATTAAGACAATTTTGGAGAAAGATGTTCTATGAATGATATTCATCAAATCATAAGAGAAATCAGAAAGGAAGTCGCTTTTAATCGGGGCGCTTCCACCGATTGCAATTCTGCGCAACTTGATCAGGAGCTTCTTGAGCAGATCGAAGCGGCATGCTTTTCAAAAGAAGCCTGTAAAGGCTTAAGCGCAAGCGAGGTGAAGGCTGTGGTCGACGGCGTATTTAATCAGATGCGCCGTCATGATGTTATTGAGCCGCTTATTAACGACCCGGCAGTTACCGAGATTATGATCAATGGGCCTGACAGAGTATTTATTGAAAAAAACGGAAGAGTGGAACAGACTTCCTTGGCCTTTGACAACAAAGAAAGGTTGGAAGACCTCATCCAGAATATTGTTTCCCGCGTCAACCGGAGTGTCAATGAAGCAGAGCCGCTTGTTGATGCAAGATTGGAGGATGGCTCGAGAGTCAATGTGGTGCTGCCTCCTGTAGCTCTTAACGGCCCCCTGGTCACCATCAGAAAATTTCCTGAGAGATCCATGACCATAGACGATTTGCTTCGGTTCAATTCATTGACCCCCGAAGCGGCAATTTTTTTAGAAAAGCTGGTTCAGTCCAGGTACAATATTTTTATCTGCGGCGGTACAGGAAGTGGCAAAACCTCCTATTTAAACGCTTTATCGTCTCTAATCCCCTATGAGGAGCGAATCGTTACCATAGAGGATTCAGCCGAGCTGCAGCTCTCATGCATTCCTAATCTTGCCAGGCTTGAGACCCGGAATGCCAATACAGAGGGACGGGGGAAAATTCCCATAAAGTCGTTGATAAAAACCTCTCTCCGGATGAGGCCTGACCGGATCATCGTCGGCGAGGTGAGGGGAGAGGAGGCTTTGGACATGCTTCAGGCCATGAACACCGGCCATGACGGTTCCATGTCCACAGGCCACGCCAATTCAACCGAAGATATGCTTTCACGCTTGGAAACTATGGTTTTAATGGCAGCCCCGCTGCCTCTGGAAGCTATAAAAAAGCAAATAGCCTCTGCTCTGGATATCATCATTTTTCTCTCAAGGCTCCGTGATTACACCAGAAGGACAATGGAGATCACGGAAGTCATCGGCTATAGGCAGGGTGAAGTATTGTTAAACCCGCTTTTCATCTTTGAAGAGGAGGGAACGGACGACATGGGCAATGTCAGAGGTTCGCTTAAACGAACAAACAATTTGCTGAGGAATAAGTCAAAAGCCATGCTGAGAGGTGTCGAGCTTGAATAGTATAAAACCTGTGCAGATCCCACGGTATGATGTGTATGACATGAAGCTGAAAGAACTGGCCATCACCTTGCTTCTTGCCATGGGCTTCTGCTTTCTTGTAGGCCTTATTTTTTATGAAAATCTTTTTCTCTCTGCGATGCTGGCAATGGCCGGCATATTCTATATTCCCATTCGTAAAAAAGAACAGCTGAGAAAGCGGAAGGAAGTTCTAAACTTACAGTTCAAAGATGCCCTGTATTTTATGTCGGCATCCCTGTCAACGGGCAAATCATTGGAAACAGCTCTTTTAGATGCCCACAAAGCCCTTGCCGGAATTTATCCCGATCCGGATTGTGATATCATCAGGGAATTTGAAATTATGAACGGAAGAATCATGATGAACGAACCGGTGGAAAAGGTCTTTCATGATCTGGCAGACCGCAGCGGAATTGAGGATATCAAGAACTTTGCAGACGTTTTACTGATTTCAAAGCGGGCCGGAGCCAACATGGTAGAGGTCATAAAAAACACTTCTGCCACAATCGGCGAAAAAGTAGAAATCCGTCAGGAAATTGAAACGATTCTTGCCGGTAAAAAGATGGAACAAAAAATCATGACAATCATGCCATTTGCCATGGTTTTTTTCTTAAAGACCGGAAGTGAAGATTATCTGGCTCCATTGATGTCTACAGCTTATGGCCATGTTATTATGACCATCGCGCTGCTTATGATATGTTTAGGCCAGCTCATAAGCCAGAAGATTATGAGAATCGAGGTATAGCGGCATGCAATTCGTATGGTTGGGCACACTCTTGCTTATAATATTGGTTTTCGGTTTCTTCCAATATTCCGGCGCCAAAAAATTTCGGGACTTTTTTCTGCCCCTTGATGCCAAGGAGTATTCCTATAAAGGGCTTCTGCCTGGCTGCCTCGCCATTGTCGAAACCTTAAAGCTCTGCGGCGACAACCGTTATCAGGCAAGGCTCAATCAAAAAATAGCCATGCTTCATGGAAGCCGTTATGTGGCTTATTATTCAAAGGTGCACTGGGCGGTTAAAATCTTCTATTTTCTTCTTGGGCTTATATTAAGCAATATTTTCTGCCTGCTTGACGGCGCGGATCATACCGCCATCTTGATTATTCCTGCCGCGGGATTAGGTCTCTTTTTTCTGGCCGACAAGCTTCTGGATGACAAGTATAGAGAAAGAAGATTTAAGCTGGAGAAGGATTTTCCTGATTTTTTAAGTAAACTGGTTCTCCTCATTAATGCCGGACTGAATATCAGACAGGCTATTGAGCGTATCGTGTCGGATGCGCCAAAAGATGCACCCCTGTATACGGAGCTGCAGGAAGTAATTCAGGATATCCAAGGCGGATTGTCTGAAAATGAAGCTTACAGGGATTTTGCCGAGAGGTGCAAAATCAGGCAGATCACCAATTTTGTGAGCATTCTTCAGCAGAATATGAAAATTGGCGGAAACCAGATGGTTTTTGAGCTGAGAAGGATGAGCACCGAGTGCTGGGAAATGCGGAAGAATACCGCAAAGCAGCTTGGAGAGACCGCTTCTTCAAAGCTTATGATCCCGCTGGCCTTGATGCTTTTAGCCGTTGTGCTTATCAGTGTTGCTCCGGTAATTCTTGAATTTCGGAGCGTATTTTAAAATGACGAAGAAAAAGAAGATTGGAGAATCAGGAAATACAACATTGGAATGCGCAATTTTACTGCCCCTTGTTTTTGCCTGCGTATTCGCTGTTATTGTTGTCTTTCTGGCCCTATACCAAAAATCGCTGATACAAGGTCTGGCTGAGGATTCGGCTGAAAGCCTGTCAAGACAATGGCAGTATTCCCGCGTCAGTGAAGAGGAAATAAAGGCGGGGGTTTATTTGAAGGAAACCTTTAAAGACCGGGAGATTTATTGGGATTTTAAGATTTGGAATAACAATAAGAAGGCAAATTGGGCTGAGGACTATATAAAAAGCAGGATAGAAGGTTTGGGCCCTCTCCGGGTATACGACTCCCAATCGACAGGGGAAAAAGGCGCTTCGGTTTCGGATGCTTTTGTTAAAGTAGAGTACCAAACCGGGCTTACCTCTGTCGTGAATGTTGATATAAAGGTTTGGTACCGAGTGCCTGGAGCGGGCCTTTTAAAACTGGTGGGGTTCGGGGATCACATCCTGGTCCAGGGCAGGGCCCGGGCCCAGGTTTATAATACGAAAGACATGATCAATTCCGCTGATTTCGTCCTGCAGATTCTAAGAGAAAGCAAAACCTATGAGCTCTTTATGAAAAAAGCATCCGCCGTAAAAGAGAGCATCGATAATGTATTAAGCAAATAGAAAGGATTGGGCATGTTCTTAAAACGCAATGGGAGCATTACAGTATTCATCAGTATAGTGCTTGCAGTTTTAATACCGCTTAGCTGCATCTTGATTGACCTGGCGCGCTATTCCATGGCAGTAAAGCAGGCGAAAGCGGCTCTAAAGATCTGCGCTGAATCCATGCTGGCCGCGTACGACCGTCAGCTTAGAGAGCAATACGGACTTTTTGCTCTTTATCCCAAAGAATCCGCTCAAATGGAAGAAGAGATTTTTGAACTGCTTTCGGATAATCTGAATACGGGCGCCTCAGTAAACGGGGTATCCGATATCTATGATTTTAAGGTTCGTAAGACGGAGGCTATTGTCTTTTATAACTTGAGTGAACCGGAAGTACTCAGACAGCAGATTGCCGAATTTATGAAATACCGTGCACCGGTTCAGACGGTCCAGGAGTTCTATGAAAAAATAAAAGTGATGCTAGGACTTGTGGAAGAAGCAGAGATCGTGGAAAAAAAGATGAATTTGGACAGGCTGATGAACGATATCCGAGGGTCCCTGGTGAGGATTTACTATATGCTCGGCGGGCCTGTGAAGGAATTCAATACAGCATCCGATGGCTCCATGATTGCAGAGGGGGTTCTCAATAAGCTCGGGGATTATACCCGGCAAACCGCCCAGGAGGCCGAAAAAGCCAACGAGAATGTACAGGAAATCATGGATGCGCAAAACCAATACATCAATTTATTTCCCTCTTATAGGAAGGCAAAGAAAGTTTATGAAAGCGCCCAAAAAGCGCTTGACAAAATTGATTCAAAGCTTGACAGAAAGAAATCGGAGCTGGCCCGGCTGGAAGAAAAGGCTGCTGCAGCAAAAGAGGCGGGGCAGCCGTTTGACGATTCAAGAATTAGTGCGTTGAAAGCGGAGATTTCCGGTCTCAGGGAAGAGCGGAGGAGCGCGTCTGGTACCTGCTCCGAGGCTTATCAAGAATATGTTCCCCTGAAAAATGATATCGAAAAATATAAAGGTGAAATGGATGCCGGACTGGAACAGGCAATGAGCCATCTGAATGGTTCCATCAATTATTGCAACAAATCTCAGTTGGAGCTCCAGTCCCTTCTTAGTCATATCAGCTTACATAAGCAATTTCACGCCGACCTCTTAGCACTTCTGGAGGAGCTTTCACCAAAGCTGGAGGAGTTGGAAAGGGAAAGCGATGGTCTGCTGGACAGCAATACCGGTAAAGACAGCGCCATATCCGACCAGACCTGCGCGCGGCTTCAAAAACAGCTCCAATGCATTAAAAAAGAGACTTACACGGGTATTCACTCAAAACTGGAAACAAACTTAGAAAAGCTGGGGAGCTGGGAAGCCGCGATAAAGCCTGTTTTGACTGCGATTGAAGAGGCGGAAGAACAATTCTCAGGCGCTCTAAAGGACGCGGAAGCCGTCAAAGCCGACCCTCTTTGCGGTAAAAGCTATGCGGGCTGCAGCGGCTTTGAGTCTGTGGAAAACAGTATATCAAATCTGGACTCAGCGCTCTCCGATTTAAAATCCCCGGCCCGGCTGAAAAGTATTTACGACACCCCGGATTATACATTGGAGCCCGCTCCCAATGAAATCGAATACAACGCTTTTTTAAGATGGTTCGGGGAAAAATACCGGGATTATAGCAGTTCCGGGGCTCTTGTTCCCGAGGCCAAGGATGAAAGTACCGATTTAAAAAGCATTCGGAAGTCCATTGGCGAATTTGCAAATTATATGGGACATTTGGATGATGAGGGCGGCGGGGTTGATCTTGAGTCAGAGGATAAAGAAAGACGTGATGCGCTTCCTTCACACAAAGGCGCAACCAGCTCTGAAAGCGCTCTTACTATAATTGGCAAGGCCATCGAGGAGTCTTTGGAAAATGAGATCATTCATGAAAATCCTTTTATTAGGCCGGTGGAAGGCCTGAATTCCAACCATGAATCCCAAAAGAATTTTTTTCAGTTTGAAATAGAGCGGATACTGGATTTTGCCAAAATAATTAAAGGCGCTGTGACAGACGGGCTGGAGGGGATGGCAGAGAATTTGTACATGAATGAATATATCGTTTCAGCTTTTAAATGTGCTGCCGTCCAGGACAACAAAATTGAGCATGATATTGGCTGGGACCGGCCTTTGGACAATACTTATTTTGATAAGGCCGAGGTGGAGTATATTATCTATGGGAAGTCCCAGGAAAAGTCCAATATCGGGAGTGCGCAAAGAAGTATTTTCTCTATTCGCCTGGCTTTTAATCTTCTGCATATTTATTCCGATCCCGAGAAGCTGGCGGCTGCCTTATCACTGGCAAGCGCAATTGCGGGCTGGACAATTTTTGGCGTTCCGGTGGTTCAGAATTTTCTGCTTGTCGCGTGGGCGGGCTTGGAATCCTATGTGGATGTGAAGGTATTGACGGAAGGCGGACAGGTGCCCCTTATAAAAACCTCCCTCTCCTGGTATTTGGGGGCGGATCATCTTGCCGATTCTCTAAAAAACATCTTTTTGAAGAATTTCAAGGAATTTACGGCCGATAAGCTTGAAAACACCATTGAAGACGCCTCCCAGGCTGTTCAGGAAACTGTGGCAAATATCATAGACGCTAAAATCGACAAAGCTTTTTTTAATATTGAAAAAATGACGGATCGGTTTATTGACAGTGCCGAAGCTACCGCGGAAGAGGCGGACCTGTTCTTGGGGAATTTTCTATCAAAAGTGAGGTTTGACCATTTGGAACTCTTTTCTCAAAGCCTCGAGAAAGCCATTGAAGATCTTATTTCAGATAATTTGCAAAAGCTTGAATCATACAGCCAGGAAAAGCTGGCCCATGTGAAAAATTCTTTAAAGACTAAAATCCAATCCCTAATTTTTGAATCCCCCTTGTATACGGGGCTGGAGGACAAGCTTAAATCCTGGGGCAATGATCTGCTGGATAAAGGGATCCATGCGGCGGAAGGGCAGATTGAGAAAGTATTTGGAAAAGCAGGGGGGAGCGGAAGCGGTAATATTACAGGAAAGCTCATTATGATGGATTATGCAGACTATTTAAGAATACTGCTTTTAGCTGTTCCGGCCAATCAAAAGTGCTTGCGGACAGCAGATTTAATGCAGCTTAACATGCAGGAGGTATCCAATAATTTTGACATATCCATGGACCGGTGCAAAACCTACATCTTTATCCGGGCTGAACTGGATTTTAAAACATGGTTTTTGCCTGAAGCGTTGTTCAGGAAGAATAATAGGGGGATGATTTCCGTTGAATGGAGCCAGGGGTATTAGCCGGAAGAAAAAACTCATAAAAGGCAGCATTACAATAGAAACGGCTATTGTAATGCCGTTTTTCCTTGTCATCCTATTATCCCTGGCCTATACCATCCGCATATTCCATACCTATAATACGGTGCAGGCATCCCTTGCGGAGACAGCGCGGGGGATCGGAAACATGAGCTATTTCTACTACATGTCCGGACTCAAGGATTACTCCGACCAATGGGACCAAGCGGCAGAGGATGCCGAAAGCACGCTGGAGGGACAGAAAAACACAGTCGTTGATGCAGTTACATCTTTTCAGGACATGATGTCAGGGCTTCCGGAGACCCCAGAATCCGGTGATATTTCATCAGCTCAGATAAAGAAGCTTCTAGAAAATGCTGAAAATATCGACGGGAACATGGCGGATGTACAGGCTCTGATCCAGTCTGTCATTGCTGATCCCAAGTCCGAGTTGAAATTGTTCTTAACGATATTTACGCAGCACTTAACCTATGAGGTCAGAAACAAGATCGTTTGCTATGCGGCCAGAATCAATCTCAATTCGGAGCTGAATAAGAGGCTGGGCACCTCGGGGGATGGGGCCGGACATCTGGGCATAAAAAATGGGATAGAGGGCGTCAGCTTTGAACAGTCCAGCATATTGGGAGATACCGAAGCCCTTGATTTTATTGTGACTTACAGTGTCCGTTCGCCAATGCCGCTGGGCGCTGTAATACCCGAACTGAAACTGTCCAATCGGGTCAAAATCATTGCCTGGACGGGCGGAAAAGGCGTTTCTGTAAAAGCTGCGGAAGAGGACAATGGGAAAGATGATCAGACCAGCCTCTGGCAGGAGATGGATCAGGATAAGAATTATTACGAAAGGGGGCTGGCAATGGAAAATCTGTATGTCAAAGCATTAATGGATGAAAGGGAAAACAGCGGGTTTCAAGCTTTTGCAACCCCCAACGATTTTCCCGTCATTGATGCCTATACCTTTAACAGCCATACCCGGGAGGCGGAATATTACGATGTTTTTACCCTGAACCCGTTTATGAAAACCTACCAGAACAACCCTTTGGCCATCACCAGCCAAATCAAAAGGCATGGGAAGCGTCTGTTGGAGTGCGAGGCCCCGGGATATTTCGATGGTGTCACTGTCCGAAGTATAAAACCTGTGGTTATAATGATTGCTCCGGAAAATGCAGAGCCCTATACCGACGATGCTTTCAGGAGGGCTGCGGAGGAACTGGAGCGATACCATATAGAGGTCAGATTAGTCAAAGCTTACGGTGTTTATACAGCCAATGAAGAAGCCGGGCATTAAGATTTCAGTTAACAATCCGATAAGGGAGGAATTTTTATGGATGAAAAGATCATGAACCCACAGCCTAGATTTAAGTCTTTAGCGGGCAGGAACCTGATGGAGTATACATTTGAGGACACGGCACAGATTTATGGCTACCAGATCGAAATGATTGCGAATAACCCGGTCCCGGGCCTGCTAAAAAGTGAGGCTATCCGGATCGATGGTGTTGTAAAGCTTTCCTTTGACATAACCTCGCTGATTCCTCTTCAAAAGGTCTTAGAAAGACGTGAGATCAGCAGAGATGATTTTTTCCGCATGCTAAAGCAGATGGCAGATCTCATTGAAGCAATGGAAGAATACCTGCTGGACAGCGGGGGGGTTATTTTTGACAGCCGATTTATTTTTATGGACCCGCAGGACCTTCATATGGGGTTTGCATACTTACCCATAAAGGAAATGCCGCAGGATCTGGAGCCCTTAAAAAACCTGCTGCTTCATTCAATCATCCATGATATACGCTTTAAAAGCGAGCCCTATGATGATTTTATTCAGCGGCTTATTGAATTGTTAAAGACAGAGGAGCTGAAAATCTCTACATTAAAAAAATATATCAGCGATATGGAAACGGCCCACTTTCAAAGCGCTAAAAGCTTTGATGAAATGAGTTTGCAAAGGAGAGCGCCGGTGGAGGAACCTCCCCGGCAACAGAGTTTTAAGATGCCCGATGAGGCGAAGGAAGAAAAACCTCAAAAGCAAGAGGCGCCCCAAGATATCAATAAAGCATGCTTTCCGGCCAAATCATTTATTGTTTCAGGCTCTGTCCTGGCTGCATATTTGATTTTCGGGCTGGTTCTCTGCTTTACAGGGGTCCTTTCGGCCAATAGCCCTGACTTTATCCTGTCGCTCTTCGGCTATCTCATTATTGGCGGAGCCTTATCCTATCTTCTTTACACCAAATTTTTTACCCCCGATAAGAAAATCCAAAAAACAAAGCCCCTTGTTCCAGCCGGACAGGCGGCAAATTTTATGGATAAAAGGCCTGTTATAATTCCTTCAAAAAAAGTGGAGTATGTGAACAGAAGCTTTAGAATACCCGAGCCGGTCTTTCATAAGGCCAGGGAAGAAGCAGCCTGTGTGTCTCCGGATTCCCCCCAGTATCAGGACCGGACCGTGGTTCTAGACGGAGGCTCAATAAACCACCCTTATCTGAAAGGGGTTCAGGGAGAGATCATTATACTCACACATTTTCCGTTCATGCTTGGCCGGCTGGAGGAGCAGGTGGATTATTGCATTAAAAACCCTGCTGTGGGAAAGCTGCACGCTGAGCTCAAAAAAACGCCGGAAGGATTTTTCACGGCCGATATGAATTCCAGAAACGGTACCTTTATCAATGGGGAGAGGATCGAGCCAAATCAGGACTACCGTCTTGAAAATGGTTCTAAAATCACCTTTGCCAATGCAGAGTTTGTGTTTTGCGCAGGGCAAGACTTGCCTGTAGAGTGATATTAAAGTGTGTAAGC
>DOHN01000065.1:15162-19647 GCA_003535195.1 Ruminiclostridium sp.
GCTACCGAGTAAAATCCCGGACGGATTTTCCCGAGGGTACACTTTAATTCACTCTACAGGCACCATAAAGTCCTTGAGCGGAGCGGCGCGAATTGAATTTAAATTTTTTGCTTGACAACTAAAAATACTGCCGCTATAATACATATCAATATAGTTTAAACGCATGGATGGAGAATAGTAGCAAATCTTTTAGCGCATAGAGAGCTGCCGGTTGGTGAAAGTGCAGACGTAAAAGAATGCGAATCTGGCTCCGGAGCGGACTGCTGAAGTAGGCAAAGCGCTTATTGTAGGAGGGTACGGATACAGCCGTTACACTGTTAGGCATTAGATTTGATGCTGAAATGAGCGGGCACATTTTTGTGTTCATTAGAGTGGTACCACGGAAGTTTATAAACCTTCGTCTCTTTCATAGGAGATGAGGGTTTTTTTATTTGCTTTGCTCATTGTCATCAAGGGCCTATTTCGGGGGCTGAAACGCGAAAACTATAAAAGCAGATTTGACTTGAGGAGGTATGGGCATGGACGAGCTCATGAATATCACCGTCGGAAATTTACTTGAAGATATTGCAAAAAAATACCCTGACAGATTATGTATAAAATTTCCAAATGGCAATTATGAAAGAACCTGGAAGGAATTTAATGAAGAAACCACGAGAGTTGCAAAGGGCTTTTTGAAAATGGATATTCAGAAGGGCGACCATGTAGCGATATGGGCCAACAACTGCCCAGAATGGGTAATTACTTTCTTTGCCGCCGCAAAGATCGGGGCGGTTTTGGTGACTGTAAACACCAGCTACAAGATATTCGAATTGGAATACCTGCTTCGCCAGTCCGATACCAAATGCCTTGTCATGATTGAAAGCCTGAAGGATTCCAATTACTATCATATTATTAACGAGCTGTGTCCTACTTTAAAAGAAAGTAAACCCGGTGAGCTCAATAATCCCATGCTCCCGTTTTTAAAGGATATTGTGTTTATCGGAGAGGATCGGCGTCCCGGTATGTACAATTTCAGGGATTTGCCTGTTATGGGAGAGGAAGTGCCCCATGAGGAATTTATGCGGGTAAACCGCACCCTTGATGCCCATGAGGTAGTGAATATGCAATATACCTCGGGAACAACGGGTTTTCCCAAGGGCGTTATGCTGACCCATTTTAATATCGTCAACAATGGCAAAAGCATTGGCGACCGCATGAAATTTACCGAGGAAGATAAGCTTTGTATTCCGGTACCGCTTTTCCACTGCTTTGGCATGGTTTTGGCGGTGATGGCCAGTGTGACTCACGCGACTGCCATGATCCCGCTGGATTACAATCCTGTCAGGGTCATGGACGCCATACAGAATGAAGGCTGCACTGCTGTACACGGCGTGCCTACCATGTTTATTGCAATGCTGGAGCATCCGGATTTTAAGAAATACTCCTTTTCTAAGCTGAGAACAGGGATCATGGCCGGTTCGCCCTGTCCTGTTAAAGTCATGCAGGATGTGGTCAATGTGATGGGTGCAAAAGAGATTACCATCGTCTTTGGGCAGACAGAGTCTTCTCCCGGGTGTACCCAGACAACCACCGACGATAGCATTGAGCGCCGCGTATCCACCGTCGGACGGGTCTTTCCTTATGTAGAGGCGAAGATCGTTGATCCGGCAACAGGGGCCCAATGCCCTCCCCATGTACCGGGGGAGTTCTGTACGCGCGGATATCATATTATGAAGGGCTATTATAAAATGCCCGAAGCAACCGCCCAGGCTATCGACAGTGATGGATGGCTCCACACCGGGGATCTGGCAACCGTGGATGAGGAGGGTTATTACAAAATTACAGGCCGTATTAAGGATATGATCATCCGCGGCGGTGAAAATATTTATCCCAAGGAAATCGAGGAATTCCTTTATACTTACCCCAAAATTAAGGATGTCCAGGTGATTGGCGTTCCCAGCAAGCAATACGGAGAGGAAATCATGGCCTGGGTTGTTCTGAGGGAGGGGGAGAGCGCAACGGAAGAAGAGGTCATAGAGCTGGTAAAAACACATATGGCCAGACATAAAGCACCCAAATATGTGAAATTTACCGACAGCTTCCCCCTGACAGCCAGCGGAAAAATTCAGAAATTCAAGATGCGGGAGCAGGCCATTGAAGAATTGAATCTCGGAGATGACGCGGCAATTGAAACTGCATGAGCCTTTGGGTTATGATTAAATGGAAAGAAATTTAGCAGGAAGGGATGATGAATATAATGAAACTTGCATTCTCAACGCTTGGCTGTCCGGGCTGGTCATGGGAAGAAATATATGCGACTGCCAAGGATTTGGGCCTTGACGGGATAGAAATCAGAGGAATCGAGGAAGAAATATTTGCTCCTAAAACCAAGCCCTTTAAACCGGAAAACATACAAAAAACCATTGAACGCTTAAATCAGCTGAAGCTTGAAATCCCTATGCTGACCACCGGCGCTTTTCTTTTCGATGAAGAACGGGAAGAGGAGGCTTTGGCCGAGTCAAAGACCTATATTGATCTGGCCGATAGAATAGGGACTCCATATATCCGTGTTTTGGGAGATAGGGACGGGGCGCCCGGACCCAAACGGAATCTTGAGTTTGTGAAATCACAATA
Organism: Ruminiclostridium sp.; assembly: GCA_003535195.1. Taxonomy (GTDB): domain Bacteria; phylum Bacillota; class Clostridia; order DSM-8532; family DSM-8532; genus DTU059. The sequence goes on from DOHN01000065.1 coordinate 17,776, forward strand.
TCAAAAGGTATGTGATTATGCCCGGGACAAGGGGATTACACCCCTCATTGAAACCAACGGCGTTCTGGCAGATTCCAGTGTCATGGCCCGGTTTATACGCGAGGCTGACCGCCCCAACGCAGGCGTTTTGTGGGATATTCACCATCCGTACCGCTATTTTAATGAGTCACCCGAAATGACACTGGCGAATTTGGATGGAACCATTAAATATGCTCATATAAAGGATTCTGTCATGAAGGAGGGCCAGGTGGCCTACAGAATGCTGGGCTACGGAGACGTACCCGTGCTGGACTGCTTAAAGCAGCTTCATAGAAATGGTTATAACGGCTATGTCTCACTGGAATGGGTGAAGCGCTGGTGCCCCGATCTGCAGGAGCCGGGCGTGGTATTCTCCCACTACATCAGCTATATGAATTTTCTGATTAGACAGATTTAAGGAAGCGATTTATACATGCAACGGATTATAGATTTTCATGCCCACGCTTTTCCGGAGTCTGTCGCTCAAAAAGCTACGGACAATGTCGGAAACTATTATTCCATCGACATGTCCGGTTCAGGTCGATTGGAGGATCTGGCAAGGAGTGCCCGAAACTCCAATGTAGACTACGTGGTGTTTCATTCTACAGCAACCAAAGCCTCTCAGGTAAGAAATATCAATGACTGGGTCGCCCGGAAGGCGGGAGGGAAGATGATTGGGTTCGGAACGCTGCATTCCGATATGGAGGATGTTGAGGGCGAATTTGAACGGATCCTTTCGCTGGGACTTAAGGGCATTAAACTGCACCCTGATTTTCAGCAGTTCAATGCCGACGACCCCAAAATGGATAGAGTTTACGCAGCCATAGAAAGTAGGCTTCCCCTTCTGATCCATGCAGGAGACGAGAATGAGGACAATTCATCGCCTGAAAGGCTGGCACATGTTCTGGAAAAATTCCCGGGCCTCACCATGATTGCAGCGCACCTGGGCGGATACAGACAATGGAAGGAAGCCTGGCATTTTCTTGTCGGTAAGAATTTATATTTTGATACCTCCAGTGCCATCGAATATATGGACAGCAGCAGTGCGACAGAGATTATTAGGAAACATGGAGCGAACCGTATTGTTTTTGGCACCGATTATCCCGCCCTGTATCACCATGAGGCTCTTGAGGTTTTTTATAAGCTGGGCTTAAATGAGCAGGAGAGAGCCGATATCCTTTTTAACAATGCCGCCCGTATTTTGGGGATAAAATCCGAAGCCTGAAAATATTCTTTAACAGGGCGGCATGAAAGGCCGCCTTTCTTAAATAATAAAATTTTCCAAAAGAGTAGTTGCATTGTACCAAATAGTGTGGTAATATATAAAACATAACGAGCACGTGCTCTCAATTAATGCGCGTAACGGCTGCAAACAGTACTATCATTTGTAAGAGGAAACTTAAGAACGAGAAACCTTTATTGATCACACCCAACGGAATTATATAATATACTGATTTCACGAAAGAAGAGAATTGCAATTAACAAATTTTTTCCAGGTGAATCATTGTATTGCAATAGGAGAGAAATAAAATATGCAATATTACGAGCACGTGCTCCTATAAGGACATAATATCTGCAAACAGTTCAACTCATGTATACTCTTGAACATTTCCATTCGATCGGCATACAAGCGGGCATTCAAATCTGCAAAATCGCTTTTGAGCAACCTTAATGGCCTCTTAATATGCTACTGCCATACTTTTTAAAAAGATTTTCCGTGCAAAGATTCATAAACTGCAAGAAAATTAAATAATCCAAGCAAAACCCTATTGGTCAGCAACATAAGAAGAGATTTCAACCGTCAATTCTGATTTCACAATTTGGGAGGTTATAGCGTGAAAAATTAACTTAGAG
>DOHN01000105.1:0-1615 GCA_003535195.1 Ruminiclostridium sp.
TATGCAGGTGCAGATGGCAACGGCAAGGGAATTTCTAATCATCATCCGGCTGAGAAATGAAAAGGAACGCGATGTTCAGCCCTACCTCTCCCGCATCGAAAAGAGCCTCAAGGATCAGGGCTTTACTGCGCGCAGAGCCGGTGAAGCCGATACCAAGCGCCTGCTTGGAGTCTACTATGAGCAAAATGTCACTACTGAGATGTATGAGGATTACGATGGCGAGCGCTGGGTGATTCTCGGAGAATAAGTAAAATTCAATAGGCCGTAGGGAGATACCTTGCGGCCAAAAGGCGTGGAACCTCCCTCGGCTGGACAGGAGGTATTTTTTCATGCCTAAAATCAGAAAAACAAAGGCTGATGCTGGGGCGACAGAGCCGAAAATCAAGGATTTTCTTGACATGATCGCACCGGGAATCATCAAGTTCAATACGGACCATTTTATATGCGGCAACACCTATCGGTGTGTCTGGGCTCTCCGTGAGTATCCTACCGCAACCGACGAGCAGGCCATCCTGCGTCACCTTGGGGAAAAGGACGGTGTGACCCTGCGCATCTACACCAGACAGGTAACGGCGGCCGAGGAAAAGAGAATCATCCATAACGCGGCCAATAAAAACCGCATGGATAAGAGCAGCACCAACGATCTCCAGCAGACAGTCACCGCCGAAAGCAATTTGCAGGATGTGGTCACACTGGTGTCCTCTATGCACCGAAACCGTGAGCCGCTCCTCCACTGCGCTGTTTTTATTGAGCTGACATCGAACAATTTGGACGATTTAAAGCTCCTCCAGACCGATGTTCTGACCGAGCTGGTTCGTTCAAAACTCAATGTGGATCGGCTGATACTGCGCCAGCGCGAGGGCTTTCTGTCTGTCGGTCCTGCGGGTCGGAATGTATTTGGCAGCCAGTTTGAACGGGTTTTGCCCGCCAGTTCGGTAGCAAACCTTTATCCCTTCAATTACAGCGGCAAGACCGATCCCCGCGGTTTCTATCTTGGCCGTGATAAATTTGGCTCAAATATCATCGTGGACTTTGATAAGCGTGACGATGACAAGACGAATGCGAACATTTTGATCCTCGGCAACTCAGGCCAGGGCAAGAGCTATCTTCTTAAGCTCATCCTCTGCAACATCCTCGAATCGGGCAAGGCCGTGCTGTGCCTTGATCCTGAGCATGAATACATTGACCTCGCGGAGAGCTTCGGCTGTTTCATCGACCTGATGAGAGGGCAATACCGGATCAATCCGCTGGAGCCTAAAACATGGGATGAAGGAGGCAGCCCGGAGGATGCCGATGCTCCCCAGGCATTCCGCCAGTCCACCAAGCTCAGTCAGCACATTTCTTTTCTCAAGGATTTTTTCCGCTGTTATAAGGATTTCTCCGACCGCCATATCGACGCCATAGAAATCATGCTGGGCAAGCTGTACGAAAAGTTTGGCATCAGCGACCGCACTGATTTCAGGAGCCTTGCAGCCACAGACTATCCTATTTTATCGGACCTTTACGCCCTCATTGACGATGAGTTCAGGGGATATGACAAAACCAAATATCAGCTCTATCCGCAGGAATTGCTGCAGGAAATCCTGCTGGGGCTCCACTCCATGTGCATGGGCGC
>DOHN01000105.1:1752-1994 GCA_003535195.1 Ruminiclostridium sp.
CACTCCATGTGCATGGGCGCAGAAAGCAAATTCTTCAACGGCCACACCAACGTGACCTCCGACCGCTTTATTGTGTTCGGCGTCAAAGGATTGCTGCAAGCCAGCCGGAACGTAAAAAACGCCCTGCTGTTCAATGTGCTTTCCTTCATGAGTGACAAGCTCCTGACCGAAGGCAACACCGCCGCATCCATTGATGAGCTGTATCTGTTCCTGACCAATCTGACTGCGATTGAGTATATCCG
>DOHN01000105.1:2116-5195 GCA_003535195.1 Ruminiclostridium sp.
CTGACCAACCTGACTGCGATTGAGTATATCCGAAATTTCATGAAGCGGGTCAGAAAAAAGGAGTCGGCGGTAATTCTGGCATCTCAGAATTTGGAGGACTGTGCGAAACGTTGTGCATAAATTTAGCTTAGCAGGCTAAGTGAAAAGCACCCGTCAGTTGCACTAAACGTTAGAAAATACTGATGAGAACTTAAATCTCGAATTCAAGGGGGCAGTACCCTTGCCGTGCAGAATTAACGCCGATGATGAAATGTTAAAATCTATGGCGGCACGAGAAGATGATACTCCACTGTGCGTTAGGCGGCTGTAATCGCCTATGGTGCAAAGCGTGGTAAAGTCGTAATTTGATGTTCTTGGCAACAAGGGCTATATAATGCGGTCATCTTGAACCTATGGTTATGATAGAAAAAGTTATGCAGCATCGTAAAGGTTTAGGGTCGAAAGACCAGCAAATGAAAAGGGGTATTTCCGTAGTCTTTGGGGGTACTCGCTCAAAGTCTGAAATGACTTGGGAAAGCATACGACAACTGTAATTCAAAGTATGCTCAATTTTCACGGTGTAAGGTAACAACCTAAGGGTTCAGCATAAAAAGATAGAGATTTAGGAACGTTTGAGAGCCTGTGCATGGAGTGTTGCAGCATGATGAAGTGTGCAGGAAGTCAGCCGTCCCATAGTAGTCTGCGATTGGGAAAGCCAATTACAAGGGGCTGAAATGCCCCACGGCGAAGGGGACGAGTCAATTTGATTAACAGATTTCAAAATCGAAAATCCGTAACTCCCTGAAATATGGGTAGCGAACTACAAAGGAAGTGATTGCTTTGTGCATATAAACGCTGGATTTTCAAACGAAACAGAGCTCAGAAAATTAACCGACCTGCTGTACGAAAAATCCAAACAAGGAACAGCGTTCACAGGTTTAATGGAAGCAATCTGTAATGAAGTGACAATCATTACGGCAATTCACAACATCAAAGCAAACGCAGGCAGCAAGACCGCAGGTGTTGACCGCAACAAAATGGACAAGTATCTGCAAATGCCAAAAGAAGCAGTGATAGAGCTAATTCGCAGTACAGTGAGCGACTACAAGCCCAAACCCGCCAAGCGAATATATATTGAAAAGGCGAACGGCAAGCAAAGACCTCTGGGCATTCCCACCATGCTTGACCGCATTATACAGGAATGCATCAGAATTATCATTGAACCAATATGCGAAGCAAAATTTTATCCTCACAGCTATGGTTTCAGACCGTATCGGGCACAAAAGCACGCTGTACGAGATATAGTGAACATCATTAACGGTTCAAACAAGTCGGGTAGTATGCCGACTTACGCATTAGAGGGTGACATAAAGGGTTGCTTTGACAATATCAATCACAGGATACTACTAGGAAAACTGTGGAAAATGGGAATACACGACAAGCGGCTTGTGAAAATCATCAGCCAAATGTTGAAAGCGGGCTATATGGAAAAAGATTTGTTTTTCGACACATCGGTCGGGACAGGTCAAGGCAGTGTCCTCTCACCATTACTTGCAAATGTGTATCTCAACGACTTTGATTGGTACGTCGGGCGCAAATATTATCACCCATTCCCAAAGCTCAAACTGAAAAGCAGTGATATGAGGAAACTAGGGCAACAGGGAATTTTCCCGAAGTATAATATCCGTTTTGCCGACGACTGGGTTATTCTAACCACTGCTGAAAAAGAAGCGTATAGGCTGAAAAAGGAACTCTCCAAATACTTCGCGCATCGTCTGAAGCTCGAAATATCTGAAGAAAAGACGGTCGTAACAAACATGAAGGCAAATGGGGTAAAGTTCCTTGGGTTCAATATCAGAGTAGCAAAAAGTGAGAAAAACAAAAGCAAGCAGATAGTATGGTGGGTGGCGAAGCCCTACCCTGATTACATCAAATTGGGTAAAAAAATTAAAAACCTACGCTTGGCAATTCGGGAAATCAAGGAACACAAAGCATTGAATTGTCGAGTAGCCCAAATTGAATATGTAAATTCGGTCATCATGGGCATATCGGAATACATCAAAAGCAGCATTAGTTCCTACGCCTTTAACATGATTGATTACAGGGTGAACAGCATGGTGTTTGCGGTCTGGAAGCGAATGTACCCTAAAAATTATTTGCAGATGAAGGTTGAGCTACAGAAGTTAAGCAACCTTCCTGCAAGGCATGAGGGGCATGAAACCAAGACCTTTGCCGTGAATTATCAAGGAAAATGGGTTGGCATCACCTACGCATTTCTTACCCATGTGCAGTATGAAAAGAAACCGTTTAACCAAAACATGACCCCTTATACTGCCGAGGGAAGAATGCTCTACCAGAAATACTGCTCCGCTAAAAAGCAACTACCCCGCGACCGCCCCGCTCTGTATAACTCTGAAAAGCTCAAAATGTCAGCCTACAATGGCAAATACAACTTTGAATACTACATGAACCGTGAGTATGCTTTTAACCGAGATAAAATGGTCTGCCGTTGCTGCAAATGGCAACTTTTACACACAGAACAACGTGAATGTCACCACGTTTATCCCAAACTTCCATTGAATCAGCTGAATAAAGTCCCCAATTTGGCGTGGGTCTGCACCGAATGTCACAAGCAGATACACGGTAAAGAAATCCCGCAAAGTACAGAGGCAAAAGTCAAACGCAAAATCATCTCGTTCAGAGATAAACTTAACAACTGAAATCTGTTAAGCGACCATGCGCCGTGAGGTTTATGGTTGTGTGAAAGCCCAGGAGGGCCATGAAATCAAATTGATGGTACGCCGGGTGCGCTGAAAGGCGCATGCCCGGTGTGAGGTGGGGGAAAATTCGGAGATAACTTCAAAGAATTACCTATCACAACAAAGTATCTACCCTGCGTATGCCTTGCGGCAACGTAGGGGTGGTACACATTCAACATCGAGGGCATCAGGGAGCTGACGAAACCGCTGTTCTCCATTCCTACTCACTCTTTCCTCTTTAATGCCGGGAACATCGACAAGCAGTTTTATATCGACAGCCTCCAGTTGGAGGAATCCGAATACAACCTGATTCGCTTCCCCCAGCGTGGTGTGTGCCTCTA
>DOHN01000093.1:0-2929 GCA_003535195.1 Ruminiclostridium sp.
GCAAGAAAAGCAAGCCTTTTCATGATGGGTCTGATCTCGTTGGCTCTGTGCATATCCACAGTTTCACCGAGGTATGCCTGCATCGGATCAAGCACAATCAGCTTTGCGCCTGTCTGATTGATGGCTTCCTCCAGTCTTTCATCGGAAAGCGTCAGCTCTACCTCGTTTTCATCGATGACCAGAACTCTGTCACAATCCGCACCGGCGGATAAAAGACGAGGCTTGATTGTATCACCGAGACCGTCCTCGGCGGTTTGGTAAATTACATTGATGGGTTCTGTGGCAGCTTCTTCTTCGGGCAACGGCTCGCCCTTTGTGAGCAGTGCGATTAATGCGAGGATAAAGGTGGTCTTGCCCTCGCCCGGATCACCTTGAACGATGGTCACCTTTCCGTATGGAATGTAGGGATACCAAATCCACTGAACTTCTTCTACATCTACACTGCTCATTTTAATTAGCTTCAGTTTGTTTTTCATGTACTCACTCCTTTTTGTTTTTGCGGGATTGAATTTAGATAAGTTATCCTGTACAATATAGTTATGGAACATTTTAGGGCAAAGATATAAAATAGGATTACAATAAGAAACTAAATCCCATACACAGGAGGCAGACTATGTTTAGTCAAATTGATTTCAGAATACATGACGATAAAATTGAGGTTGCAGGACAAGAGCTTCTGCTCGGCGATTTAACGGTGGACATTTTGAGTATCTCACCGCAGGAATTTGAAACCATGTTTGCCCTGTCGCAAGACCTTAACACAGACAATATAAAAAAACTCCATGAGATGCTGATGAAGAGCAAGCTGTTTCAGTTGGTTTCGGATGGGAGGATGCATTCCGCAGAAAAATATATAGAAATCATCAGCGACATCTACTCTTTTAATCAGACCATGTTTTGGTTTATTGACAACGCTTTGATGCATTTGAAAACACTGGACAGCGAAAACTATGCGGCTGCACTGTATGGTTTCTACACGCATCCTAACCTTGATAAAATGATGATCAACCATTTCAGAAACGAGGGACACGCTTTCACATTATTTGACAATATTGATGTGTGGTATGTGCCTGACATGATTCCTAATCATCCGGACACCTATGCCATTTATGAGGTATACTCGGTCAAGTATTTACAGGCATTTTTGAAGATGGATTTCATGAAGGCAATCATGCATGGGCATACCATCCGCCGCTGCAAGAACTGCAAACAATTCTTCTTGCTTACCAAAGGCTACAAGACCGACTACTGTAACAGACCGATTGAGGGCAAACCACACCGCACCTGCCGCAATCAGGGGGCAAAAAATAAAGCGAAAGAAAAAGCCGCCAACAACCCTGTTATCCGCAGCTACACCAATGCATATCAACGGATTACAGCGGACAAACAACGAGGTAATATTTCGGTGGAGGATTGGCAAAAAGCCAAGCGGAAAATTATCGATTTGAGGGACATGGCAGTTAGCGGCTTGCTCTCTGACAGGGAGGTAGATGCCCAGATGCAGTCCGCTGCTCTATATCCATCCCTTGGCATCACAAAAAAGGGTGGGCGGTAGTCTGCTCCTGTGGAAGGAGGCGGCAGTTTGGAAAGCATTTATCTACAGAACAAAGAAATGGTGGAAGCCTGCGCAGGCAAATTGTGTCGCCGGTTTCACTGTGAACAGCTCTGGGAGGATTTAGTTTCGGCAGGAACACTTGCTGTTCTTACTTACGCAGAAAGGTATAATCCCGACATCGAAGCGGCTCTATCCACCTTTCTCTATCCCTACATCATAGGCGCAATGAAACGGGAGTTAGAGAACAGTTTGTATCCTGTCAGCCTGTCCAAGCGAGAATTCGAGGCACTGCGTGTGCAGGGATATCTCAGCTTTTCATCCCTTGATGAACAGTATGAGGATGACGGTGAGCCTGTTGTTCAAATCAATGATGCTCGTGAAGATGTGGAACAGAACGTATTGCACCAAATCTATCTTGAGGCTTTGCAAATACAGTTTTACAAGCTGTCTTTTAGGGATCGTGAAATTCTTGGGGGATTCTTCGGTGCGTTTGGCCATGAGCAACGCACTTTAGCTGATTTGGGAGGGCAGTTCGATCTCACGGAAAACGCAGCTGCCAAGGCAAAGGACAAGGCTCTGGAAAAACTGACAGACGCTTGTTTTAACGGCGAGATTGGCATTTGGTTGTCGGCGCGAAAAGCAATCAAGGAAGCACAAAAGGATAAGGTACTTATAAACGCAAAAAGTACAGTCTGCTATTTCTAGCGGACTGTGCTTCGAGATACGGTATTAAGTTCAGAGAATAAAAAATGACGAACAGCTCATCTGTAATCGATTGGAGCTGCTCGTCATCTTTTTATGTTTTTAACTTACTTAATAAGGGATAAGTTTTTAAATGCTTCAGCAAAGTGGTATAGAGCGAAGAAATAAGATAAAAATAGCGGTAGCCCTGCATCTGATTGATAAAAGTTATGCCATGATACAATGAATTCAATAAATGAAAAGGAGATAAACAATATTATGCCTCAAAAAGAAATTAAACGGACCATTACACCTGAAATGATAAGGCACTTCACTATCCACCTGCACGAACAGGAAAAAAGCGCCTCCACCATCGCACTTTATCAGCGTAGTCTTGCAGCATTATGCAAATTTCTCGGCGATGAGCCGATCACAAAAAGTACTTTGATCGAATGGAAAGAAAGCCTGATAAGGCGATATGCAGCAACAAGTGTCAACACCACGCTGGCGGGTATCAATGCTTTTTTGAATTTTGCCGGCTGGCTTGACTGCAAAGTAAAGCCACTGAAAATACAAAGAAGTTTATTTTGTTGCGAGGAAAAGGAGCTGACTCGGGAGGAGTATCTGCGTCTAGTGCGGACGGCCGAAAGAGAAGGTAATGAGCGACTTTGTCTGGTTATCCAAACTATCTGC
>DOHN01000093.1:3123-3532 GCA_003535195.1 Ruminiclostridium sp.
CACACAGGACGGACGGTGGTAAATTGCAAGGGCAAAATGCGCACCATCTTTCTGCCCAAAAAGCTCTGCCGTGCGCTAATCAGGTATGCTCGGAAGCAGCAGAGGACTACCGGGCTAATTTTTATCACAAAGACAGGTAAACCTCTTAACCGCTCCAACATCTGGCGAGATATGAAGGCCCTTTGTAAAGGCGCAGGTGTTGCACCGGGAAAGGTGTTCCCCCATAATCTACGTCACTTGTTTGCCCGAACCTACTATACTCTGGAAAAGGATTTGTTCCGACTGGCGGATATTCTTGGTCACACTAATGTGGATACCACCCGGATCTATACCATAGAAAGCGGTATAGTTCATGCACGTCAGATTGAACAAATGAGGCTTATGGTCACATAATTTCGATTATGTTGTA
>DOHN01000137.1:0-293 GCA_003535195.1 Ruminiclostridium sp.
ATTTTGATTGCAATGTGTTTCTATATTTCAGTGGTGATCGGCATCGGTTTTACCTACGCAAAGCGTGCCAATGAAAGCAGTGAGAATTTTCTCATCGGCGGAAGAACATTGGGACCGTGGGTCACTGCCATGGGCGCCGAAGCCTCTGATATGAGCGGGTGGCTGCTGATGGGCCTTCCTGGGGTCGCTTACTGGTTCGGGTTAAGCGACGCCGTATGGACCGCCATAGGACTTTTGATCGGTACATATCTAAACTGGCTGTTTGTTGCCAAAAGACTCCGCAGCTATTCAGC
>DOHN01000137.1:607-3223 GCA_003535195.1 Ruminiclostridium sp.
ATATCATGATTGCCGGGGCCCTATTTGTTATTTGCTATACTTTTATCGGGGGCTTTTTAGCGGAGAGCGCATCTGATTTTATGCAGGGCATCATTATGTTTGTTTCATTGAGTGTGGTGCTTATAGCAGGCATTTCCAAAGCCGGAGGCATATCGGCCATTATTGAAAACGCAAAGCAGATTCCCGGATTTCTGGAGTTCTTTGGAATTGCCAGGCCCGCTTTGCAAGACGGTGTTCAGCAAGTCTCGGAGGGGAGAGCTTTATTCGGAGAGGCAGGCAGCTATAGCTTTTTAACGGTGGTTTCCACAATGTCCTGGGGCCTGGGCTATTTTGGGATGCCCCAGGTGTTGCTTAAATTTATGGCTATCAGAAAGTCCGGTGAACTCACTTTATCCAGGAGAATTGCCACCATCTGGTGCGCTGTTTCCCTTACCGCTGCTGTTGCCATCGGTATTATCGGCAGGGTTCTTTATCCTACAGCGCTTTTGACCCAGAGCACATCTGAAAATATCTTTATAGTGCTGTCCACCGAGTTCTTCTTTCCGCTTCTGGCAGGAATTGTGATGGCCGGCATACTGGCCGCCACCATCAGCTCGTCGGATTCATACCTGCTCATTGCGGCCTCCGCCTTTTCCAAAAATATTTATCACGGAATTATGAAAAAGGATGCCGGCGATAAAACCATATTGCTGATTACCAGAATTACACTGATTGCCATTGCCGCTTTTGCAATGATTATCGCGCTGGATGAAAATAGCGTTATTTTCACTGTGGTATCCTTTGCCTGGGCGGGGTTTGGCGCAACCTTCGGCCCTATTATGCTGTTCTCGCTTTTCTGGAAAAGGGTTACCAGATCGGGCGCCATTGCCGGCATGCTCGCAGGCGGGAGTATGGTTTTCGTTTGGAAGCTTCTTATTAAACCCATGGGCGGGATTTTTGGAATCTACGAACTGCTCCCCGCATTTATCGCCTCCTGCATTGCTATTGTGGCGGTTTCTCTGCTGTCCGGAGAGCCTAGCCGGGAGATACTGGATGAATTTGAGCGCGCCAAGGCCTATGAAGAATAATAAAGAAGAAAAAGATGTAGAAAAAGGCATGCTGAAATCATAAAGTGGGTAAATATAAAGCGAATAGAATCAACGAATAAGCTGTTTTTTAAAGTTCATACCGGAGAGGAATCGTCCTATGAGGAAATTTTACAGATTTCACCAGCTGCTCAGCGGTTTGACCGCGGCTCTTGCCCGTTTTCCGCTGACTTCGGTAAGCCTTCTTGCGGCGGTTATAGTAAACGCCATTGATATTCACAAGGGCAGCGCCGATTATTCAAAATATCTGCTGTCACTGGTAGTGGGCGCTTTTCTGGGAGCGGTGGTTCAACTTGTTCATGAGCGGTTTTTTATAAAATCCTCCAGCAGGTTCATGCTGACAGGTGCAGCCGCTTTGCTGACTCTGCTTTATTATTTTACCCTGCGATCTGCCGCAGCACTTAGCACAGAGGCCGGCATCCGAACATTGGTGGCATTATTTGCCCTGTATTTTGCTTTCATATGGATCCCCTCTATCAAGAGCAATGTCACATTTAATGAAAGTTTTATGGTTGCATTTAAGGCTTTCTTTATTGCAATCTTTTTTGCGGGGGTCATTTTTGCCGGTATCAGCGTGATTCTTGCGGCAATCGATCAGCTTCTGTTCAATGTGGATGGGGCAGCTTACGCCCATACTGCAAATATTGTTTTTATTCTGTATGCGCCGGTTTATTTTCTGTCTCTGATCCCTGTTTACCCGGGCAAAAAAGATCAGGGGAAGGACGAGATTGAAAATGACAGCCTCCAGAGAATATCGGCCTGTCCGAAATTCCTGGAAATTTTGATTTCCTATATTATCATTCCGCTGACATCAGTGTTTACCGTTATTCTCCTTTTATATATCGTTTTAAATATAGGAGGCAGGTTCTGGACGGATAATCTGCTGGAGCCAATGATTGTTTCCTATTCGATTGTTGTTCTTCTGGTCTATATTCTTGCAAGCAGGCTGGATAACAAGTTTACCGCCTTTTTTAGGAAGGTGTTTCCCAAGGTCCTGGTACCCATTATGCTTTTCCAGACCATATCGTCTGTTTTGAGAACAGGGGATACAGGCATTACCCATAGCCGCTATTATGTCATATTATTCGGCATTTTTTCCGCCGCATCCGGTGTCATCCTCAGTTTTGTCCCGGTCAGGAAAAACGGTATTATCGCTGTTATGCTCATTGTATTTTCGGCCATATCAATCATTCCGCCTACAGATGCGTTTACTGTCAGCCGAAAAAACCAGACCGCTTTACTGGAACGGGTTCTGGTGCAAAATAATATGCTGGAGGGAAATAAGGTCAAACCCGACCCATCGGTTTCCCGGGAGGACCAGGAAAAGATTATCCGGTATATGGGATATTTGGACAGGATGGATTACCTCGGTTATATTCCGTGGCTTCCCTCCGGCTTTGACTACTATCGTGACTTTTCCGGAACCTTCGGTTTCGGCGCATATGCCTCCAATGAAAACTGGCAGTATATCAGCCTGTACCTTCCCACTCACTCTGTCATTGATATTGCCGGCTTTGACTTTATTGTCATG
>DOHN01000137.1:3391-3831 GCA_003535195.1 Ruminiclostridium sp.
TAATTCCGGCTCACAAAGCGGCACACAGGAAGAGATAGGCATTATCGAAGAAAATGGAAGGCAATACAGCCTTATTAAAAAAGCGGTGCAGGATTTTGATACGCTGGTTCTGGTTAATGACCGCAATGAAGAAATCATCAGTTTTTCGGCCGATGAGATCTATAAAAAATTTGAGGCTTCTACCTCCGAAAAAGGGGTTCTTTCGGTGGAAGAAGCTACTTTCAATACTGAAAACGGGCTCGCGGCCATGCGTGTAGTCGCTCAGAGTATCAATATCAATAAAGGGCCGGATCGGATTGATTTCAATGGGAACTTATACGTCCTGGTCCATATCAAATAACGGGCGTATCCCATGCAGAGACTGCAAAAAACGAAAGCTTTATTGTGAATACAGCAAGGTTCCAAATCTTCAACTTATAATTTAGCGGCATGAGTGATGT
>DOHN01000137.1:4071-10011 GCA_003535195.1 Ruminiclostridium sp.
AAACATCACTCTGCCGCTTTTGGAACTCATTATGATTTAGCACCTTGAAGCTTTGCCCGCTCCAGCATCAGCTTGATTCTGTTGATCTGATTTACTTCGCTGGCCCCGGGGTCATAATCCACTGTGACGATGTTGGACTGGGGGTATAGATCCTTCACCAGCTTAATCATTCCTTTTCCCGTGATATGGTTGGGAAGGCAGGCAAAGGGCTGCATACAGATAATATTATGGGCTCCTTCCCGGACCAGCTCCAGCATTTCGGCTGTCAGCAGCCAGCCTTCTCCGGTCTGATTACAGAGGGAAATAAAGGGTTTTACACAGTCTGCCATCTCATAAATGCTGGGAGGCGCCTGAAACCTCTTGCTGCTCCCAAGGGCGGTACGCATGTCATCCCGGTAGTTTTCAATATATTTTGCGGCTAAATTCCCCAGTAATCTCTGTTTATTGCTGCCCGACAGATATTTATGCCGGAACTGGCTGTTGACGGCACTGTACAGGAAAAATTCCATGAGACCCGGCACAACGATCTCTGCGCCGGATTCTTCCACAAAGGAAACCATATTGTTATTGGCATAGGGGTGGTATTTCACCAGGATTTCACCTACCAGGCCCACCCGCGGTTTTTTTACATTTCCGATGGGTATAAGCTCGAATTCCTCTACTATTTTTTTCAGATTCTGGCGGAATTTTTTTCTGTCCGTGGAGCGTACACTTTGTTTGCACTGTTCCATCCATTTATTAAAAAGCGCATTGGTTGATCCGGCCACCAATTCATAAGGCCTCACAGCAAATAGGAGCTTCATAAGCAGATCTCCGTAGACGCCAGACTTCAGAACTTTGATTAAAAGGGGTACGGTCAGCTTAAAGCCGGGATTTTTTTGAAGTCCCGCAATATTGAGAGAAATGATAGGGACCTGTTCAAATCCGGCAGCCTTTAATGCTTTTTTCAAAAGCCCTAAGTAATTGCTGGCTCTGCAGGGGCCTCCTGTCTGAGTAATAGCGATGGAGACATGATTGACATCATATTTGCCGGACTGCAAGGCTCTTAGAATTTGCCCTATGATGATGATGGAGGGATAGCAGGAGTCATTATTGACATATTTCAGTCCCACCTCGATATCCTCCCTTTCCACCGCAGCAAGAACCTCGAAAAGATAACCTTCGCTTCTTGCCGCTTCCTGAATCAGTTCAAAGTGGATGGGCGCCATCTGAGGAGCAAGGATGGTATGCTTCCGGCTCATTTCCTTAGTAAACAGCGGCCACCGGGGTTCAGATTTGAAAGGTTCCCCGTATTCCTTTTGGGATTTTGTCTCCATGGCGGCCTTCAAGGACCTCAACCGGATTTTTATGGCCCCGAGATTGTTTACCTCGTCTATCTTAAGCAAGGTATGAAACTTTCCGGATCGGGCCAGTATTTCCTGGGCCTGCTCTGCGGCTATGGAATCAGGGCCGCAGCCGAATGAATTGAGCTGGACCAGCTCCAGGTTATTATGCCTGGAAACATAATCCGCTGCTTCATAGAGCCTGGAATGATACATCCATTGATCCAGCACCCGCAGGGGTCTGTCCACCCGGCCCAGATGGGCAATGGAATCTTCGGTGAGAACGGCCAGGCCCAGGGAGGTCAATATATTGGGTATACCATGGTTCACTTCCGGATCCAAATGATAGGGCCGGCCGGACAGAACAATTCCCCGAGTTCCCGTTTCCGTCAACCGGGCGAGCACCTCTTCGCCCTTCTTGCGCATGTCCTCTTTAAACCTCAAATCTTCATGCCAGGCTTTGGAGACGGCATTTTCCACCTCTTTACAGGAGATGCCAAATCCCCTGAATTCTTCGAAAAGCCTCTCAGCAAGCCTTTTTTTATTGTCATAGGGAAGGTAGGGATTATGAAACCGGACCTGGTTTTCTCCAAGGGCGTCTACATTGGCTTTAATGACTTCGGCGTAGGCAATGACAATGGGGCAGTTAAAGCAATTGTCGGCCCCGGCAACTTCCGGTCTTTCCCTTTGAATGCAGGGATAAAATATATGCTTTATGTTTTGCCGGATCAGAGCCGCCATATGGCCATGGACGAGCTTCGCAGGATAGCAGGCCGTATCCGAGGAAATGGTATCCATGCCCAGCTCGTATAATTGACGGCTGGAAACAGGGGATAATATGACCCGGAATCCAAGCTCGGTAAAGAAAGTGAACCAGAAGGGGTAATTTTCATACATATTCAGCACCCGGGGAATGCCGATGGTACCCCTCGGGGCATTCTCCTCTTTAAGCGGCTCATAGCTGAAAACTCTTTTGAATTTATAGTCAAACAGGTTTGGTATATCGGAGGGCTTATCGATACCGGTTCCTCTTTCACACCGGTTGCCGGTTATATAGCTTTGACCGTCTCCAAAGATATTGATGGTGAGCATACAATGATTGGTGCATTTTTGGCACCGGGCGGTTCTTGTCCTGTGGGAAAATTCCGAAAGCTTTTCCTTATTGATCAAAGAAGAAGAAACTCCTCTCTGCCAGGCGTTTTTAGCAAGCAGCGCCGCCCCAAAGGCGCCCATCAATCCTGCAATGTCAGGCCGGACGACCTCTTTTCCTGTAATTCGTTCAAAGCTGCGTAAAATGGCATCATTTAAAAATGTACCGCCCTGGACAATAATTTTTTCTCCCAGCTCGGAAGGATCCTTCATCTTAATTACTTTGTACAGGGCATTTTTTATAACCGAATAGCAGAGCCCCGCAGAGATATCTCCCACCGTTACTCCCTCTTTTTGCGCCTGCTTCACCCTGGAATTCATAAAGACCGTGCACCTCGAACCCAGGTCGGCCGGCTTTCGGGCTTTCAATCCCAAATCAGAAAACTCTTCAACCGTCATATTGAGAGATTTGGCAAAGGTCTCGATGAATGAACCGCAGCCCGAAGAGCAGGCTTCGTTCAGCATGATGCTCTCGATAACCCCGTCATGTAATTTCAGGCATTTCATATCCTGCCCGCCGATATCCAGAATCAAATCAGCGTCGGGCAGGAAGTGCTCTGCCGCAGTATAATGTGCAATGGTCTCCACTTCGCCCATATCACAGGATAAAGCCGCTTTGACTAAATTTTCCCCGTAGCCTGTAACAGCACTGTATGCGATTGCGGCATCGTGAGGAAGGTTATCATAAATGGACCGGAGCATTTCGGCCGCAGAATCCAAAGGGCTTCCGTTATTATTGACGTATAATGAAAAAAGGAGGCTGCCGTCCTCATCAATCAGGGCCGCTTTGCTTGTGGTGGAGCCTATATCAAACCCCAGAAAACAGTTTCCTTTTTGGTAAGCAAGCTCTTTTCTTTTTACTTGATGGCTTTGATGCCTTTTAAGAAAGCTGTCATAGTCGAGCTGGCTGTGGAATAATGGCTCGAGGTGGCCTGTTTCCGGCAAGAGACTGTTTTTGGCAGAACGGGCCCTATCCAGCAGGTCTTTTAACAAAATACTGGTTTTTTGTTTTTCGGACAGAATAGCTGCGCCCATGGCCACATAGACTTCCGAGTGTTCGGGTGCAATCACTTCCTCATCTTTTAATGCCAGGGTTTCCTGAAATCTTAGTCGCAATTGGGGCAAAAAGTGAAAGGGACCGCCCAAAAAACCCACTTTCCCTTTGATCTTTCTTCCGCAGGCCAGTCCGCTGACAGTTTGATTGACAACCGCCTGGAAAATAGAGGCGGCAATATCCTCTTTTTTAGCCCCTTCATTCAGCAGGGGCTGTATGTCCGTTTTGGCAAAAACACCGCATCTGGCTGCAATGGGGTAGATCACCTCGTGGTTTGCGGCTAAATCATTGAGCCCTGCAGCGTCCGTCTTTAAAAGGGAGGCCATCTGATCGATGAACGCCCCGGTACCGCCGGCGCAAATGCCGTTCATTCTTTGATCGACGCCATTTTCATAAAAAGTTATTTTCGCATCCTCGCCGCCCAGCTCAATGACGACATTGACATCGGGAATATACCGTTTCATGGCTTTGCTTCCGGCTATCACCTCCTGGATAAAGGGCAGGTCCATTGCGCCGCAAATAGCAAGACCTCCCGATCCGGTTATGGCCGCGGTAAAACGGGCGTCGCCAAAAACACGGTACAGTTCTGTGAAAAATTCTTCCAGGGATTTACGAAGGTCTGAATAATGCCTGCGGTATATGCTGTAGATCAGGTTATCCCCGGAGTCCAGCACAGCGATTTTCATGGTGGTGGATCCGATATCGATTCCGGCATGATATATGGATCCGGCATAGTGTTTGATGGACAGATTTCTTTCCTCCTTTTTCGTTTAAAACGCACACAGACGGTAGTATAGCCAAAAAAGCAGAAAAGAAAACACAGGACGTCAGACAGGTGTTGGACGGTTCTAAAGGTTGGGCAATAAATTTGTTTATATCACGAATTGTATATAATTATTACATAAGTTATTGGAAAGGTGGGATTTATTATGTCTGGTATTGGTCTTATTATTACTCTTATCATTGCTATTGTCTTAATGATACTTTTAATTTCAAAGCTTAAAGTACATGCGTTTCTGGCCCTTATAGGCATTTCCCTGTTAATGGCCATCGTTGTGGGCATACCTCTGCCCAAAATTGCGGACGTCATTGGGGCAGGCTTCTCGGGTACATTCACAAGCATTGGTATCGTTATTATTTTTGGTGCGCTGGTGGGTGTTCTGGTTGAAAAGACCGGCGGAGCTATAAAGATTGCCAATGCGGTAGTAAAGCTGGTCGGGAAAAAGAATCCTGAGCTGGCTATGCTGATCATGGGCTGGATCGTTTCGATTCCCGTGTTCTGTGACAGTGGTTTTGTCATCCTGAATCCAATCCGTAAGGCGCTTCAGAAGCGCACCTTAAAGTCCAGTGTAGCCATGACGGTGTCGTTGTCGGCCGGACTTTATATTTCCCATGTTATGATTCCGCCGACGCCGGGGCCTATAGCAGCTGCCGGAAATGTAGGCCTGGCAGATAACCTTCTCCTTGTCATAGGAATAGGCGCATTGGTCTCCATACCCTGCCTGGTGACCGGCTATTTGTATTCTCTGTACATAGGCAAAAGGGTAAAGTCAGAAGAGGATTTGGACACCGAGCATGTAGAGGATGTAGAAAAAGCCTATGAAGAGTTTGTGGCATCCTACGGAAAGCTTCCTTCTACCGCTTTGTCTTTTGCTCCGATTATCGTCCCCATTATACTGATGGCTCTGGGATCCATTGCTTCCATCCTGAAATGGGGCGGGGCACTGGGCGATATCACAACCTTCCTGGGCAAACCCATTATTGCTCTGGCCGGCGGCGTCATTTTCGGAATCATTCTTCTGGCCGGAACCAAAAGGATGGGGGACTTCTATGAAATGACCGATGACACGCTGAAGGTGGTAGGACCCATCCTGTTTGTAACCGCTGCGGGCGGAGTACTGGGCAAGGTTATCACCGAGGCGGGCTTTGTGGGATATATCCAGGAGAATGCCGCCAGCCTGTCAACTGTCGGAATTTTCTTCCCCTTCCTCATTGCTGCCATATTAAAGGTGGCACAGGGCTCTTCCACTGTAGCCATAACCACTACATCAGCTATTATGGGCTCCTTTGCCGCATCGGACTCCATGATGGCGGTTCTCGGACTGAACACGCCTCTGGCAGCGGCATTTACCGTAATGGCCATCGGTGCGGGAGCCATGACGGTGTCCCATGCCAATGATTCCTATTTCTGGGTAGTTACAAACTTTGGCCGCTTGACACCACAGGATGGATATAAGACCCAGACTATGGTAACGCTGGTACTCGGTGTAACAGCTATTCTATTTATATGGCTGCTTTCCTTGTTCCTTTTCTAAGGTAAAAAAACAGCGAAGCGTTCCTCACTTGCGGGGGAACGCTTTTTTTGCGGAAGGAGAGATTCGAGAGCGCTAAGTCATAATAACTTCGAAAAGCGGC
>DOHN01000137.1:10225-17703 GCA_003535195.1 Ruminiclostridium sp.
GCACAAAACATCACTCATGGCGCTTAATTATGGATTGAAGATTTTGAACGGGTACCCGAGAATATTGAAACATGTCCATGCGGACATGTTATAATATATAGGAAAACTATTCCGGTTGAGGTGAGTCATGATAAAGCTTAAAAGGTCCGGCATTGCTTTGATATTAATATTTTGCATATCTTTTATGTTTATGGTTGCGGCGGCGGGACAGGCAGATACAGTCCCTGCTTCCCAGGAAACCCTTGCGGGTATCTCATCGGAGGAAAAAGCGGTACTTGAAGAACTTTTTATTCTTTCTCAGGAAATTGAGGAGATGGGCAGGAAGCAAGAGGAGTTGGACCGGGAAGCGGCAGGGCTTCAGAATGAAATCTCGAAAATGGAAGGCGCCATTAAAGAGCGTCAGAAAAGTTACGATTTACAGCTGGAGATTTTAAAGCAGGTTTTAGCAGCTTATCAGAAAAATGGTCCGGCATCATTTCTGGAGACATTATTGAGTGCCGATGACCTGACTGATTTTTTAAAGCGGCTCAATGTCATCAGGGATCTTTCCCATAACACGGAAGAGCTCCTGGATTCCATTGAAGAAGAAAAAAGCAAATTGATATCCGAAAGAGAAGCTCTGGAATCCAATAAGACCTTGCTGGAAAATAAGGGGCTGGAGCTCCAAGACGCGCTGGCCCAAAAACTGCAATTAAAGCAGGAGCAGGAAGCTTATCTGGATTCTCTCAGGGATGAAAGAGAGCATTATCAGGATCAGCTGAATCAAATAGATGCATTGTGGGGCGAAATCAAGGTACTGTTTTCGGGACTATCAAAAGAGTTTTCCAGAATCGTTCGCGAGGCGGATCTTTCGTTGGAGGATTTTAATCTGCGCTTTGACTTCCTGTCTGTAAAGGGCTCTATTACCGAAGAAAAAATAAATGAAATAATAGAAAAGGACGCAAAGCTTCCCAAAATGATTTTTGATTTTACTCCTGAAAGGGCTCAAATTGAAATTCCCGAAAAGCATCTATTGCTATGGGGAACCTTTGGTATTGAAAGTGCAAGCGCCATAAAGTTCGACGTGACAGGAGGAACTTTCTACGGGTTGCAGCTGGAAAAGGCCTCCATTGAAGAATTATTCCGGGATGGATATCTAATCATTGATTTTAGTGAGCTGGTTGGTTCTATAACCTTGAAATCCGCAGAAATGAAGGATGGATTTATAGAGTTTACGGTAGATCCTTTCTTTTGATAATAACCCCATCCGTCTGCGAGATCAGAGATTTCGGAAGCGCTAAATCATATAACTTCGAAAAACATTACTCATGGCGCTAAATTACGGATCGAAGATTGCTGACGGGCCCGGGAACTTTGTGGTATTCACAATAATGAATGAGGGAAATTAACATGATTGAAGTAAAAGGGGTGTCTTTGCGATACCCGGACGGTACATTGGCATTGAAGGAACTTGATTTGACCATAAAAGAGGGCGAACTGGTCTATATTACAGGCCCCAGCGGATCCGGAAAGACCAGCCTTTTAAAGCTCCTGATGGGAATGGAATACCCGACTTTGGGATCGGTTAAGGTGTTGGGGCAGCCGATCGTCAACGGAGAATTCGGGGGCATCAGAAACATACGCAAGCGAATCGGGCCCGTCTTCCAGGAACTCAAGCTTGTTCCGGGCAGAAATGCCTTGGAGAATGTTATGATGGGAATCCGGTTTCTGGATTTTTCCCGCCGGGAGATGAAGGAAAATTCAGTCGTCGCGCTTGAAAAGGTAGGTTTGGGCCATAAGGCTCTTTCCCCGGTGGAAAACCTGTCGTGGGGCGAGGCGCAAAGGGTGGCCATTGCCAGAGCGATAGCCAGAAAACCCGGCTTGATATTGGCTGACGAGCCCACAGGCAATCTGGACCACGACAACGCCGTCAATATCCTCAATATTTTATCTTCCTTTCAGCAGCAGAATACATCGGTTGTCATTACCACCCATGCAACCCATTTAATTGAAAACCAAAGGAATATCACCATTGTTCACATGAATAACGGCGTTATTTCCGTAGAAAAGCGGGGTGATGGGAATTGAAGAATTTTATAAATAACCTGGGCTACTTTTTTAAAGAGGCCAGGCGAATTACTCAGACCAATGTTCTCTCAAATATTTTTACTTTTCTGGGCACCATTCTGATTCTGTTTTTATTGGCAACGGTTGTGACGGGCTGGAGCATTACTTCCCGCTTGGTGCAGATGCTGGAGGAAGAGGCGGAGATCAGCGCGTTTTTCAGTGAGGATTTGGATGAAAACGAGGCTCTCCGTTTAGCCGACAGTATAGGCAAGCTGGATGGGGTCTTAAATGCGCGGGTTGTTGATGAATCGGAGGCCTATGACCAAATGGAAGAGATTCTTGCCAATGATGCCGGGATTTTGGAGCTTTTTGATGAAAATCCCTTTAACGCGTACATAGAAATAAGAATACAGCCCCAGCAGATAGATTCCGTATTAAAACAGGTGGAAGGCTTTGGGCAAATTGATCATGTAAGGGATAACAGAGATGTTCTGGAGCGGATCAACCATATCGTTGAAGGCCTGAATATCCTTGGGTATCTGGTGATTGCCGCAGTGGGCATCACTACGGTAGTGATTATTTCCCACATGATCCGACAGGGAATTTATGATAACAGGGATCAAATCAAGACTCTGCGCCTACTAGGTGCTTCCCGCATGTTCATTGGATTTCCCTTTATATGCGTAGGTCTGCTGATTACTCTTGCCGCAGGCATCATCGCCTCTTTTGCTGTCTCATTGCTGATCAATAGTGGCTACCGCCTCATGGGCGGCGCAATCCCGTTTATTCCGCTTCCGGTAAAAAATGAGCTGGTGCTGGGGGTCGTCATTGTGATTATGGGTGTAAGCGCAATTCTCGGTATTGTCGGCAGCCTGTTTGGCTTGTCCTCCATAAAAGACCATTAGAATAAAGCAGGCATCAATACGCCTTGCAGACATAGTATATATAAAATTTCGGTTTGTAATTTAGTGCCGGAGCGCCGTGAGTGATATTAAAGTGTGTAAGCGGGGCAGGATTGCGGAGCCTTGAGGAAAATCAAGGCTTTTTGTATATTTATTTAAAAATTATAATTCAATTGACATGATTTCCATATATACTATAAGAAGATTGATAATTTTAGATCAAGCCCTAGAATCTGAAAGCAGGAGAGATTGCAATGCGTAAAGAGTTGATTATGACCAGAACCCTATGCGTCTTCATTATCATCTTGGTTATTCTTCTTTCTTCTATGACTTTGGCCTCCGCAAATGACGGGGTCCTCGGCATGACGCCCGACGGCGTCTACCCCATCACTCAAACGGATATTATGATGAAATCGGAAGAGATTTACATTAAAGTGACAGGAGCTTCTGCAAAGGTTACGTGCAAATTTGTTTTTAAAAACCTGAGCCATGCTCAAACCGTTTTAATGGGCTTTCCCGCAAGACTGGACATCGATTTATACGAAGGCGAGTTCACGACCGAAGAAGATATATCTGTCCGGAATTTTACGGCAAGGGACGAAGACGGAAAAATTCCGGTTGCTTTGCTGGATACCCTGCCCGATCCTCCGCAAAAAGAAGCCGGCGGCATGGAGAAATATTCAAAATGGTACAGCTTTTCAGTGGATTTTAAAGAGCATGAAGAAAAGACCCTATACCATACTTATGATGTAAACTTCTCTTATTTTTCGGACGGAAGCATATACTTAGGTTATGTAATTGAGACGGGATCGCTCTGGAAGGGGTCCATAGGCCACTCAAAGGTAATTTTCGATTTTGGCGGCATTCCCATGTACGCCATCACTACTATTTATCCCAATAACTATTACAAAATAGACGGGAACCGGCTGATATTTGAAAGAAGCGATTTTAAGCCTGATTATAACTTGCAGGTATCCATGAACCTAAGCGCCTACGATGATCTGCAATGGTTTGATTGGCATTATTCCCCCTTTGGAGGCAAAGAGGCTGCAAAAAAGAAAATAGAATTGTTTCAAACTTCGCCTGAAGTCATTCGCAAGAACACGGAGCATTATTTCCAGCTTTATGAAAGTCTCATTCATCAGGATCCTGTCTCGGCATTATATATAAAAAGTGCTCTGGGCCTGCCTGATGGAGATGAAAAGCCGGAGATCACCGAATGCAGTATTAGAAATCAAATGGGCAATACATTGTATTTTGATATTTTTGGAAAAGACCCTGACGGAGATATTGTCAATTGCCGGGGAGAAGTGAACGGAAATGTCAATTTATCATATCATGAAGACGGAGTCTATTTTGATTATGAAAAAATGCAGTTTCATGGACGGGGATATATTGACCTGCAGGATCAGGAGAGTTCGGTTGAAAGCATCACTTTTACCATGACCGATGCATCAGGGAATACCGATTCAAAAACCCTTTTGCTGGCAGAAATCCCAAAGCCCGAATCAACCCAGGCTTCGCAGACCCCTCAGCCCCCCAATCCCGGGGAAAACGGCCTTCCGGTCTATGAAGAAGTTGGCAGCAGCGGCAGCAGAATAGTTCCAATGGAAGAAGAGACCATACCGCTGCTTACCGCCGGGGTCTTTGTCATTCTTCTGCTCAGTCTGGCCGCGGTGGCTTTATTCTTTGTAAGAACAAAAAATAAAGGGTATCTTCTATTTGCGGCGCAGCTCATTTTTGTTTTTCTAAGCTTTTATCAAATAAGAGAGATGCTGAGCATGAGAGGCAACACCGCCGGGGCCATGCTTTCGGAGGACATCTCGCTTAAAATAGGCATAAGCGCCGTTTTATGGGCAATCAGCATGACCTTTATGGTCGCGGGGATTGCAGCGATATCCAAAAAGGAAAATCATGAAGCCCTCTCTGCCGACGAAGAGGAGGAGGCGGGAATGGAATCGGGTGATCATAAGGGGCAATAATGGGCAATTTATTATTGGAAATATGAATATTTTTTAAGATAAGCAATTGACCATTAGAGGCTGTTGTGCTATTGTGGGTAAGGGAAAAAAACAAGCTTTTGAATATTTTTTACCGTCGGCAATCCTTGATTGCCGTTAACGGATGTGGCTCTTATTGTTTTATAATTAATTTCAACGGGGAATTTATGATGAAAATCGGCTTTGACAACGAGAAATACCTTCATCTTCAATCACAAAAGATACTTGACAGAATCGCTGTTTTCGGCGGGAAGTTGTATCTGGAACTGGGTGGAAAGCTTTTTGACGACTATCATGCTTCAAGGGTGCTTCCGGGCTTTAAGCCTGACAGCAAGATTAAGATGCTTCTGCAGCTTAAGGATAAGGCTGAAATCGTCATTACCATCAACGCGGATGACATTGAAAAAAACAAGCGCCGGGGAGACCTTGGAATCACCTATGATCTGGATGTTCTGCGTCTCATAGACGCCTTCCGCGAAATCGGACTCTATGTTGGAAGCGTTGTGATCACCCATTACAGATCCCAATACGCTGCCGATCTCTTCCAGAAAAGATTGTTAAGCCTTGGTATAAAGGTTTACAGACATTATCCCATACCGGACTATCCTTCCAATATTCCCTTCATTGTCAGTGATGACGGATTTGGAAAAAATGATTATATTGAGACTACTCGCTCTCTTGTAATTATTACTGCGCCCGGCCCGGGAAGCGGTAAAATGGCAACTTGCCTTTCCCAGCTCTATCATGATCATAAGCGGGGAATACAGGCCGGGTACGCAAAATTTGAAACCTTTCCCGTATGGAACCTTTCTTTGAAGCATCCCGTCAATATCGCCTATGAGGCGGCCACTACAGACCTCAATGATGTCAATATGATTGATCCTTTTCATCTGGAGGCCTATGGGATTACCACTGTGAATTATAACAGGGATATTGAAATCTTCCCGGTGTTAAATGCTATTTTTGAAAAGATTAAAGGTGCATCTCCCTATAAAAGCCCCACCGATATGGGCGTCAATATGGCCGGATACTGCATTACCGACGACGAAGAGGTTCGAAGGGCTTCGGAGCAGGAGGTCATTCGAAGATACTACAATACTTTTTGCGCACAGAGGCAGGGTCTGGCTGAAAAAACTGAAGTGCAGAAATTGGAGCTTTTAATGGGAAAACTAGGTATCTCTACAAAAAATCGTCCTGTAGTGCAAGCGGCACTGAGCCGGTCCGAATCTACCGGAGGTCCTGCGGTAGCCATGCAGCTTGACGACGGACGTATTGTAACCGGAAAAACTACCTCATTGCTGGGCGCTTCGGCGGCACTTTTACTGAACGCTTTAAAAGAGCTTGGCGGTATCAAGCACGAAATGCACCTGATCTCACCCATCATTATCGAACCTATTCAGGTGCTGAAAGTAAAGCATATGGGCAATAGCAATCCCCGCCTGCATACCGACGAGATTTTAATAGCCCTTTCCATATGTGCGGCGACCAATCCCACAGCAGCTCTGGCCATGCAGCAGCTTCCCAAGCTTCGAGGCTGCGAGGCCCATTCCACGGTTATTTTATCCCGGGTAGATGAGAATGTTTTTCAAAAACTGGGGGTCAATATTACCTGCGAACCCCAATACCAATCCAAAAAGCTGTATCATAAATAATTCTAAAGTAAATAGCATATGATTAAAGGCTGAGAACTGTTCTATGAACAGTTCTTTTTACTGTGATATAATGGATAAAATTATTAAGGCCGGAGATGAATGACAGGTACGGTAAAAAAGAATAGAAGTGTTTATGGAGTCGGTACTGTATGAAGCTAAGAAAACAAAGGCCTATGAGAAGAGGAGCGGGTATTCTGCTCCCGGTCAGCTCCCTGCCGTCTCCCTATGGGATCGGGACATTTGGAAGGGAAGCCTATGAGTTTGTTGATTTTTTAAAGGCTGCGGGGCAAAAATACTGGCAGGTGCTTCCGCTGGGCCCCACAAGTTACGGGGACAGCCCCTATCAGAGCTTCTCAGCCTTTGCCGGAAATCCATATTATATCGATCTTGACCGGCTGATTGAAAAAGGCTTGCTGACGAGGCGCCAGGTTGGCAGCGTGGACTGGGGGAATGCCCATGAGGTGGACTATGGGGTTTTGTATCAGGCCAGATTCAAACTTTTCAGAAAGGCTTTTCAAAAAAGTGCTCATCAGGAAAAAGCCGCCTATCTTCAATTTTGTATAGAACACGAGTACTGGCTTAACGATTACAGTACCTATATGGCCGTAAAAAGCTGCTTTGGCGGTGAAGAATGGATCCGATGGCCTGAGAATATACGCTTTAGAGACCCTGCTGCAATAGAGAAAATAACCGGGCGGCTTCAGGCTGAAATAGAGTTTTGGAAGTTCTGTCAGTATGAATTTTTCACCCAGTGGCTTGAGCTTAAAGCCTATGCCAATAAAAACGGCATTGAGATAATCGGGGATATTCCCATTTATGTCGCCCTGGACAGTGCCGATGTATGGGTCTATCACCGGCTGTTCGATCTGGATGAAAAC
>DOHN01000137.1:17875-21730 GCA_003535195.1 Ruminiclostridium sp.
GTGCCGCCCGATCTGTTTTCAAGCACCGGCCAGCTGTGGGGAAATCCCTTATATAATTGGGAACAGATGGAGAAAGAGAATTACTCCTGGTGGAAAAACAGAATTAAGGTCAGCGCCATCCTGTATGACGTGATCCGAATTGACCATTTTATAGGGGTTGCTCACTACTATTCTATTCCGGCCCATAAGGACAATGCAAAAGAGGGCGTTTGGCTGGAGGGGCCGGGGGAGAAACTGATTTGCGCCATTAGCAGCGCCATAGGAAACAAGCGTATTATTGCGGAGAACCTGGGCATTGTAACCCCTAAAGTGAAGCAGCTTTTGAAAAAAAGCGGATATCCCGGGATGAAGCTTTTTGAAATGGCCTTTGACAGCGGCAGCAGCAATGAGAATCTTCCTATTCACTATGGAAAAAATTGTGTGGTGTATGGGGGGACCCATGACAATGAGACGCTGGCAGGTTTTTTTGCCCACCAAAAAAGAGCGGTACTGAAATTTGCCCGGGATTACCTGCATGTGAGAACCAATAAGCAAATACCGCAGGGTATTATCTATGCGGCATACCAGAGCACGGCCAATACGGTGATTTTTCTTGCACAGGACCTATTGGGACTGGATAACAGGGCGAGGATCAATACCCCCTCCACCTTGGGCGGGAACTGGAGGTGGAGGCTGGAAAAGGGTCAGCTTACCGGGAGGCTTGCCAAAAAATTAAAACAGCTCACCACTATTTATGGCAGATGAAGTCAATCATAATAAAACCGGGGGAGTAATATATGAGCAACTTTGAAAAGGATATGAAATTGTTTTTAGGGGATATCAATAGTGCAAAAGCCGGTCAGACGGGCACCGGCGAGTTGTATCATGCGGTTTCCAGGGCGGCTCTTAAATTTCTCAGGCATAACTGGGAAAAAGATGACGGCGGAAAAAGAGCCTGCTATTTTTCCGCTGAGTTTCTGATGGGCAGAATGATCTACAGCAATTTGCTGAATCTCGGCCTTACCAAAGAAAGCTTTGATTTTCTGTCCGCCCGTCATATAGACCCGAGGGTGTTTGAAGAGATCGATGATTATGCCCTTGGAAGCGGAGGCTTAGGAAGGCTGGCCGCGTGCTTTCTGGATTCTGCCGCGACCCATGGAATAAAGCTGGACGGCTACGGGCTCCGGTATCGGTACGGCCTGTTTAAACAAACCATCAAAAACGGTTTTCAAAAAGAAGAACCCGATGACTGGCAGAGATTCGGGGATCCCTGGAGTATAAGGCGGGAGGAAGAGGCGGTGTTGGTCGAATTTGCCGATCAAACGGTAAGGGCGGTGCCCTATGATATGCCCGTTATAGGCTACGGAGGGGAGCACATAAATACCCTGCGGCTGTGGCAGGCCGAAGCCGTTGACGGTTTTGACCTGGAGCTTTTCAACAGGCAGCAATACGACAAAGCCGTCGCTGCCAGAAACAGGGCCGAGGACATCAATGCGGTTCTCTATCCCAGCGACGACACCCCGAAAGGAAAAAAGCTTCGGCTCAAACAGCAGTATTTCTTCGCTTCGGCGTCCATTCAGAGTATCGTCTCCCGGTATGTTATGAAATACGGCTCCGGTTTTGACTCTTTTGCCGATACATTTGCCATTCAGCTCAATGATACCCATCCCGTCATCGCCATTCCGGAATTGCTGAGAATTCTTGTCAGCGATTATCACCTGGAATTGGGCAGGGCCTTTGAGATCGTCCGGAATACCTTTGCCTATACCAACCATACCGTCATGGCCGAAGCTCTTGAAAAATGGGATCTGGATTTATTCCTATCGGTGGTTCCCGCAGTCTATCCCTATGTGGTCATGATCAATGATTTATTGAAAAGGGAACTTTTCCTGAATGGGATATCAGGGGAAGAACAAAAGGAGTACAGGATTATTGACGGCAGGCAGATCCATATGGCCCGTCTTGCCGTATACTCCTCCCATTCGGTCAATGGAGTGGCTGAAATCCATACCGGGATTCTGAAATCACGGGTACTCCGCAACTGGTACGAGCTTTACCCGGAACGGTTCAATAATAAAACCAATGGGATCACCCAAAGAAGATGGTTGGCTCTGGCTAATCCCGAGTTGTCCGCCTTTATCACCGAAAAAATCGGGAACGGATGGCTGGTCAATCTGGAAGAACTTGAAAAAATGCTGCCCTATGCCAGGGAGGATACCGCTCTTGACGCATTCATAGAGATCAAGGAAACAAAAAAGCGGCAGCTTTGCGAGTATATCGAGGCAAAAGAAGGAATCCGGCTGGACAGTGATTTTGTTTTTGATGTTCAAATCAAGCGCCTTCATGAATATAAGCGTCAGCTTTTAAACGCGTTTTCCATCATGGACTTTTATTTTGGTTTGAAGGATGGCAGTATCACCAGCTTTCATCCCACAGTGTTTCTGTTCGGAGCAAAGGCGGCTCCCGGTTATAAAAGGGCCAAGGGTATTATCAAATATATCAATGAAGTAGCAAATCTGGTTAATGGGGATGCCGCTGTTCAGGATAAAATGAAGGTGATCTTTGTCTCGAACTATAATGTCTCCTACGCTGAAAAAATTATCCCGGCGGCAGAACTATCGGAGCAGATTTCCACAGCGGGGACTGAAGCCTCCGGAACCGGCAATATGAAGCTGATGTTAAACGGGGCCGTTACCCTTGGCACCATGGATGGAGCCAATATTGAAATCGTGCGGGAAGCAGGCTTGGAAAACAACTTTATTTTTGGGGCAAGGGCGGAGGAGCTGGATGGCCTGAAATCAAACTATGACCCAGTCAGAATATACAGGTCAAATCCCCGGATCAAGCGGGTTTTAGATACGCTCACCGACGGGACCTTCAGCGACGGAAAAACCGGTATCTTTGAGGAGCTCTATACCTCCATTTTAGAGGGGGCGAGCTGGCATGATCCCGATGTGTATAAGCTGGTCTGTGATTTTGAGAGCTACTGCGATACCAGGCTTAAGGCCATCAATGCTTCATTGGATAGACGGGCATTTGCAAAAATGGGCTTTATCAATATGGCCCGTGCAGGAAAGTTTTCCAGTGACCGAACGGTAAAAGAATATGACAGGGATATCTGGCATACTCGCTCCGGAAAACCTTATTAAAAAGGAAATCTGAATGAAAAATACAGAAGCCAGGCTTATACAAGCCTTTGGACCCATTCCACGAGATATACCGTCAGGCAGGCAGATAGCGCTACCGTCAAAAGGCTTTTCTCTTTGAAGGCCAGCACGACTGCTATGGCTGTTCCGGCAGCGGCGGAATACAAAGAATCGGTTGAAGTAAAAATGGACGGAAAAGTCATGGCCCCTAATACGGCATAGGGCACATAATATAGAAAAGACTTTATAAACCTGCTTTCGATTTTCTTTTTAAAAATTACCATGGGGAGCATACGGATCAGATAGGTTACTCCCGCCATTACCAGGACCATAGAAAGGGTATAATTCAAATTCATTTTGCCACATCCTCAACAGGGAAAAATATTGCGCCGGCAATTGATGCCGCAAGAGCACAGATGATGATTGCGAATCCGCCCGATAATCGGCTCAGCACGGGCGCGAAACGAAGGGCGCAGCTGATGGCCACTGAAAGCAGAAGAACCTTTAACACAGGCTTTGAATGCTTTGCCGGAGGAATGATAATGGCGATAAACATGCCATAAATCGCAATGCCCAATGCGGAACCGGCCGTTTCGGGGAGAAGGGTGGAGG
The DNA here is from genome assembly GCA_003535195.1 of Ruminiclostridium sp. GTDB lineage: Bacteria > Bacillota > Clostridia > DSM-8532 > DSM-8532 > DTU059. Next base: position 21,613 of record DOHN01000137.1, read on the forward strand.
CGGCCGCGCCAAGCAATGTGCCAAGAGCCCAGCCTAAATAGGGTATAGTGATTAAGCCGTACATATAGCGAACTCCGATATCCCCGGGCTTTCCGCTGGCCACAGCAAAGACCTCATC
>DOHN01000010.1:0-692 GCA_003535195.1 Ruminiclostridium sp.
GTCCAAAAGACCGATAAAATCTGCCGGGGAGGGATTCTGTGATGAGGGATGAAAAACTTATATTCGAAAAGAGTGTGGAGGGGAGAAGGGGCTTTCTGCTTCCGAAAGAGGATGTTCCGGGGATAGACCTCACCGGATTTTTTGGAGAAGGTTTTTTAAGAGAGAAAAGTCCGGCCATTCCCGAGGTATCGGAGGTAGACGTGGTCCGCCATTATACCTCACTCTCCCAGAGAAATTACGGTGTGGATTCGGGCTTTTATCCCCTGGGCTCCTGCACTATGAAATATAATCCCAAAATTAACGAGGATATTGCTTCCCTTGACGGCTTTACCCAGATGCATCCCTTGCAGCGGGCTGAGAGCGCTCAGGGATGCCTGGAAGTTCTCTACCGCATGGATAAATACCTGGCTGAGATTCTAGGAATGGAGCGGGTTACACTGCAGCCGGCCGCAGGGGCTCAGGGTGAAATGACGGGTCTCATGATTATAAAGGCCTATCATATGTCCAGAAACGATACAAAGCGTACAAAGATTATTGTACCCGACTCCTCCCATGGAACCAATCCCGCCTCGGCAGCCCTGGTAGGCTTTGAGGTAGTGCAGGTTTCTTCCGATGAGCGGGGATGTGTGGATTTGAAGGCTTTGGAAGCGGTTTTGGACGATACCATTGCAGGACTTATGCTGACCAACCCC
>DOHN01000010.1:800-2242 GCA_003535195.1 Ruminiclostridium sp.
GGCTTTGGAAGCAGTTTTAGATGACACCATTGCAGGGCTTATGCTGACCAATCCCAATACCCTCGGATTATTTGAGGAAAATATTCTGGAGATTTCAAAATTGGTTCATGACTGCGGCGGACTTCTCTATTATGACGGGGCAAATATGAATGCCATTATGGGTGTTGTCCGTCCGGGGGATATGGGCTTTGATATTGCCCATTTAAATTTGCATAAAACTTTTTCAACTCCTCACGGCGGCGGCGGGCCGGGTTCCGGACCTATTGGTGTTGTCCGGGACCTGGTTCCCTTCCTGCCTGCGCCTGTTATTGAAGATGCCGGCGGACATTATGTTCTGGATAATGAAAGGCCTCTGTCCATCGGCAAGGTCAAGTCCTTTTACGGGAACTTTTCCGTTATTTTAAAGGCGTATTCGTATATTCTCACCATGGGTCCGGAAGGCCTTAAAAAAGCCTCACTGACGGCGGTTCTCAACGCGAATTATGTGCGGAAAAAGCTTGAGGATTACTATGATATCCCCTATAACAGGATCTGTATGCACGAATTTGTTCTTTCAGCGGAAAGACAGCATAAACAGGGTGTGGCGGCTCTGGATATCGCCAAGAACCTGCTGGACAGAGGATACCATCCGCCGACGATTTACTTCCCGCTCATTATAAAAGAGGCCATGATGATTGAGCCTACCGAAACGGAGAGCCCGGAGACTCTGGATGAATTTATTGATACCATGCGTGCGCTTGCAAAAGAGGCAGGGAATCATCCGGAAAATTTACAGCATGCTCCTAAGAACACCTATGTTTCAAGGCTGGATGAGGTAAAAGCAGCGCGGAATCCTGTGCTGAGGTGGAAAAAATAGAGCTCGAATTTTTAACAAAAAAATTATGAACCAATATTTACAAGCTGCGTCTAATCTTTAGGTGCAGCTTAATTTTACCAATTTTAAAAAGATTAAGTTTTGTGCTGGCATTGTGTGGAAAGAGAATTCATGGTTTAATGGTAATAACAGAAAAATACTGTTATAAATTTAACTAACAGGTGAATTAATAATGACGCAACATGTAAAGATTGTAACTACCAATATTAAAAACCCCTGGATCAACTTGGCTTTAGAAGAATACTTTCTCACCCGGCTGCCTTTAGGCGAAGCAACCTTGTTTCTTTGGCAGAATAAAGATACGGTCGTTATAGGGAGAAATCAAAATCCCTGGTCGGAGTGCAATCTGCCTCTTATGCAGGAAGACAATATCCGCCTGGCAAGGAGAATATCGGGAGGCGGAGCGGTCTTTCACGATATAGGAAATCTTAATTTCTCGTTCATAGTAAACCGGGATGAATATGATTTAAAGCGCCAGTATAACGTTATTATCAGCGCTTTAGAAGATTTGGGCATCCATGCCTGCATCAACGGGCGCAATGATCTGACGGTGGATGAGAAAAAATTC
>DOHN01000010.1:2370-2588 GCA_003535195.1 Ruminiclostridium sp.
ACGGTGGATGAGAAAAAATTCTCAGGCAATGCTTTTTGCTTTAAAGGGCAAAACGGACTGCATCATGGAACCATATTGATTGGCGCCGATAAGGAGAGAATGGCAAAATATCTGACGGTATCGGCCGATAAAATCAAGGCAAAGGGCGTAGCCTCGGTGAAGAGCCGGGTGGTAAATCTTTGCGATATCATGCCCGGGCTTACTGTCGATATTATAAA
>DOHN01000010.1:2825-3008 GCA_003535195.1 Ruminiclostridium sp.
CCCGCTTTCCGAAATATTATGGCCAGAAACAGCTCATGGAGCTGGTGCTACGGAGAAACACCCGATTTTGATATTTCTCTGAAAAACAGATTTTCCTGGGGTGGCATAGAGCTTTATTGCAAACTGGATGACGGGATCATACAAAAAGCGGAGGTTTATTCGGATGCGCTTTGTGAGGAGATT
>DOHN01000089.1:0-4156 GCA_003535195.1 Ruminiclostridium sp.
CGCTTTTTGACGTCATTATGATTTAACGCTTTCGGAATCTTTGATTGCGTTGATGGGCTATTCATGGCTACGATTCTATCACAATGACATCTTTGATGTCCCCCGCCGTTAAAAGCTTATTCCAAACGCTGTACAGCTTCTTCTCCTGCCTGGTCCATTCATTTTCCCGATCACTTAAAACACCCCGAAGCTCATCGGTTTTTTTCTCTATATACTCAAAAAAGTCATGAATGCCTTCACTGGGGCCAAGAGGATACGATATATCCAATAATGCGTTTCTTATGATACGCCGGTTTCCATGCTGTTCACAATAAAAATGCACTTTGTCGTTCTGATACTTTATAAGGCGTTTTGCAAGGTTATAGGGGGGCAAAAATTTTCGTTTTATACCAAATCCGCAGCATGCGCAAAGAAACACATCACCCACAACCTTGTTCTTTTTTCTGTTATACCCACAGCGGGGGCAGGTCTGCCACAAGCCGAAGGGACTCACTCTGACGGGCTTTTGCAGCCCCTTCAGGGGCATCTTGTAATCCAAAATATCGGTTAACGCATTATATCGGGGAAAGGTCTCCAATACAGCCTGGGCTTTATATTGAAGGCATATCCTGGTCATGCTGTTTGCCAGAATATGAAGGCCATCTCTGTCACTGGGGGGAATTCCCTCTCCGCTCCGGATTTCAATTTCCCCGTGTTTGAGCATTTCTCCCTCAAGACCGCAGACCGTATAAACCATTGTACATTCATCGGCCATGGAAAAACCAGCGTAGCCATTCACTTCAAAAATTTTCTCCGGCTCTATGGCTATATTGACGGACAGGTAATATTCGTCATTCTTTTTGAGCAACCGTGCCGTTTTAAGCATTCCGGGCTTTTCTAAAGCCTCCAGCAGCAGCTGTTCCTGCTTTTTTCCAAAGCTCAATGGTACGATAATAAATCGTTCAGGTCTTCCCGATGTCGTCAGAAGTTTGTTCTTGCCAACAACCTGGAATATGCTGCCGGGGTTTTTATGAGGTATGAGTTTAAACTCATCATGCTGGCTTAAAAGATAGAGCTTTGCATACAGCCTCTTCTTATAAGGATTGAACAGAAGGGAATAATCTCTGTGGTCACTGTACCTGCAAAAATAAACGGTTTTTTGGGAATCGAGCTTCTCATATAATTTATTGAACTCAGCCATGCTGACCCCCGGTTTTTCCAGCCTGTTCATCAGCTCATCCGCATCTATTCTAATTCTCGGATATCTGGCCCTGGGGTTTTTTTCCCTTCTTTTCACATAGCTCTCTATCAGATTCATAAAATCAATTCTCAAGGAATCTTTAAAAGGCTGGACATGAAATTTGTTGAGACTTCTTAAAAGCTCCTTGTCAACTAATTCCCCCGCCTGTTTTCTTAAGCTCTTCTGAGATTTGCCAATCCCTTCTAAACGGTCGGGCTGGGATTCGGCAAAATCAAGCATATATTGAAGCGCTCTGGCATACCGGTCCATGGCCTCATCCATAATTTGCCGCTTCACCTTTGAAGGGTTATGTATTTTCAGTGAGACCGTATTAAACAGGGTACTAATAGTACTCCACCTCCACTTCCTTTCCCAGGCTCCGCAGGCATTTCGAAATGTCTTCTACAAGCCGAAGCTTAATGGAAAGGGACAGGGGCATGTCCGGATTCTGGTGGGCAGGGTTGATAGCCCTTCCCACCAGAAAATGGACCTTTGTGCATTCTTCCAGAAGCATGGATGCAATACGGGTGGCGCCATCCTTTTTACTTAGGTTTAAATTATTTCCGTTTTTAGCAGATAACGAAACATACTGTTTTATAATGTCCAATGATTTGCCCAGTGTCAGTACGCCCTCAGTGACCAGATCAATTCCGTCAATGGATCCGGTAGGCGGAATAGCGGCATTATGGTATTCAATATTTACTTTCAGGTCTTTTCCTGTTTCACGGCTTACGATTTGCGATGTTGTACCCCCGCAGACAATCTTTTTGCCGGTGCTTTCAAGCAGTTTATGGACGACCATTCCATCATTGGCCGTATCCACGGGAGGTCCTACCATTATCCGAACTTCGGCAGGCTTTAATACCTTTGCCGTAACAACCGTTGTATCATCACCGGGTTTCTGCAGGTACAGGCTGTCACAGGCGGCCACCAACTGACGGCTCAGCATGCGCGCGGTTAAATTGGGCCTCATGGCGTTTTCAACATACTCTAAAACATTTTCATATTCCCATCCGAGATTCAGCAGTTTTCCAACACCTGCGTGAACCACTCCGTCTGAAAACAGAATGAGCATATCTTCCGGTTCAACTGTAAACTGGCACTCGTTTATTTTTTTGTCTTTAATGGTTCTTACAGTTTTTTTCAGGTTCATTGCTTTGCCGTTGCGGATAAGGATGGTTTCCGGGTTGTCATACTCCGCCAGATACGCTTCGCCTGTCTTGTGTATCTTTAGAATGGTAAAGGTCGAATAGGCAATACCACGTTCACTGCAAACAGGCAGTGTTCGGGCGATAGTATCCACGCACTCCTCTATTTCAGCCCCTTCATGGAGCATGGTCCCAATAATTTTGCTGGTCAGGGTTGCAAGAATATTAGCCTTTACACCGCTGCCCAGACCATCGGCAAGGACCATTATAACAGAGTCGCTGCTTCTGATGATCTCAGCCTTGTCGCCGCAGAGCTCTTCACCATATTTTGTAAGACTGTCAAATCCGGTTTCAATATATATACTCATCGCTTGCCACCTAATCACTGGTAATAGACTTTTTAAGCTTTGTTAATGCAGTTTTTGTCTCAGCCGTTGTCTCTCCCAGCAGGCTTGCAATTTCCTGCGCAACACGCATCTGCTTGTCAATAACCTTCTGAGCAACCTCCAGGGTCTCATCACGTACTTTTTTAAGGCTTTGCTGCTGTTTTTCTTCACTGGTAATATTTTTCAGCAGAATGAATATCATCTGCTGTTCTTTAATACTGATAACACTCTGCTCCACTGTGAGGCCAAGGCCTTCATAAGTGATTTTTCGGTTCTGTATGATCTTGTCTTCGTGCAGCACTTCATCGTACATGGAGCAGGGCAAAAATTCTTCAATAGGCTTTCCTAAAATGTCACTTTTATCGATCTTTAATAATTGAAGCGCCGCCGGGTTAATTTCCTGCACCTTGAGCTCGCTGTCCAGTGCGATGGTGGCATTAGGAGTATAATCAATAATGAGATTGGAAATACTCTCGGCTCTTTCCCTTACAAAAGGCAGGCACATTTTAGGATCGGCCTTGCCCTGATATACTGCAATAGCCTTATCCCTGCAAGTGTTATAACCGCAGCCTCCGCAGTTCAACTCCTGCTCCGGCCTCGTTTTTCCGATGCTGCTTAATATTTTGGCAATCTCTTCATCACTGGGCATGGGCAGCGAAACCGACCTGTCCAGGAATTTTTTTGAAAGACCTACTTTTACGGCATCCGTTTCGTAGCAGATTTTATTCCGAGGCCGCTTCACATTTTTCACCAGACTGTCTCTGGCATTGATATAGCTGATGCCCGTATTCCTCATGCAGGGCCCGCCCAGGCAGGCGCCCGTACAGGCGTTCATCTCAATAAAATACTTATCCAGTTCGCCCTTTCTCATGGATTCCAGTATCTCAATACATCTTTCAACGCCGTCAACGCCAATACTCTTATATTTTTTCCTGCTCTCCTTCGGAATGGTGGCGATAATTCCGCCAGGCAAGGGATAGAACCGGGCGCTTTGATGCTGCATACCCTTTACAGGCTCTTCTCCCGGAGAGAGGGTTATATGCTCTTCATCCAGCCAAAATTTCAATTCCTCAAAGGAAATTGCGGCATCCACAACGCCGCCTGACAGAACATCATCGGTTTCATGCTTTTTGGAAATGCAGGGTCCGATGAATATTACTTTAATACGGTTTCCATAAATCTGGCGGAGAGACATGGCATGGGCTATCATGGGAGATACCACGGGAGCCAGAAAAGGAATGAGATCAGGATAATATTTTTCAACCAGCAAAACTGCCGTCGGGCAGGCTGTGGTAATAATATTCTCCATTTTTCCTTCTATTAAAAGCTTTTCGTACTCCTGGCTCACCTTGGCGGCTCCCACCGCCGTTTCTTCCGCCTGAACGAAACCCAGTTTTTTAAGG
>DOHN01000089.1:4268-5317 GCA_003535195.1 Ruminiclostridium sp.
GAAACCCAGTTTTTTAAGGGCATCTGACATTCCGCCAAAATCAATTCCTTTAAAAAATGAAGCAAAAGATGGGGCCAGCGATACATAGACCTTATTGCGTCCGTTCAGCATGCCTTGAACATTATCCAGGTGACTGACAACCTGTTTGGCATTCTGAGGGCAAGCCAAAATACACTTGCCGCAAAGAATACATTCCTTTTCTATCACCTGCGCCTGCTCATTATTAAAGGAGATGGCCTTTACCGGGCACTCTCTGATACATTTGTAACAGTTTTTGCAATTTGCTTCTTTCAGCTGAATAATCCCCATTTTTCACCTCATTACTTTTTCCATAAAAATGGCTTCACAGTTTTGAATGGACAGATTTTCCACCGGTTCCCCGTCAAAGGTGGCCGCAATGCCATTGGTGCATTTTTGCATGCAGAAAGACGCTTTCAATTCGACCTGATCCCCCAAACCATATTTCTCAATCAGTTTTTTATACGTCTGGATGACGCGGTAGGATCCCTTTATATGGCAGGAACTGCCTACACAAATTTGAATAACTGACATTGCTTACACCTCATTCTCTAATGACTTTATCGATTATGCTGACAATGCAGGAGCTCATGGCTCTTACCCTTTAGAAGACCATTGTACAAGCCTGTGATCATAGGATTTTCCTCCGACCGTTTGATCTGGGAAACATTATCCGCCTTATAAATCCCCTTTGCACGGATATTCTTTGTTGTCGTGCTCGGAGGAATGGGCTGGCCGGCTCCGCCGACGCAGCCGCCCGGACAGGCCATCACTTCTACAAAATCGTACTGTTTTTCACCATTTCTAATCATCTCAAGAAGGTTATCGACATTGCGGAGGCCATGTACAACGGCAAGGTTCAGGGTTTTGTCCTCGATGGTCACGGAAGCCTCTTTAATACCTTCCATACCGCGAACACCGGAGAAGGCCAATTCCTTCAAAGATTCCTGGGTTCTCTCAAGAGCACAGCGGCGTAACACCGCTTCTGCCACCCCGCCGGTAACACCGAAAAGGACGCCGGATCCCGATGC
>DOHN01000089.1:5449-6559 GCA_003535195.1 Ruminiclostridium sp.
GACGCCGGATCCCGATGCAAGACCAAAGGGCATATCCGGAGCTTCGGGCTCAAGCTCTGAGAAGACAATGCCTGCCTCTCGGATCATCGTGGCCAATTCCTGTGTGGTGATCACCACATCCACGTCCTTTTCCCCTTTTGTGACAAACTCAGGGCGGGCGCACTCATATTTCTTTGCCGTACAGGGCATGATGGAAACCATCATGGTGGACTTAAATTCATGGCTTTTCTCTGCTCTGAAATATTCCTTGATAACAGAGCCGAACATTTGCTGGGGCGATTTACAGCTAGAAACTTGAGGAAGAAGCTCCGGATGCTTGGTTTCCGCATATCTCACCCAAGCCGGGCAGCATGATGTGAAAAGAGGCAATTTACCTCCCCGGTCAAGCTTTTCCATAAACTCTTTTGATTCTTCCATCACCGTTAAATCGGCAGCCAGCGATGTATCGTATACTTCATTAAATCCGAGCTTCCGAAGGGCTGCAACGATTTTCCCGGTCACGTTCTCACCGGTCGGAATATTGAATTCCTCACCTAAAGCCACCCGGACAGCCGGCGCAATCTGGGCTACAACCCTCAAATCAGGATTATAAAGTCTTTTCCACACCCGATGAGTTTCATCCTTTACAACAAGAGCACCGGTAGGACAAACAGCGGAACATTGACCGCAATTCACGCAGTCCGTATCTTTTAATTTCCGATCAAAAGCCGGCATTACCTGCATATTGGATCCCCTGAATGCAAAGTCCAAAACGCCTATTCCCTGAATCTCGGAGCACATGCGCACACAGTCCCCGCATAAAATACATTTATTAGGATTTCGAATTAGCGAGGCGCTGCTGTCGTCGATAGGAAAGTCGCGCTTGCCGTTCATAAACCGGACACGCTTTACGCCAAATCTGACCGCCAGCTCCTGCAGCTTGCATTTTCCGCTTTTTTCACAGGTCGTGCAATCTCTGCAGTGGCTGGAAAGAAGCAGCTCAAGAATCATCTTCCGGTGTTTTTGAAGCTTAGGGGTATTGGTAAACACTTCCAAACCATCTCTCGGAGGTTCCGAACAGGAGGAAAAAATATTCCCTTTTTTATCCTCCACAACGCACATGCGACAGGC
>DOHN01000089.1:6777-7426 GCA_003535195.1 Ruminiclostridium sp.
CAATTCTTTTTTTATAGCTATGGTTTTCAAAGCCTTGCATGTTCCTGTAGGACATCTCTTGTCCACCACATGAGCAATATATTCATCTCTGAAATGCTTCAAAGTGCTTACCACAGGGTTGGAAGCTNNNNGATACAGGACATATTCTTGAACATTTACTGCATCCCTTGCACTTCTCGGCATCAATGACGATACGCCTCAGGGCCTGGCATGTTCCGGACTTGCAGCGCTTATGAACCACGTGATCTATATACTCGTTTCTGAAATATTTCAGGGTACTTACAACCGGGTTGGCCGCTGATTTTCCAAGACCGCAGAGGGCCGTCTTGCTGATGGTATCAGCCAGCTCTTCCAGGGTCTCCAAATCCTCTTCAGTACCTTTTCCGGCTACTATCCGCTCCAAAATTTCCAACATTCTTTTGGTTCCTTCGCGGCAGGGAACACATTTCCCGCAGGATTCATTCTGTGTAAAATTCATAAAGAATCTTGCAACCTCTACCATGCAGGTATCTTCATCCATGACCACCAGGCCGCCGGAGCCGATCATGGCCCCCGCCTTTTTGAGGGAATCAAAATCAAGAGGCAGATCCAAATGTGCCTCCGTCAAACACCCGCCCGACGGCCCGCCGATCTGTACCGCTTTAAATTT
>DOHN01000145.1:0-2182 GCA_003535195.1 Ruminiclostridium sp.
CTGACGTACTGAAACATCACTCTGCCGCTAAATTACGAATTGCAGTCAACTGTTAATGCCCTATTGATGCCCGGTATAAAAAAGGCACTATCCTGTGATAATGCCCCTTTCTCTATATCAGTTTGCAAATTGGTCTGATACAAGTTCCCCTATTGAACGGTGTAGCCTCCCCGGATCAAAAGGTAGGAATTAGATTTGACGGCAAGTCCTCTTCCGTCGGCCCTGGAGGAAATCAGAATATGCTGAAGAGGAATATTGGCACCATCCTTTAAGTCCACTCCGGCGCTTACATCGATCAAAAGGTCACCATTGCTGCCTTTGACGGCTGTAGCCGAACCGCTTCTCAATATAGCCTCGCTGCCTGCCGAAAGGATAATTTTTTGCCCGGCTTTTGCTTCAACTACGGTAAAACCGCTCTCCAGGCCGGCCACTCTCGCCTTTAAAGCTTTATTCTCCTCCAAAGCGTCAATGATAAACTTGGTCAGGTCCCCTATATCGGTTTGGAGCTGGGCAACGGCTTCCGAATCGGCAGCTCCGCTTCCGCTTGATCCCGAACTGATCCGGGAAGCCAGTTTAGATATTTGTTCATCCACATAGCTTTTAGATACCAGCGGATCCGAGCTGCTGCCGGGCTCCCCGGAGCTCACAGCCGATGACATAATTAATGTAGTGCATACAAATGTTAAACAAACTAAAGTTACCAATCTGCTTTTTCTTTTGAATATCATGATTTTCCTCCTAAAGTAGGCACTCCACAAGCTCTCTACTGCACGTATGTAACGCTCAGGCCGAAGCTTGTATGAAGTGCATGATCTACTCGTCTCATCAAGTAGTCGTCCAGATGTCCCGCCTTTTCACGAAGCCTTTTCTTATCAATGGTTCTTACCTGTTCCAGAAGAACCACTGAATTTTTGTTGAGGCCGTAACAGTCCCCTGATATTTCAATATGCGTCGGGAGCCTGGCCTTATCCAATTGTGAGGTTATTGCGGATACAATGATGGTGGGGCTGAATTTATTGCCGATATCATTTTGAATCACCAGCACAGGCCGGATACCGCCCTGTTCCGAACCCACAACAGGACTTAAGTCAGCATAGTAGATGTCGCCTCTTCTTACCAGCAATTTTAATCACTCCTGTAAAAAGTATTGACCACCAATGCATGACCCCTGTATACTATTCTCTTGATTCTATTATAAAATTTTTTTCAAGAGCGTCAAATTAAGATTAGATTACGCAATCTTTATTGTTACACATTTCCTGTAATTGTATACATTTCAGAAAAAAAACGGTAAAAATATCAGCGCAGCAGTCTTAAGCTTGCTCATGAACCAGGTAGTTCAACACATTGACAACCTTCCCGTTTTTAAAATAAACCCGGGGTATCCGCTTGCCTATGATACATACAATTTCATAGGGGATGGTACCGATCAGCCCGGCAATTTCATCAACGGTAATTTCATTGCCGCCCTGGCGGCCAATGAGAACCACTTCATCTCCCACCTCAATATCCCCGGCAATATCGGTCACATCGGCCATGCACTGATCCATGCAGATAGATCCCACCACCGGTGCGTACTGCCCATTTATGAGCACCCGGCTTTTGCCCGAAAGGAGCCTGGAATAGCCATCGGCATAACCGATGGGGATGGTTGCTATACGGGTTTTTCTGCCGGTCACAAATTTTCTTCCATAGCTTACCGGCGTATTTTTCTCCACCCACTTCACCATGGATATATTAGCTTTGAGAGTCATGGCCGGCTGTAGGCCTATGACTGATTTATCCACCTCGTGGGAGGGATAGATGCCGTAAAGAATAATCCCGGCCCTCACCAGATCCATTGTGAGCTCAGGATACTGCATGATGGCCGCACTATTGGATACATGGCGGATAGGAATCAGGATGCCGATACGGTTCAATTCATTGATAATGCTTTCAAAAAGCTCCGCCTGGTGTATCGTATAGCTTTTATCTGCTTCATCTGCTGAGGCAAAATGCGTAAAAATTCCCTCCACAACAATGCGGGGAAGCTTCTGGATTTCCACCACTTCCTTTACCGCACTGTATCCCGGAGCAAAACCGACCCTGGTCATGCCCGTATCTATCTTGATGTGCACATGAACATCAGTCCCTTGCTTCACTGCTTCATTGGACAGAGCCTCTGCGATTTCATGGCTGTAAA
>DOHN01000145.1:2279-2420 GCA_003535195.1 Ruminiclostridium sp.
CTCTGCGATTTCATGGCTGTAAACGGTCTGTGTAATATGGTATTTGATGAGCTCATCAGCCCTTTTCGGACTTGTATGGCTTAGAACCAGAATGGGAACCTCGATTCCTATTTTTCGGAGCTGTATGGCTTCGTCAATCAT
>DOHN01000145.1:2541-3184 GCA_003535195.1 Ruminiclostridium sp.
AGCTGTATGGCTTCGTCAATCATGGATACCGCAAGTCTCGAAACACCGTTTTCAATCATGGTGCTCACGGTCTCCAGAACACCGTGGCCGTAAGCATCCGCTTTGACTACAGCCATGATCTCGGTGCGCTTGCCCACCAGATTACGGATTTCCCTCACATTATGCGCAATATGATCCAGATTTATTTCGGCCCAGGCCCGGGTAAATTTATAGTCCATTATGATCACCTTCTATTTTGCTTTAACACATGAAATATACCTTATGTCTATTAAGCCTCCAGAATATGCTTGAATGCCCCGGGGATATGGCTGGCGATATCTTGCGCCATCAAACCGGGCATCCCCTTTTCGCGGGCTGCCAGATCCCCCGCCAGGCCGTGCATATAGGCGCCCGCTGCGGCTGCATCATAGGGGGACATTCCCTGCCCCAGCAGGGATACGATCATGCCTGCAAGGACATCCCCCGCGCCGGCAGTTGCCATGCCGTTATTTCCCGTAGCGTTGATGGCCGTTCTTCCGTCATTGGTGGCAATCACTGTTCCTGCCCCTTTCAGAACCACCGTCAGGCCATATTCATCAGCAAATTGCTGGGCCAGGGATATTCTGTTGCTCTGAACCTCACCGGCATCAATGCCCAAAAGCCT
>DOHN01000145.1:3289-12384 GCA_003535195.1 Ruminiclostridium sp.
GGCATCAATGCCCAAAAGCCTGGCCATCTCAGCGGGATGGGGGGTGATGACCGCTTCGCATCGGAGATCTTCCAGGATGGATTTATCCCGGGCAATAATATTAAGCCCGTCGGCGTCAAATACTATGGGCTTCTCGCAATATTCGGCAACGGCATGCAGAAGCGCTGACGTATCCTCATTGCAGGTAAGCCCCGGCCCCACCAATACCGCGTCTGCATCCTCCGCCAAACTTTTTATCAAAGCCGGATCATCCAAAAATGCGTGTCCGTTTTTTTCAGGTATGATACTGAATACGGCCTCCGGGATAAGGATTGCCAACGGTTCCCTGCAGCTCTCCGGAACAGCCAGTCTTACCAGGCCAGATCCGGTTCTATAGGCGGATACTGCGCTTAAATAAGCGGCCCCCGTCATCCCGGCGGAACCGGCAATAATGAGTATTTTGCCAAAGGTTCCTTTGTGCCCGTCGGGTTGCCTTACAGGAAGGACTTCCCTGACCTCTTCTTTTTCCATTAATTCCGGTGTATTAAAATCCGCGGCAAGCCCGTAAGGGATGCCAATATCCGCTACCGTCAGCTCACCCATGCAGCCGGCCCCCGGATGTTGAACCATGCCAATTTTTGGGAGAAAAAATGTCACGGTAGCATCAGCCTGTATGCAGCTGCCCCTGATTTTTCCTGTCAGCCCGTCTACTCCCGAAGCAATATCGATGGATAAAACCGTCCGGGCATTTTTATTGATGATTTCAATGACTCTTTTCCATATGCCTTCCACTTCCCGGTTAAGACCGGTCCCCAAAAGGCCGTCAATGACGAGGTCACTGTTTCGGCAGGCGGCCTCCAGCCTTTGGGCCGCGGTACTGTCTGTCAAAACCGGAATTTCCAGTCCCATATTCTTCAGAATAAGAGCATTGGTAAGGGCATCACCGGTTAAATTTTCGGGCGCCGTCATGGAGAAGACCGAAACCGAATGCCCCATAGCCAAAAGATGCCTTGCTGCGGCAAAAGCATCTCCTCCATTATTGCCGGAGCCTGCCGCAATGGTAATACAGGCTCCGGTCTTGTCCCTCAAGAGTCCGGTCGCCTTTACAACCACCTGTATGGCCGCATTTTCCATCAGCAGGATTCCCGGTATGCCTAAAACTTCTATCGCCGTTTTATCAACGGATTTCATCTGTTGTGGCGTCAATAGCTTCATGAATATCTCCCTCCAGCCCAAATTCGGATTCCAGCCGTTTGACTTCATCAGCACCGATCAGTTCCGTAAGATCTAACGCATACTGTGTCCAATCCACAGAAATGGTTTCCAGCTCTTCTCTTAAAGCCTTTCCCCTCTGTTCCATTTCCGCAAGCTCTTTCTGTATTTCTAAGGTCCTCTCCTTGCTGAATTTCAGGGTTGAAAATATGTAAGAAACCGAATCCTCCAAAAGCTTCAGATTAGCCTCTTTCAATTTTTCATCCAGGGTTTCTATCTCCTCCATTACGGCGTCCATTCGGCTGTTTGTTTTTTCAATCTCATTTTTATACTCGGTCAGCTTTTTTTTGGCTTCGTCATCATTGTTATCAAAAGCCTTCTGGGTAAGATTCATAATTTCGGACATGCATTTTCTTTTTTGCGGCTCTAAATTTTCCTGCTCATTTTTAAGGAGCGCCTCTCTTTTAATCAGCTCACCCATTTCTTTTTCGGCCGTATCCAGTTCAGGGCTCATGCTGGTTGTAACAAACAGCTTTGTCCATCGCTCATCTAAGGAAAGACGTGTAATATCATTTTTTCTGAGGATCGATGCATCAAATTTTACGACTGCGCTTCCGTTTGCTTCTGAAGTCTCTTTACTTTGCTCCGGTGCCTGCCTCCGCTTAAATATCCACATAAAAATCACTCCCTGATGTACCAATTTCCAATGGATCACATTTACGCTCATACAAAAGTCTTCTAAAATGATCGCACTTCTAGTATAACATAACAAAGAACATATGAATGACCGGCGGCTTTGGCGCAGACCAGCATTTGAAAGCCCTTGAATTACCGCTGTTGTCAAGATTTTTGAAACCTGCGATAATGGACGTACAGCAAGGCTTACGCCAAAGCTGACCGGCCCAGTATCTATGATGAGGTAAAACTATGGAACTTAGCCATTTTGATAAAGCCCCTCCGATTAAAAAATTATCTGGCGGCAGAAGAAAAGTTGCCGTATTATTATTATCGGCTTTTTTGGTATTCCTTTTCATAATTTTTCTTTTCCTGGCAAAAGCACTGCTTGATACCTCTGCCATATACCATGGAGTCTTTATAGACGGAAAGAATATGGGCGGATATACAAAAGACAGGCTTTCTTCCTACCTGGAGGACTATTACAACGGTATATTTGATGGGATAACCCTCACCATATCCAGTGACCGTTTTGAGAGGAATGTGAATGTTTCTGATCTGGGCATAGGGATTGATTCCGGAACCATGGCCCAAAAAGCTTATGATATCGGTCGAAAAGGCGGCATTTTAGAGCGTCTTGCTAAAATCGGGCGTTTAATCCGGCATTCTGAACCGGTGGAATTGGAGCTCTGTTATGATACGGATGCCTTTAATCATTTTCTGGACCAAATCTGTCGGGCTGTCTATCAGGAAATCATCCCTTCTAATATTGTAATTATGGAAGACCAGGTCATACTCTGTACGGGTATTTCCGGAAAGGAAGCCGACAGGCAGCAGTTAAAAAATGATGTCATCGCCGCGGTGAAAACAATAAAGCCTGCAAAAATAACGGTTCCCGTCATTGAAGGGGAAATTCCTCCCATCGATGTGGAAACCACCCTAATAACCCTTAATCAGAGTCCCGTCAATGCCTGCTTTGTCAAAACCTCCCGAACCACATACGAGATAAAAAGTCATCAAATGGGGCGAAGGATCAGCCGGGAGAAGCTCATGGAAGTTATACATTATGTGGAAACCCGGGAAAATAAAGAATATGAGGAAATTTTGCTGCCTGTTGAGTTCATCTTCCCCGAAACAACCGAGGATATGCTTAAGGAGCAGCTTTTTAGAGATACCCTTGCCACTTATACCACTTATTTTAATACAAATAGTCAAAATAATCTGAATCGAAGCATCAATATCGGTCTTGCTGCAGAAAATATTGACGGTACTATTTTAGAACCCGGCGAGGAGTTTTCCTTCAATAAAATTGTGGGACCCAGAACCCCGCAAAAAGGTTATAAAATTGCCCATGTATTTGTTGACGGACAAATACAGGATGGCACCGGCGGGGGTGTCTGCCAGGTCTCCACTACCCTGTATAACGCGGTATTGAGGGCTAATCTTCCTGTTTCCGAACGCCACAATCATATGTTTACGGTCGGCTATGTGCCCCTTGGCCTGGATGCGGCGGTTTCTTACGGCTATGCTGATCTGGTATTTAAAAATACCACCGGCTACCCACTTATGATCAGCGCATGGGTAACCGATAATCACAGCCTGACTTTCCGGATCCGAGCCACAAATGACTATCCCAATCTTCGGGTAAAATTAGCGTCGGATACCATTAGAACCACGCCCCCGACGGTACAATATATTGATGACTATACACTTCCCCAGGGTGAGGTAAAGGTGACGGAGAACGGTTCAACCGGATATGTGGTGGATACATACATGAAAATCTATAACGGAAATGTACTGATTGGCGAAGAGAAGCTCCACCGGAGCGTTTACCAGATGCTTCCCAGAAAAATCAGCCGCGGCGCGGTCAGGATCTCCGAAATTACTGAATAATTCTTGAAATAGAGGTTTAACCATGAAACAGTTTATTGTCCCCCAAAAATACCATCAAAAAAGAGCGGACTGCTTTCTTTTTGACATATTTCCTACCGTAAAAGCTTCGGTTATTTTTAAGGCGTTTCGGAAAAGAAGCGTTAAGGTAAATGACAAGCGTGTCAAGGAATCCTTTCTCTTAACCTGCGGCGATAAAGTGGAAATATTTATCCCGGATGAATACCTGTCTGCCGGACAAGCCGCAGACGACCCGTCAGGCCTCCCGTCCGTTGTATATGAGGACAATTATATCATGGTGGTTTCAAAACCTCAGGGCATACCCGTCCATCAGGATAAAAACAAGGAGGAATTGGTGCTGGATCAATGGGTGCAGCGCTATGTCCGGGAACGGGATGCGGAGATTGCCTTTGAAGGGGGATTTCCTGCACTTTGTCATCGGATTGACCGGAATACCGGCGGTCTTGTTGTGCTGGCAAAGGACCCCAAAACCCTGAATATCATGGAGGAAAAATTCCGCCGGCATGAAGTCCGGAAAACCTATCACTGCATTGTAAACGGCATTCCCAAAAAGGCTTCCCGGGAACTTGCAGGGTATTTATGGAAGGACAGGTCCAAAAGCCAGGTCTTTGTATACGATAACCCCAAGCCCCATACGGAGCGGATCATTACCCGCTACCGCACACTGAAAACAGACGGAGAATTTTCCCTTCTCCAAGTGGAGCCGGTAACCGGCAAAACCCACCAGATCCGCGCCCACCTGGCCCATATAGGCCATCCTCTTCTAGGGGACGGCAAATATGGCATGAATGCCGTTAACAGAAATCTTAAGCTAAAATGGCAGGCTCTTTGGGCCGTCAGCCTGGTTTTTGACTTTTCCGAGCCCTCCGGCCACCTTTCCTATTTCACAGGAAAGGATATCTCCCTGCCTCAGATTCCATGGGAGGAAGGCCTTAAGAATTTGGGGCTATGGGATTAAGGAATAAAAGGGCATAAAAAAGGCGGAGAAAAGGTTCAGCCATTCCATCCGCCTTCGGGCAAAAAACAAAATCTATGCCGGAATGATTTTATCAAATCCACCGTTTGGACACTTTTTTTGAGCGATAGGTTTCCAGCGGCGCCCAGCCGGTCTCAGTAAACTGGGAAAGCAGTTTCTGCACAACGCCGAGGGTTATGTAATCGGCAGGCTTCATGCCATCGGGCTCATAAGCCCGCACGAACTCCGGAATTTGCATGAGCTTGTCAATAATATCCTGCTGGACGGGTATCCCGATCCGCTCCTCCTGAACAGGATCCTCCTCCAGAACCATGTCTTGCACGCGCGTATTGAGGGTGAAGATGACTTTCGCCCCCGCCAGTTCGGTAAGATGATAGGAACCGCGAAGGCCGGCAGGCATAATGATGGAGGAAAAGCCTCTTTCCTGGAAGATTTGATAGGAGCGTTTGGCAATGGCGATTCCTGCGCGGGTAATGACGCTTTCGGGGAGATTGAGCTTCATATCGGAAGCCACATCCCGAAGATAGTCATCGATACGGCCTACCTGCTGAACAACCAGACAGGGCGCGACTTTGACACCATTGGCCCTAGCTTTTTTTATGCCCCGCTCGTAGGCTTCCGCCACAGAAATGGCCTGTGAAACAGAAACATTAATGGTTGCACAGATGGGTATACCTTCTGAGGCAATCTGCTCTATGACCTCTATTCCAGAGCGGGTGGTGGGAAGCTTAATCGCAATATTGGGCGCCCAGCTGTGAACCCGGCGGGCCTGGGCCAGCATGCCCTCAAAATCTCCTGCGCGGCTGGGGTTCAGCTGACCCAGAGCATAACCGTGCTCCCCGTTGGTAGCTTTATAGACATCCTCAAAATATTCTGCGGCGTATGTCGCCATCAAACGAAGCAAAGCTTCGGCGCGCTCTTCAAAATCCAGATCCTGGGGTATCTGATTGACCTTTTCATCCCAGAATTCCGGCTGGGACCGGAAAGCCCTGTAGGTCAAGACCGGATTTGTGGTAACACCCAACGCCCCTCTTTTCTTTGCAAGCGCAATTTCGTCAGGATTGCCGGAGTCATGCCACCATCTTGTGGCGGTGGATTCGTTTAGCCATTCTAAATATGTCTTTTTCATCATAAAATTCCTTTCACGGGTAAAATGTAAAATTAATATGACCGTCTTTGTATACAAGCTGCTATGCCAAAATATATTGGGAATCAGCCTGTTATATCCCTGAAAACAAATGTTTTTAGTTTAACGTTAAACTCAAAAAGCAAAAGCTTAATTCCATTCTTCAGCTCTATGTATAGCTTTTCCCCAAGCAGCAGGAACCAAAGTGCCCCCAACTATATGGTGCACTCTGGTCCTGCCGTTCTGCTTAGGAAATACCCAAATAAGTTCTTCTGACACTGTCGTCTTGAGCAAGTTCCTGGGCCGGTCCCTCCTTGACAATTTTGCCAAGCTCCTGAACATAGGCACGGTTTGCAATTTTCAGAGCGGCATTGGCATTCTGCTCCACCAGAAGAATGGTGACTCCGTCCTTGTTAATTTTCTGTATGGTTTCAAAAATATCTTTCACGACCAAGGGCGCAAGACCCATGGACGGTTCGTCCAGCATTAAAAGCTTCGGCTCGCCCATCAGCGCGCGGGCTACCGCAACCATTTGCTGCTCACCGCCGGACAGGGTGCCGGCATTCTGTTTCTCCCTTTCCCGAAGTCTCGGAAACAGGTTATAACAGTATTCAATTTTGTCATTGATCCACTTTTTATCCTTCTTTAAAAAGGCTCCCATCATCAGGTTTTCTTTGACGGTCAATAACGGGAAAACCATTCTTCCTTCCAGTACCTGCAGCAAATTGAGCTCCGCAATTTTATGGGCCGGCATATCGTCAATTCTTTGGCCCATAAAATAGATGGTCCCGCCGGTATTTTTACCGAGAAGTCCTGATATGGTACGAAGCAATGTCGTCTTGCCGGCGCCGTTGCTGCCGATCAGCGAAACAATTTCCCCCGGATAAACGTCAAATGACACATGGTCCAATGCATGAATTTCGCCGTAATGAAAATCTAAATCTCTAACTGACAGAATTGGTTCCATAGCCATCAATCCCCTCTACCAAGATATGCTTCGATAACTTCAGGATTAGCCTGCACTTCTGCCGGCGTACCGAGAGCAATCCTTTTTCCATAGTTGAGTACACAAATTCTTTCTGTGATGCCCATCACAAACTTCATATCATGTTCCACAAGAAGAACTGTAATTCCTCTTTCGCGAATTCTCGTAACAAGATTTGCAAGAGATTCCTTCTCTGTGGGGTTCATACCTGCAGCAGGCTCATCTAAAAGAAGCAGAGTGGGATCGCTGGCCAGAGCCCGGGCAATTTCCAAAAGCCTCTGCTCTCCATAGGAAAGAGCACTGGCAATACTGTCCTCCTTTTGCTTCAGACCTACAAACTCTAAAATATTACGGGCCTTTTCTACCGCTTTTTTCTCCTCCTTATAATACTTGGGGGGATGGAACAAAGCGGAAAAAAGTCCGCAGCTCAGCCTGCTGTGCTGGCCTATCAGAATATTCTCCAGAATGGTAATGTTTTTAAACAGATTGATGTTCTGATAAGTCCTTGCAATGCCCAGCTGGTTGTTCTGGTACATGTAATTTCCGTCTATACGCCTGCCTTCCAAAAATACTTTACCGGATGTAGGCTTAAATGTACCGCTGATCATATTGAATGTCGTTGTCTTCCCTGCTCCGTTGGGCCCTATCAGGCCAAAGATCTCTCCCTTTTCAATACTGAAAGAAAGATCGTCAACGGCTTTCAAACCGGAAAAGTCGATTGTCAGGTTTTCAACTTCTAGCATCGCCATTGTGTGCACCTCCTAATTTCCTTAACCGGCTGGAGATATTCTTGCCAAATCCGGCTATACCGGTTGGCTGGTATAGAATCAGCAAAAGAAGCACAGTTCCGTATATCAGCATTCTGTAATTGGCCAGAGCCTGGAACCCTTCCTGGATAAAAGTAATAACCATGGCGCCTAAAACAGGGCCAACCAGGTTGCCGCTTCCGCCGAATAAAAGCATGGTAATGAATATGACGGAAGTGTTCTGTACGAAAGTATCAGGGCTGATAAAACCGATCATATGGGCATAGAGAGCACCTGCGATACCCACATAGAAGGCTGATATGGCAAAGGATATAATCTTATATTTTTTCAAGTTTACACCGCAGCCGTTTGCAGCCATGGTATTTTCCCGAATGGCGATCAATCCGCGCCCTACCCTTGAATGCACCAGATTTTGCTTAAGGATGAGCAGAACCGCCAGGAAAAAGAGCACCAGATAGAAATACATGAACTTGCTTTTCCTGGTCGAAAAATCAATACCAAAGATCTGGATCATGGGAATGCCTGTAATACCGACGTAACCGTTGGTCAGCTGAGGGAAATTAGCCACAAACAGAAGCATGATCTGATTGAAGGCAATGGTCAGCAGCGACAGGAAATGGAATACAAGCTTTGATGCCGGCACTGCCAGCAAAGCTCCTATTACCGCCGCAATCAGGCCTGCAATAAGGATGCTCACAATGGGCGGTAAAGGAGAAACTCCAAGCAGCGCGATTCCCCAGCTTTTATGGGACAGCAGAACCGAGCCGTAGGCGCCTATGCAGAAGAAACCGGCATGGCCGAAAGAGATCTGTCCTGTATAACCGAACAGGATATCCAATCCGCTTGTAGCGATGGAATAAATACCGATCAGGCAGATCAGCACATAAAAATATTTGTTCTGCCGGAATATTATATTCTTTTCCATCATGAACGGGACCAGGGCAACCAGCCCCAGAATTACGGCGGCACTGAGCTTTTTAATATTTTTTTGTGAAATAAACTTCATCACAAGTACACCTCCGCACTTTAATCAGATGTCATAAACTTTTGCATTGAAGATGCCGGATGGTTTGAAAATCATAAACAGAATCATTACTCCATAAACAATGAACTCTTTATATGCAGAAGAAACATACCCGGCAACGAAAGTTTCTAAAAGGCCAATCACCAGAGATCCGACAATTGCACCATAAATATTTCCATAGCCTCCAATGACGGCGCCAGCAAAACTTTTTGCGGATAAGTTATTGCCAAGCTGATAAGAAACATACATGGTCGGCGCCACCAGCACGCCGCCCAGACAGGCAAGGGCTGCTGCGATTCCATATGTGATACCGATCGTTCGATTTACATTGATGCCCATGCAGCTGGCCGCTGTTTTACTCTGTGCGGCAGCCCGCATTGATGTGCCAAATTTCGTTCTGTTGAGAAACAGGTGTAAAATGACCATTGCACACAGCGCGA
>DOHN01000145.1:12629-13066 GCA_003535195.1 Ruminiclostridium sp.
CAGGGCAGCATTTTCAGCAATAATGGACAACGCAATGGTTGCCAGAACAACATAGACGTTTTTTGCTTTCTTGGCGACAAGTCTTCGAATAATAAACCGCTCCATCATCCAGCCAACGCAGAACATAATGAGAAGAGCTGTTATTAACGACACAACGAATGGAAATTTCCAGATACTATACATTTGCCATGCTATAAAAGCTCCCAGCATGAGCAAATTCGCCTGAGTAAAATTCATATAGCCTGAAGCTTGATAAATCAAGCTGTAACCCATGGAAAGCATACCGTATGTACATCCGAGCACCAGCCCTCCGACCAGTACCGATATAAACATTTGCATAGTGTCACTCCCTTATATGCCTTAGCTCAAATATATTAAGACCCCCACCTATTAACCCAATCAAAGATTGCTGATGGATCCCGGGAACCTTGTTGTAT
>DOHN01000145.1:13188-17467 GCA_003535195.1 Ruminiclostridium sp.
GGATCCCGGGAACCTTGTTGTATTCACAATAAGCAAAAGGCTGCGAAACACGGTTGTCAGCTTGCTTCCAAGCGTATTCCGCAGCCCTGCCGGGCTGATGCAAAAGCATCAGGATCCGAGATTGTTCAACTCTTCAGAAAGGGATTTTATTTGTAAGTATCAGCGCCATTTCCGCTTTCAATGTATTTATCCCATGACATATTCTTTCCATTGTGGATTACAAAGATCTGTTGTCCGCTTAAGCATTCGCCATTGTCAAATTTCGAGAAGTCTGCTTTTCCCGCAAGTATGTCCATTTGCATGCCTGCAATAGTATCTTTGACAGTAGGACCATCAGCGGTACCTGCTTTTTCAACAGCTGTCAATAGAATATTGGTGGCGTCGAAAGCCCTGTATGCTACGTCAGAAATAGGCATAACGCCGTATTCATCCTTGTAGGCCTGTAAGAAAGCACGTTCCATATCGCTGTTTGCTTCCTCAGGGCTATCTGCCACACAGTGGGGAGCAAAGAAAACAATACCATCGGCCGCACTGCCTGCTACGTTTCTCATATCGGCAGAAGAGAAGGTTTCACAGCCATAAATATAACCTTTGTATCCAAGAGAGCGGATCTGTTTTACCATAAGAGAGCCCTGCTCAGCCTGTGCAAAGATAATCACACCATTGGGCTGGGCTTTGACGATTGAAGACAGTGCGCCGGTCCAGTCGGTTTCACCCTGCATCGCCTGCTGTTCTTCAATGATCTTAACGCCTTGACGGGACTCAATTTCAGTCTTCACCTGCTTATAGGCGGAAATATTTCCGTCATCCTGGTAAACCAGCGATGCGATTTTATCGCTTTCAAGCTTTTCCATTGCGTCTACCAGGGGCGCAGCGCCGCCAGAAGAATTCGGCAGAGCACGGAAAAGATATGTCCATCCCTTTTGGAGCCATGCAGGATTCATACCTGTTGCTACCTCAGGAATCTCAGAAGCCTCTACCAGATCACCGGTAGCCTGAATATTACCGCTCAGCTGGGATCCGATAATACCATCTACGCCTTTTTCATCAATCAGGTAGGAAACGCCCTTAACAGCGCCTTCTGTAGTGGCTCCGTCATCATAGAACTCCAGGCCGATTTTTCCGCCAAGAACGCCGCCTTTTTCGTTCCATAGTTTAATGGCAAGCTTGATGGCATCATAGCCATTGCTGCCGGCAGTGGCCACATTACCTGTGATACCGCCGTAATGGCCGACTACATATGCATACTCACCAGCATTTCCGCTGGGGGCTGAAGAGCCGGGAGCAGATGCACTTGGGCTGCCGGCGGTACCGGCGGAATTGCCGCAAGCTGTCAGAGATACAGTCAGTATCAATGCCAAGAATAAATAGGATAGCTTTTTCATTTTGTTCTCCTCCTTAGACTATATTGATTAAAGAATTTATGAAAAGATAAACTCTCTAATTTTAGTGAATACAGAATATAGGCACAGCAGAAAAATTAAGATAACTTAAGATGTCATGAAAATCGGATTACATTGTATAGGTATGCTAAATAATGCCTGTTTCTCTGTAAGATTTATGCACAAAAAAAGAAACAAAACACTCGTTTTAACGTTAAAGCTATAAAAATAATCAAAGTATAATAGGAACTACTTTTGATAATAAACTAAAATATTAAAATAATGGTAAATATTATGTATTTATTTAAGAAAGCACGATGAGATATTTGATATTTTACTAATAATTGCCAATTTTGTCCTCCTAAATAAATCCATCTTTTGTTAAAAATTATTATAATTGAAGACATATGACGTATGCTGTTTAGTAATTTTCTATAATCCCTAGTATAACTAGCAATAAAACGAATGTCAATAACGAAATTTGAGTTTTATCGTTAAATTCTACAAAAAGGCAGTACAAGCCATGCTTTAGCGAAATCGTCCGGGTTTCATTCACGCCGCTTCGCGATCCTGCTCCGCTTCTGCATTTTAACATCACTCCGACACTAAATTACGAATTGAAGTTCTGTTTATTACTTGCATGTCCCTTTTTAATGTGGTAAATTATATTTAACGTTATAACAGCATACAGTTCATTTCCAAGATTTCAAATGAAGTATTGTAGTAAGGTAAGGTTCATATGACAAATAGCAAGAGGGTTACGATTAAAGATATCGCAAAAGAAGCCGGCGTTTCTGCCATGGCAGTATCACGCGTACTGAGCAATAAGGGCGGCATATCCCAGGAAACCAGCGAGCGTATATTGGCTATTGCCAAAAAATTGAACTATCGTCCCAATTCTATTGCGCGCAGCCTTCGAAAGCAGCGCACAAAAACTATTGGAGTCATTGCATCGGACAGCTCAGAGCTTGTATTTTCACAGATCTTGCGCGGTGTACAGGATTCTGCCTCCGCTGAGGGGTATGATGTCATTATTGCCAACACCTATCAGATTCCTGAAAATGAAAAGCATGCACTGAATACTATGATAGACCGCAGAATTGACGGGCTGATTTTTGCTGCTCCCATGCGGACCGGTAAAAGCGACCTGGAGGAACTGAAGCATTTGGGCATTCCCACCGTTCTGCTCATGCGGTCCGGGGGATTGGTCGGCATTGACAGCGTAAGTGCGGACAATTATATCGGAGGCTATGAAATAGTAGATTATCTGCTGAGCACCCGTGATGACGATATCCGTTTTTTCCCCCTTTCCCAGAGCCGGTCTACCGGTCTGGAGCGTATCGCCGGCTACCAGAATGCGCTTTCAGATCATGGCCGCAACTGGAACGAAAGGCGAGTTTATTATTGTGAACCGACCATTAATGATGGCTACAGTGCTATGGCCAAGCTTGTCCAAACCGGTTTTAAACATGGTACTGTCTGCTGCGGCTGTGATCTCATCGCCATTGGCGCCATTAAGGCCGTACAGGAAGCAAATTTAAAAATTCCGGAAGATATCCGGATTTCAGGCTATGATGATATTGAACTTTCGGACTACCTGAGTGTTCCGCTTACCACCATGAGGCAGCCCAAATATGATATCGGTTATGAGGGTGTGCGTCTCCTGCTGGAACGCTTTAACAATCCGGACATGTGCTCTAAGCAAATTGTTATGCGCAATGAATTAATTATTCGCAAATCTACCTGAATATAAGCCAGGGGGTTGATTTTTCTGCCCTTCTACGAACGCTCCGCACTCCGGAAGATTCATGTATCAGTTTGTGGATCATTACCAAAATTAAAAACTAGTTGACTTTTAAATTTCACTGTTTTATACTAAGTTTATCGTTAAACCTAATTATTAGGGTTGAAATCGTCTGGTCAAAATGTAATTGTTTCATTTAATAAATCTCTGAAAATGACTGATAAAATCAAAATTTATATTCGTTTTGAGGAGGCTTTTATTTATGAATGGTTCCACCAAGAAAGTCGCAATTGTAACCGGTTCAGCCCAGGGTATCGGCTATGCCATCGCCAAAAAGCTTGCATCCCAGGGTATTGCCGTTGCAATAGCCGATATTCATGCCGAAAAAACGTATGCAGCTGCAGAAAGCTTATGTAAAGAAGGTTGGGCGGCGAAAGGATTCTCCTGTGACGTTTCAAAATCCGAAAGTCTTGAGACCCTTATGGAACAGATCATGGATGCTTTCGGTCAAATTGACATTCTCATAAACAATGCCGGAATACTCCATTCCACTCCCATTCCCGATGTCACTGAGGCAGAATGGGATCAAGTGATGGCTGTCAATCTTAAAAGCGTATTTTTTGCCTGCCAGAAGGCATTGCCATACCTGAAAAAAAGTCTGAATCCAAGAATCATCAATATTTCTTCCCTTGCCGGCCGTATGGGCGGTTATGAAACAGGGCTTGCCTATACTGCTTCAAAGGGCGGAATTATCTCTCTTACCTATGGATTGGCCAGGCAGCTCGCTCCATTTGGCATTACCGTCAATGCCGTATGTCCGGGCACCACCGAAACCGATATTATCAAGTGCTGGGATGAAGCCCAGGTAGCCTCTTTAAAAGCGCGTATACCGCTTAACAGACTTGGCAAACCCGAGAACGTAGCCAGTGCCGTAGCCTATCTGGCTTCCGATGAGGCAGAGTTCATCACAGGCCTTTTGATGGATGTAAACGGCGGCATGTATTTCGGCTGATTATACAGAGAAGTTCTTACATATTTGTCTGCCATGTGCGCCAAAAGGTGCGCTGGATCATGCAAAGCCCTGACAACCTGTATTCACGCGAAAAATAATAATGACCCCAGGAGGAGATAAAAATGAGCGAAAACAAGTTTT
>DOHN01000206.1:0-232 GCA_003535195.1 Ruminiclostridium sp.
TTTCAATTTCTTCATACTCTAATTTCTAATTTTGAATGTCGCAATTCTATAAATTGCGATTATAAAGGGATTTTTAGTATATTTCATCAGCTTTTACTTTACCGATTTAAGGTGACATAGTGATGGCGAATTGTATTGTATATTTATACTCATTTCAATATTTTTTTCGCTTAATGAATTAAATTCTTGAATTGGTTCAGTAGACACTTCTTGAGAAAATAATATATTATTT
>DOHN01000206.1:360-6630 GCA_003535195.1 Ruminiclostridium sp.
AGAAAATAATATATTATTTTCTCAAGCGATAAGGGGGGACACCAATGGAAGCGTTTGACTACCGGGTGAATCAAAATCAATATATAGCTTCTTTAAAAGAAGAAGAAGTACCGGAAGAATACAAGCTGCTCCTTCAAACAGTAGGCCTTGATGCCTTCAAAAAGCTTATTATTCTTTTTGGTGGCGTCACATTATATATTAATACCCCAAAAACATTTGTGCGAACGGTTCGCGACAAAAAGGTAGTAGATGATTACGAAAAGGGCCTAAGTTATTCGGAAATTGCGGTAAAACACAACATTACTGATCGTTGGGTAAGGGAAATCGTAAAAAAAACCAAAGGAAGGGGCATAGCAAATGATAATTAGTTCTGAAACTATCAACAGCGTATTCCATAGCTTTAACACAGTATTCAACATGGCTTTTGCGGCAGCGGAGGTTCGCTATCTCAAGGTAGCCATGGAGGTACCCTCCGAGACAAGGGACGAAACCTACGCTTGGTTGGGGGCAACCCCCAGCATGCGGGAATGGATTAGCGAACGGGAAATAAAAAACCTTGCGACCTATGACTATACCATCAAGAACCGCGATTTTGAATTAACTGTTTCTGTCCCTCGAAATGATATTGAGGATGACCGAATTGGTGTGTATAAGCCCATAATGCAGGATTTGGCCTACAGCGCCAAGCTGCACCCGGATAAGCTAGTATTTGAATTGTTCCCTAAGGCCTTTACGGAAAAATGCTTTGATGGAAAGCCTTTTATTTCCGACCAGCACAAACCACTATATTCAAACGCCAAGATCGCAGAACAAAGCAATAAAGGCACCTCGAAGCTAACACCTGATAGCTATGGAGCCGCGCGCTCCCAAATGATGACTCTCATGAATGATGAGGGTGAACCGCTTTACATTATTCCCGATCTGCTAGTTGTAGCCCCCCAAAACGAAGCCGTTGCCCGTAAAATCCTTATGGCTGATGAAATCCAACAAGGTACCAACATTTACAAGGATACTGCCGAATTGCTGGTAGTTCCTGAACTGGCCACGCATCCTGCACAGTGGTTCTTGCTGTGCACTAAGCGGCCCATTAAACCGTTTATCTTTCAGAACAGGCGCAAGCCTCAATTGGTGCCTAAGGACAATCCTAGCGATGACAATGTATTCTTCCAAAAGGAATACATATATGGCGTGGACAGCCGTTGCAATGCTGGTTACGGTCTTTGGCAGCTTGCTTTCGGCTCTACGGGTGAGGAATAATTTATGACTGATTTTTTGTTGAAGATTCAAAATGCCGTTTCTATGGAAGATGGTGTGCCAAAACATCTCAAAATCCTGCCTTTGGGGCTGGTTAAAAGCCAAAAGGGAGACTTTCTTGTGGATGAGGAATCTTTTGCCAGCATTCGGCAGGATTTTAGGCAAAGGCAGCTTCAAATTCCCATCGACTATGAGCATCAAACCTTAAAGGATATGCAGGCTCCCGCTGCAGGTTGGATCAAGGAGCTGTCTTTGAAACCGGACGGCATTTACGGCTTAGTGGAATGGACACCAAAAGCTGCCGAATTCCTGACCAACAAGGAATATAAATATTGCTCACCAGTTATCATGGCGCGTTCCAGTGATCGCAAGGCAGTCAAGCTGCATTCGGTTGCCTTAACAAATACCCCGGCCATTGATGCTATGACCCCGATTGTAAACAGCAGCAAACCCGAAGATATGCTGCCTAATGGGGGTGTGCAAAAGCCCTCTGCATCTATGGAGACCCTGGCGCAGCTGCTACAGCTTCCCGCAACAGCTACGATAGAGGATGTCTATCAGGCGGTATCCCAACTGCTTGGAACGCAGACCACACTAAAGTTAGAGGTGGATACACTTCAATTTCAAGCTCATAAAGCACTGGTAGAAAACACCGTTGAGCTTGCATTGAGGGAAGGGAAGATTGCTCCGTTTCAAAGGGAGTGGGCGTTTCAATCGGCCATGAACAGCTATGATGATTTTACGCTTTGGCTAAAAAATACGCCGACAATGGTTCCGATGGGTCGGATTGTCAAAACGTCCGGAGTCATACGCAACGGTGAATTGTCCCGGAGTGATGAATTGTTAGGGCTTACCCCAGGGGACATGCAGCAATACCGCCAAGGCCACGCCAAGGGCCTCTAACGGCATTCTTGCTCCCACAGGAGGGATTGCCTTAAGAAGACGGTATTCCCCCGTTATAACGCGTTATAACGGGGTTTTGAAGCACTTCAAATGTCAACTTAGGGAAGGAGGTGAAAAATGATGGCATTAGAATCACTCTATAAGCTGTCTATTTTGGTAAATATGGTTGATCGCATATCCGGCCCGGCTACAAAAATAAACTCGCTGCTGGGGTATACTAACACTTCTGTGATGGGACTTTCACAGAATATGGCTTCCATGACACTAGAGAGCGGAGCCATGATTGGAGCAGGTGCGGCGATTGCCAAAGCCGCCATTCTCCCAGTAGAGGCGACCTTTGCAACGCAGAACGCCTTGGGAGAATTAGCCTCACTGGGGATCGAAAACTTTTCCGCTCTAGAAAACGCCGCTACCAGCTTCACAACCAAGTGGGCCGGTACCACGAAAGATGAATTCCTAACCGCCGCTTATGATATTAAATCTGGCATTTCTTCCCTGACGGATGAGGGCGTGGCGGGGTATGCAAGTATTGCCGGTATCACTGCTAAAGCAACCAAATCCAGTATCGGAGAAATGACCAATCTTATGGCTACGGGATATGGCATTTACAAGGATTATTACGATAAGGTTAGCGATTTGGATTTTGGGGAAATGTTTTCTGCTGGAGTCGCTGATTCTGTTCGTGCCTTTAAAACCAGCGGGAGCGGAATGGCCCAAGCAATATCAGCATTGGGCGGCAGCGCAACAGCTGCCCAAGTACCTCTGGAAGAGCAGCTTTCCGTTTTGGGAATGCTCCAGGCTACCATGAGTGGTTCGGAAGCCGGTACTAAGTATACAGCATTTTTATCCAACGCAGCCAAGGCAGGGCAGGAATTAGGGCTTAACTTTCTCAATGCTAGCGGCCAACTGCAATCCATGCCGGAGATTCTTGGAGCAATTCAAGGGAAATTTGGTTCTGTGTTGACTGCCAGCGATAAGCTGGAACTGCAAAGGGCATTCGGGACAGTCGAGGCCGTCAAGCTGATTGATCTGCTTTACTCCAAGACAGATGCTCTGCAAGGAAATATCCTGATGCTATATGATTCTATGAGCAAGGGAATGAGCATCACCAAAGAAATGGCAAACAAGATTAATGCCCCGCCCGGCCAGGGTTGGCAGCTTTTGAGGCAAAAGCTTCAGGCTACTACCGAGACGGTCGGAAATGCAATGCTGCCCCGATTTATGGAACTAATGCGAAAAGTAGATGGAGTGGCCCAGTCCATCACTGATTTTGTCACGAAGAATAGCCAGTTAGCCGGTTCCATTATGACCGGGGTAATGTGGCTGGGTATCTTGATTTCATCCCTTGGCTTACTCAAGCTGGTATTCGGTAGTATAGGTGGGATTGTCCTTTTCTCAATTTCGTTGGCAAAAAGAGGATACTCTGCATTTCTTTTGGTAAAGGACGGTATTACCTACATGCGGATTGCCGCACTGATGGCACAAGATAAACTGCTGCTATTAGGTAAAGGCTTCCTATCCGGTGCAGGAGCCGCGCTTAAATTCGGAGCTGCTTTGCTGACTAACCCTGTTACTTGGATTGTTATTGGCATTATTTCGCTCATAGCAGCCATTATCCTACTTTGGAAAAACTGGGATCAAGTCTCCGTAGCGCTGGGCACCGCATGGACCACGGTAAAAGAGGGCTTCTTAGGCGGCGTCCAGCAGATCAAAGACGGCTTTACCGCTGCCATAGACTGGATCAACGGCAAGGTTGACTGGTTTCGGGACAGCGGCAAGCGAATTATTGATACTCTGGTGGGTGGCATTCTTTCCGTTGCCAATAAGCCAGCGGAAGCGATTAGTGGCATCTTTACAAAGGTGCGGGAGCTGCTTCCATTCTCCGATGCTAAGGTAGGCCCCCTGTCCGATCTGACGCTTTCCGGCCAACGCATCTTTGAAACTCTTAACTCGGGCATGGAGCTAAGCGCAGACTTGCCAGGCAACACCATGACAAGCGCCTTTGACCAGATGGAAATGGGTGTTTCCACGCCCGGCATCGGCAGCTCCAGCACTGACCGGAGCGATAGTGGCAGACGTACCACCATTCAGCAGTTAATCCTAAAGGTTAATCTGGATGATATCGACACTCTCAATAAGCTTAAGAGGCTTATTGAGGAAATCGAGGATGGTATTGAGTCCGATGATAGCGGCCTTGTTCCAGCGTTCTAAGTAAGAATGAACCACCGCTTTGTTACTTCGCGGTGGTTCATTCCAAATTTATGCTATTTTCCCCTTGACTTATTGAACCTATTAAACTATAATTCAGTTGTACCTGTTGAACAAAGTGATTCAAATTGAACCAAAGGGGCTGATTCGATCGGAAGAGCTGATGACAACAAAAGAGCTTTGCGAATGGCTTAAAATCAGCAAGGCCACAGCAAGTAACTGGCGTAAACAGGGAATGCCCTATACCGGAAAAGATAGGAGTTTACGCTACGCGAAAAGCGAAGTGCAACAATGGTTAGACAGTCAAAAGAGGCAATAAAAAGGAAGCCCGCTGAAAGTTTGGCAACCCCACGCAGACTTCCCCGACACAAATCCTTGAAAGAATTTGTATGTCCATTATATCATGTTCTTTCCAGGGTTTCAAGAAAGGATGACATGATGTCTAAGAGCATTTTTTTCAGCCGAGAAGTCATGAACGAGGTAAGTAATTGTTTTGCCCAAAAAATTGAAACCATTACTGACAATGACCCTCATGTTTTAAAATGCCGGGAAGAGTTAAAACAGGCCATTGTTGAGTATGCTTTCTCTAATGAAAAAACTAAAGACGGCTCTAATATGGACTATATAGGAGGTGTTGATGACACCTTGTTATCACTATTGATTTCCGTGGAAGAGATTGCCTTTTATATGGGCATCCAAGAAGGAGTTTCACTACTCAACAATATTTCTGGCGGTAATTTGATCGAGACTTATTCTAGAATTTTTGCTGGTCAATAGGAGGGATGGTTATGATGAATATGAAAGAACTGATAAGCGAAGTGTTTTCGTATTTCAATGATACCTTTGATACCCTCTCAAAGAAAGACAGCAATATTCAGCAAGCTAAAGCCGATTTCGACCAATTAATAAATAGCTTAAACGGTCATTATCAACTAAATGACAATGATCGTATGGACATTGAGGAGAGCGTCTGCGCAGTTGTTACGGCAGTCCAGAAACTCGCCTATTTAAAGGGTATAAGTGATGGTGTGCGTTTCAATGCTGCCCTACAGTCAAATTCTTTTATAGATACTGTTTTAAATTTGAGGGATAATTAAGATGTGGGTCTCAATCAATGAAGTCGCGGCGATACTAGAGGTGTCGCCGCGGCTGGTAAGCGATAAAGCAAGACAGGGATATTTTATAAGTAAACGAAAGAAAAAACAGCTTTTTATTGAAAGCAAAAGTTTACCACTAGAAGTACAAAGGCTGCTGATATCCACGAATGAAGGCGAGACAGCAAGAAGCATAGATGTCCCATTGCAGATGAAAACTCCAATTAGCACACATACAATTGATCGCAAACGGATCGTGGAAGACTATTTGATTTACCGAAGCAGTCAAATGGGCACTGATGATTCGATTGAAACCATTACCCAAGATTTTATTAGAAACTGGAATAAATACTACAGTCAGGGATACCTTTTAAAATCTTCCACGTTATACTATTGGATGAAACTATACAAGGAGCAGTCAAGAAAACTATTATCCGATGGCCGAGGAGGACACAACAAAGGTATAGCATCAATTCCCCCAGCTGCTCTTGAATATTTTGTCAGATGTTATTTAAATGAAAAAAACCCCTCTATCAGCAATTGTTGCCACTTGGCAGTCATCAAATATCATTCATTGTTTTGGGATAATGGAAATTTCCATGTACCATGTCTAAAAACTTTTGAAAGAGTAATTCAGCGCATTCCCGCTCACACTAAAAAACTATTCCGTAATCCCCCCAAATACCAAGAAGGTCTGCAAAAGTAGCAGGCCTTTTATTTATACAAATAAAGTTAATTATTATACGAAGATTGCGTTGCCCTTTTTGCCAATTACCTTGAGAATCTTTGCCAAAAGTTTTGGCGGCTTACA
>DOHN01000206.1:6761-7062 GCA_003535195.1 Ruminiclostridium sp.
GCCAAAAGTTTTGGCGGCTTACATTAATGGTGGTAATTTTCTCTGCCATAGATCCCCCTCCTAATTTAATTATAGTAAATTATACCATAAAAAACTTAAAATAACCACTTGTATGAAAGCACCCTGCCCATTAGGCAAGGGGCAGTGGGTGTGCTTCATATATATAGTATCCCAAAAACGAAACATTGAGGAGGAATGCTCCCAATTCGCAGGGTTTAGCCAAAGCTGGCTAAGCCCTTTTTTCACGCAATAAAATAGGAGGTAAAATCGCATGGCTGACAATGAGAAAAAAGATGTACCC
>DOHN01000206.1:7215-7517 GCA_003535195.1 Ruminiclostridium sp.
TACCCGAAAACATTGAGCCGGAGGTTCTGGAAAACGACACGGCGCAGGATATTTCGTCCCCGCCACCCAATCTGACCGCGGACAAAGCCGTTCCCCTCATACCCGAAAGCGAGGGGCTGGCTGATCGCGGTGAGGATACTGTTGAAATCCCCGATCCCGCCGACAATGTAGTGCCGTTTGACAGCATTGCCGAAAAACAGCGGATAGAACCGACTAATCCCGCGCAGGAAGTTCCTGCTGATGTGGAACAATCCCCCGCAAAAAAGGTGCGTGGCAGACCACCGAAAGCGGATAGGCCCCAA
>DOHN01000127.1:0-1933 GCA_003535195.1 Ruminiclostridium sp.
CTATGAGCAGGAGCAGGGCGAAATCGCGGGGCGGATCAAGGTGCTGCGCTCAGAGCTAAAAAAAGAAACCAGCCAGCTTTACACCGCCGATATGTTTTTGGAGATCGTCCGGCGCTATACCAATGCCACGAAATTGACGCGGCACATGGTAACGGAGCTCATAGACCATATCGACGTTTACCACGCCGAGCGGGTGGATGGCGAGGTCGCGCAGCGGGTTGTGCCGCATTATCATTGTATCGGGGCCTTTGAAGTACCGGACTGGAAAGACATCCCCGAGATCGATATTCTCATAGAAACGTGAAAGGTGTAGCGTTAAGCTACACCAATCAGAAAATCGCCGTGTAAAAAACGAAGTGGAATTATGAAATCCTCAGATCCCATAATTCCACTTCGCGTGGTGCGGGTGACCGGACTTGAACCGGTACGCTCTCGCATACGCCCCTCAAACGTACGTGTCTGCCAATTCCACCACACCCGCACATCTTTTTTTATGTCGCTGCCGCGCTTGTTCCGCAACAGCAAGATTTATTATACAGGCTGTTTTCAGCCCTGTCAATACCAAAAATAAA
Source organism: Ruminiclostridium sp. (assembly GCA_003535195.1). Lineage (GTDB taxonomy): Bacteria > Bacillota > Clostridia > DSM-8532 > DSM-8532 > DTU059. The sequence continues at coordinate 573 of DOHN01000127.1, forward strand.
ATTTAGGGATCTTTTAACTTCAGCGCTGATTTTCATTATGCAGGCAGTTGTCAATGGCGATAGCCAGGGCACAGAAGAAGGGGGCATTATTGTCGTCATAGACAATCAGTTCATAGGTATCGCCCCATGAAAGCCATTTCTTGTGGAGTTCTCCTGCCATATTGCCGTTATTCAGCACCACAAAGTCCATGGCAAAAAGGTTTCCTTCAAAAGTAAAATCGCCGAACTGGCTTGTAATATTCAGCCGGGGCCTCAGGAAGGAGAATTCCTTTTTAATGGTGGCGCAATGAAGGTCGCCGCTGTAAATATGGTATTCGGGAAGGAATCTAAAGAGTTTCTGCTGAATAAAATAGAGCTCCTGTCCTGTCACATCATAAAGGTGAATTTTAGCCCCAAATGTGAAGATCTCACTTTCAACGGTGAAAACAGGCTGCCCTTCTTCATTCATAATGCTGTAACGGTCTCCGATTGAGAATACTTTCTGCCGGATATAAAGCTTTACCATATTTATACCTCATACTAATTTTATTGGCTTGTTAAAGGTTTAAATTTCCTGATTCATATTAAGATATTATTTCATGCTATTTATTATACAATCCGAGCAACATAATTACAATAAATTCAAGAGACAATAAAAGGGCCTGATGAACAAACCCAGACCCTTTTTTTTGCTCTGCCGCTACTCGAAGATGTCGCTCATCTCATAATAGCCGGGAACCTTGTTATAGAGAAAAGCCGCAGCTTTCAGGGCCCCTTCGGCAAATAAGTCTTTGGATATGGCCGTGTGCTTTATTTCAATCATCTCGTCATTTCCCGCAAACAATATGGTATGCTCACCTGTGATGGTGCCGCCCCGAATAGAATGCATGCCGATTTCGTCCCTGGTTCGTTTTTGTCTTGAAGAATGGCGGTCATAGACATATTTCTTCTGATTGCCTGCAAGCACTGAGTTTATGGCGTCGGCAATGGCAAGCGCTGTTCCGCTGGGCGCGTCAATCTTTTGATTATGGTGTTTTTCTATAATTTCAATGTCAAAGTTATCCTGCAGTATTTTAGCTGCTCTTTTAGCCAAATCCAGAATCAGGTGTATGCCCAAAGACATATTGGCCGAAAGAAGGACGGGAATTGTTTGAGACGCCTGCTTGAGAAGCTCTTTTTGTGCGTCATTGAGCCCGGTTGTGGCAATGACAAGGGGGATCTTTTCTTTAACTGCATAGTCTAAAATACCCGTCAAGGCACTGGGGTGGGAAAAATCAATAATCACGTCAATGGGTTCTTTTACCTGGTCGGGATTTGAATAGACAGGATAGGAATGACCTTCTTTTTGCACCATGTCCACACCGGCTGCGATAAAAAGTTCA
>DOHN01000127.1:2060-27688 GCA_003535195.1 Ruminiclostridium sp.
ACCGGCTGCAATAAAAAGCTCATCCTTCATCTCGCAGGCTCTTGTGACGGCGTGCCCCATTTTGCCGTTGCAGCCATTTAAAAGTATTCTAACCATGTATATAACCTCCAGTAAGAATTAGAAAAAAGGGGTTCTTAAATGAGCCCATAGCCCTTCAAGGCTTTTTTAAGCTGTGCCATGCCGGATTCGGAAATTTCGACAAGGGGCAGCCGGCATGGTCCTGCGTTCATTCCCATCAGGTTCATTGCGGCTTTCACCGGAATAGGGTTGGTCTCACAGAACATCGCTTTTTCCAGGGGCACTGTATCAATCTGAATCTTGCGGCAGGCTGCCAGGTCGCCCTCAAAAAACGCCTGAACCATTTTGTGCATATCCTTCGGGATGACATTGGCCAATACCGAAATCACGCCCTTGCCGCCTAAGGCCAGCAGGGGAAGTACATTGCCATCCTCACCGGAATAAAGATCAAGATTGTCTCCGCAAAGATGGAATACCTCCGCAGCCTGCAAAAGATTGCACTCCTTTACAGCCGCAATATTTTCGATTTCTGAAAGCCTTTTTAATGTAGCCGGCGCTATATTAAGATTTGTCCGCGAGGGGACATTATACAGCACCACAGGGATTTTCACGCTTTGGGCGATCACTTTAAAATGCTGGTAAAGACCTTCCTGCGTCGTTTTATTGTAATAAGGGGTGACGGTCAGGATGGAGTCTGCTCCCGCATCTTCACAGAATTGGGAAAGTTCGACGGCATGGCGGGTATCGTTGCTTCCCGCTCCAGCCATGACATGTACACGCTTATTGATCGTATTTACAGCGAAGCGGATGACTTCCATATGCTCTTCATCAGGCATTGTGGATGCTTCGCCCGTCGTACCGCAAATTAAAATAGCGTCGGTACCTTCTTTTATATGCCATTCAATTAATTCCTCAAGTTTTTTAAAATTTACTCCGCTTTCGGTAAAGGGGGTGGCGAGAGCCACACAGGAACCAGTAAACAGGTTTTTTTTCATGTTGAGCACTCCTTTCAATTCTATGATGCCAAATTTTGCTAGAAAATTCAAGATATATAATCAATAGACCATTCCGTCCTTTGTAATCCTCGTTTTTATATAACAGAAAAGTTCTCTTTCCTGTTATATAAAAAAGCTGCCGGGTATTTCTACCGGCAGCCTGCTTTTAAGCCCCAAAGGCTGTTTTGAGTCCGTCAAGGACTCTGCCGATAGCTCTTCGCTAAAAATAGCGACAGTCGAAAGGTTTTTTACCCGTCAACCAGGCAGCAGGTGGAACGGCAACTGCTCCTTCGGCACTTTCCCCTTTTGCTTAAGTTCCTCAGATCCGTTATCCTTCCTCAAGTGACTCTTGGAAAATGCTCCTCTATCTATAAATTATATTCTATTTTCATAGAGTACTCCACACCTTTTAAAGGGGGAATACCCGTCCTCTCTGTTTTTCTAATAGACAGCGCACCATATTCACTAAAATGTTATCGTAAATGATATCATTTCTCCATTACATTGTCAAAGGGCAAATTTATGTGATATAGTTATACTGCAAATAAATGCAAAATAAAGTGGAGGAATGTTTGTGGCTCCAAAAAATGTACAAAAGAAATCTACAGGGAGCAGGAAGAAGAGTACGGCGGCTCATAAAAAAACCAGAGAAAGCAAAGCCTACAGGCTTTTTAAAAGTGAGGTTTCCGGCTTAATTCTGACTGCATTGGGAATCCTGATGGGTTTAAGTGTTTTTTTTGACAATTCGGTAGGGATTATAGGAGAACTTTTAGTAAGGTTGGTGGGCGGATTTTTTGGCCTGACAGGCTATGCTGTCCCGCTGCTGATCATATTGCACGGGCTTATCAAAATTTTTAAGCCCCAACTTCTTAATGAAAATAAAAGGTTTTCATATATTTTATTGCTTCTGATGCTGTTTTCAGCCATGCTTCAAGCAGGTTTGCATGATATATCCTATTACCAGAACATGAACCTGGTCCGTTATATCAAATTTTTTTATCAGGAAGGCATAGCGGCTCTGGAACACGGCCAGGAGTTTCTTTCCAGCGGTGGTGTTCTGGGCGGTATTATAGGTGTTCCTCTATTATTTGTTTTTAAAAAATGGGGTACGATGATTATTCTTACGACCCTTTCCATTATAATGGCCATGCTGATTACCAGGCTTTCCATTGCCGAGGCGGCTCGAAAGGCGGCCCAGGGAACAAGTCACGCCATTAATGGCGTGGTGGATGCCGCCCGCAGGAAAAAGGAGAATTTTCAGCTTCAGAGAGAGGCTGTTTCAAGAGCCCAGGAGGCTGCCGCCAGCAAATCAACCAGACCGGCCAAGAAAAAGGCCAGAATATTGGACTTTTGTTTGGGGCAGGACCATGTTGAGGATCCAACGGGTCCGCAGCTTATGGAAGAATTGCCCAATGAAGCCGGTGAGGTGCAGGAAGAGCATCAAGCTGTTCCCTCCGATCCGGAATTGTCTGAACCGGGCTTTACCTTGACAACTCCGCAGGCGGACCAGCAGACCCAGGAAGACATCAGTGTGCCGGAGGACGGTCAGCCCATCGACGAGCTCCAGGTCCCGGAAATACTCCAGAGCAAGCACGAAAGTAAGCCGCTAAAGGACCCATCCCAGAATGAAGAAATTCCGCTTCCTTCCTCTTTTGAATATCGGGGGGAGAAGAGTGCGGATTATATTTACCCTCCTATAGAGCTGCTTTCCAAATCGTCGGAGGGCGAGAGGAATATGAACCGCATTAGAAATGCGGCAGTGGAAAATGCCAAAAAGCTTGAAACTACACTGGAAAGCTTTGGCATAGGCGCCAAGGTGATCAACGTATCGGTAGGGCCTGCCTTTACGCGCTATGAACTGCAGCCGGCGCCCGGCATCAAGGTCAGCCGCATCGTTAATCTTACCGATGATATCGCCCTGAACCTGGCTTCAACGGGGGTGCGTATTGAAGCACCCATTCCGGGAAAGGCTGCCATCGGTGTGGAGGTGCCCAATAAGGAAGTAGCGCCTATAAGCCTCAGAAGCGTATTAGAATCAAAAGAGTTCAAAACTCATTCTTCGAAATTGTCGGTCGCACTGGGCAAGGATATTTCCGGGGAGAACGTGGTCATAGATCTGGCAAAAATGCCCCACGTTTTGATTGCGGGTGCAACCGGCTCCGGTAAAAGTGTATGTATTAACTCTATTATTGTAAGCCTTCTTTATAAGGCCTCACCGGAGGAAGTCAAGCTTTTGATGGTGGACCCTAAGGTGGTGGAGCTAGGTGTCTATAATGGCATTCCCCATTTGCTCATTCCGGTGGTAACCGATCCCAATAAGGCTGCGGGAGCGCTGAGGTGGGCGGTTTCGGAAATGACTACCAGGTATAAGCTCTTTGCTGACCGGGGTGTGAGGGATTTGATGGGATATAATTCCTCCATCGAAGAAGAAGGGGAGGGGCTAAAGCTCCCGGAGATAGTTATCATTATAGATGAACTGGCGGACCTGATGATGGTGGCCCCCCATGATGTGGAGGACTCCATCTGCAGACTGGCTCAAATGGCACGTGCTGCGGGCATGCATCTGGTTATTGCCACACAGCGGCCGTCGGTCAATGTTATTACCGGTGTCATAAAGGCAAATATTCCTTCGAGAATCGCTTTCGCCGTGTCATCACAGGTCGACTCCCGTACCATTCTGGATATGGCCGGCGCCGAAAAGCTTCTGGGCAAAGGAGATATGCTTTATTACCCGGTGGGTATTCCAAAGCCCATTCGTGTCAAGGGCGCTTTTTTGACCGATAAAGAAGTGGAATTGGCCGTAGATTTTGTTAAGAATCAGATTCGGGCTCATTATGATCAGGAAATAATCGAGAATATTAATGACAATGTCAAAAATGATGATGAAGGCACTTCCGAGTACGACGAGCTTTTGAGCCAGGCTATTGAAGCTGTTATAGATTGCGGGCAGGCCTCCGTTTCCTTTATCCAGAGAAAATTTAAGGTTGGGTACGCCCGGGCCGGCCGAATCATTGACCAGATGGCCGAGCGTAATATCATAAGCGGATATGAAGGAAGTAAACCAAGGCATGTCCTGATTTCGAGGGAGCGCTGGGAGGAAATGAAGCTTTCCAGTTCGGGGGATGAGGTATGAATTTCTTTAAAATGATACCGGCGAATTTTGATGTCTCACTGGCGTTTATTGTGCTGATGATGGCTTTTTTTACAATTTATATGGGCTTTCGCTGTATGCAGCGGGTGCGCCCTGTTACCATAGCGGCTTTTGTGATTCAGCTCTGTATGCTTACAACGGGCGTACTCACAGTTTTCAACTGCGTCATTGTCATCCCGCCATATGAGATGCTGGTTATTTTAACAGGAATTTTGATGCCTTCTGTTTTTCTGTTTATAGACTATAGAAGCATGAAGAAGCGAATTAAGACATTCAATACTGATGTGCCCCTCATTGAGAAACTGGAAAAGGAGAGCACAAAGGACTGGCAGTATGCGGAATATGTCCAGACTCCCGACGAATGGAACAGAGAGATTAAGGCCGGCATTATTGTGAAAACACTGAATCTGGCTGACAAGCATCTTAGAACGAATGTGATGCAGCAGCTTTCAGAGGTACACAAATTAATTGCTGCCGAAGACTATAAGCAGGCGCTGGATATATATGTTATCCTTTCGGGCCTCTTAAGCGAAAATCCCCTGATCGAATACAATACCGCATGGCTCTTTCACAAAAATGGATTTTTTGACGAAGCCATTAAATACTACAAGAAAACTCTTTCTCTTTTAGGGGAGGAACCCGGCGATAAAGCTAATAAAAAGGCTGAAATACCCAATGAGGCAGTGCATTTCCGTCCGTCGGTCCACTTTGGTTATGGCCTGAGCCTATACGCATTAGAGCGTTTTGAACTGGCCATCAACCAGTTCCAGTTGGCGCTCAAAGGGAAGGTTCATATTAAGGAAGCCGAAATGAACATTGCCCGTTGCTATATTTCCATAGGGATTTTAAACGAGGCTCAACAGCATATCTCCGATGCCCTGAAGCTGGGGGAGGACAGCAAATTGCGTTATCTTCTGGCAAGTCTCTGCTTTGAGAACAATGAGGAAATGAAATGTAAATATCACCTGGAGACCATTGTAGCCAAAGACCAGGACTTTACCGAGGCCTGGAGCCTTCTGGGCAAGCTCTACCGGAAAAGCAAAGATTGGGAGAATGCGCAGACTGCCTACAAAAAGCTCACCTATCTGACTCCCCAGGACGCGGATGCATATTACCGCCTTGGCGCTGCTCAGCGGGAGTTGGATAAAACTCAGGAGGCGTTCTCCAGCTTTAAATTTGCCACCGAGCTGGAGCCGGAACACAGCAGAGCCTATTACAGCATGGCCTCCATTTATGACGCAGAGGGAAATACCGAAGCGGCTATTGAATGCCTGAATCAATCCCTTCGCGGAAATGAAAAGCTGGAAATGGCCTATAATCTTCTTGCGGAGATTTATATAACCAACGACAGGATTATTGATGCGATTCATGTCTACGAGGAATGTATCCGTCAATACCCGGAATCTTATCTGGTGCACTATAATCTCGGCGTTACGCTGATGATGATGAAGCGCTATGAAGAGGCTGTTCGTGTGTTTAAAAGAGCATATAAACTGACCAATGATGATCCGTCTCTGTATTATAACTGGGCTTCCGCTCTGATCGGCCTTAAAAACTATTCGGAGGCAGCAAGACTTTACAAGGAAGGCTTGAAATTCAACGCTGACGACGATGAGATTATTTTTGGCCTGGCCAGAGTTTCTGCTTTACAGGGTGATGTAGATGCAACCCTTGGCTTTCTGGAAAAGGCATTTGCAATAAACCCCAACTTAAGGCTCAGAGCAAAAGCATCCCATTATTTTGCCGCCTTTCGGACCCTGCCCGAATTTGAGGAGCTTACCCGCCTCCCTATGAGGGAGGATAAGAAAAATGCCTGATAAAGGCTTTTTACCTGTCAGTCAAAGAGATTTAAGTGAGAAGGGCTGGGATACACCCGACTTTATTTTTATATGCGGCGATGCCTATGTGGATCATCCTTCCTTTGGCCATGCCGTTATTACCAGGCTGCTTGAAGCTGAGGGCTACCGCGTGGGCATCATCAGCCAGCCGGACTGGCATTCGGTCGATGATTTCAAAAGGCTGGGCAGGCCGCGTCTTGGTGTAATGGTTTCTTCAGGCGTTTTAGACTCCATGGTTAACAATTATACCGCCTCCAGACACAGGCGGCATAAGGATGTCTATTCGCCTGGCGGAAAGCCGGGAAATAGACCCGACAGGGCGCTGATTGTATACTGTAACCGGGTGCGGGAAGCTTTCGGTGACATTCCGCTCATGATAGGCGGCCTTGAGGCAAGTCTGCGCCGTTTCGCGCATTATGATTATTGGCAGGATACGGTGCGTTCCTCCATACTCATTGATACAAATGCCGATCTTCTGATATATGGCAACGGCGAACGGGCCATACTTGAAATTGCCAAGCTCCTTGAAAGAGGGGTTCCCGTGAGCAGTCTTAAGAGTATACGGGGCACCGCTTATGCCTGCTCTATGGAGGAGCTCCCCAAAAAGTTAAAACCGGGATTCGAAGACTCTGGTGAAAAAGTTCTTGTACTTCCATCCTGTGAACAGGTCCAAAAAAACAAAAAAGATTATGCCCGTGCATTTATGACCCAGTACAGGGAGCAGAATGCCTTTACCGGTCATATTCTGATTCAGCAGCATAACAGGAAATTCGTTGTTCAGAATCAGCCCATGGAACCTATGAGCGAAAAAGAGCTGGATGGAGTATATGCCCTTCCTTATATGCGGCGCTGGCATCCCATGTATGATAAGGCGGGCGGAGTTCCGGCCATAGAGGAAGTGGAATTTTCCATAACGAGCCATAGAGGGTGCTTTGGTGGATGTTCCTTTTGCTCCATTGGTTTTCACCAGGGGCGGGTGATCCAGCCCAGAAGCAAGGAATCCATTCTCCAAGAGGCAGAGCTCTTAACCCAGCAGGAAAATTTTAAAGGTTATATTCACGACGTGGGAGGGCCAACCGCCAATTTCAGAATACCCGCATGCAAAAATCAGGCTTTGAGGGGCGCCTGCAAAAATCGGGAATGTCTGTATCCTGAGCCCTGTAAATATCTGGACACAAGCCATAAGGAATATATCGACCTGCTGCGGCAGCTTTCAGGGCTTCCCAAGGTCAAAAAGGTTTTTGTCCGCTCGGGCGTAAGATTTGATTATGCGATGCAGGCGAAAAAAGACAGATTTTTGGAGGAGCTTTGCAAAAACCATATAAGCGGACAGCTGAAAGTGGCTCCGGAGCATGTGTCCAACAGGGTGCTCAGATATATGGGAAAGCCGCCCCATGATGTTTATGAGAGCTTTGTCAGGAAATATCATGCCATCAATAAAAAGCTTGGCAAGAAGCAGTTTCTGGTTCCGTACTTTATTTCGGGCCATCCGGGCAGTACGCTGGAGGATGCCATTGAGCTTGCTTTATATATCAAGGATATGGGATACATGCCCGAACAGGTGCAGCAGTTTATTCCCACGCCGGGCACCTTGTCCACCTGTATGTATTATACCGGCCTGGATCCCCGGGACATGAAGCCCCTTTATGTGGCCCGGACTGAAAAGGAGCAGCAGCTTCAGCGGGCTCTTCTTCAATTTCATCTTCCTAAAAATCATAAATTGATTGAGGAGGCCTTGAAAACAGCCGGAAGAACTGATTTAATCGGCTATGACCGGAGCTGTCTCATCAGGCCTTCTGGAAAAAAAACAATAAGCAAGAAACATGTACATAGAAAGCCCGCCGGAAAAACCAATTTAAAATTCCAGGCAAGGAAAAAATAAAGGAATCTTGAAGCCTGAGGCACAGGGTATAAATTTTATTGAAATATGCAACATTTATCAATATAATATTGCATATTTGCTTTTAATGATAAACATAATATATTGGAATAAATAGTTATAACGCTTGCAATAACATAGTTTATAATCAAAACCGCACTGTTTGATCAAATAGAAAATTTGAAAGATACTTGTAAATCACTTTCATTTCTTGTATTCTCAAAAGAGATTAATTCACCAGTACGGCAATTATATATTTGGAGGGATATCGAATGTCAAAGATAATAAGGGTAGGTATTATTGGATACGGAAACATCGGCAGGGGAGTAGAACTAGCAGTTATGCAAAATCCTGATATGAAGCTGGAGGCTATATTCACAAGAAGAGATCCCGGAAGCATCAAACCTGCTTTGGACAATGTAAACGCAGTTCATATCAGCAAGGCTGAACAATATAAGGATTTGATTGATGTAATGATTCTCTGCGGCGGATCAGCAACAGATCTTCCCGAACAGGGCCCCAAATTTGCAAGCCTCTTTAACTGTGTGGATTCTTTTGATACCCATGCCAGAATTCCCGAATATTTTAATGCGGTCGATAAAGCGGCCAGGGCAGGGGGCAAGACCGCAGCCATATCCATCGGCTGGGATCCCGGGCTGTTTTCACTGAACCGAATGTATACCGAGGCAATACTGCCTCAAAGCAAGGTATATACCTTCTGGGGCAAGGGAGTAAGCCAGGGGCATTCAGATGCCATTCGGCGCGTTCAGGGTGTGAAAAATGCAGTGCAATATACAGTTCCAATTGACAAGGCGGTCAATCAGGTTCGTACAGGCGAAAATCCTGAACTCACAACGGGTGAAAAGCATTTGCGGGAGTGCTATGTAGTAGCTGAGGAAGGTGCCGACAAAGCCCTTATTGAAAAGACAATCAAAGAGATGCCCAACTATTTTTCCGATTACCATACCATTGTTCATTTTGTATCCGAAGAGGAGCTCAGGAAAGACCACAGCCGGATGCCCCACGGCGGTTTTGTCATAAGGAGCGGGTCGACCGGGCAAAACCTCGAAAATCACCATCTTGCCGAGTTCTCTTTAAAGCTTGACAGCAATCCCGAGTTCACGGGAAGCATCCTTGCGGCCTATGCCCGGGCTGTGTCAAAGCTTAACAGGGAAGGCAGAACCGGTGCTCTGACCGTCTTTGATATTCCTGTTGGCTACCTTTCACCAAAATCACCGGAAAATTTAAGAAAACAACTTCTGTAGAATTCTCAGATTGCCAAGATTGTCAGGGAGACGTTCCTCTGGCAATCTTTTTTTACGCTTTTTACTTCCTGGTATTTCAAGTGATTTTTAGTTTTTGGGTAGTTATAATGAATTTAGCTTGTTTATTAGCTTACATTTTTAAGGGGGAAATAATGATGCATACAACCATGAAGAGAATTTTGTCAACCATTCTCTTATCCGCTGTTTTTGCGGCAACCGCCTTCGGTATTTCTGTACCTGCCAATGCAGTTCAAATTACAGATCTGGATGAGTGTGCGGGCTTTGCCCGGCCGGCTGTGGAATACCTGATCGACAAGGGGATTATTGTCGGTAACAATGGAAAATTTAATCCTGCTGACACATTGACTCGGGACCAAATGGTGAAAATGCTGGTCGAAAGTATGGATATTGATATTTCTAATCCGCCGGCGACACCTTCTTTTATTGATGTTGCCCCGACCCATTGGAGTTTCCCTTATGTTGAGGCAGCTCTGAGGGAGGGTATTATTAAAATGAATGCCTCTAAAACCTTTGTGCCCGGTCAGAAAGCAACAAGAGAACAAATGTCTGCAATGTTTGTAAGAGCCTTGGGCCTTACCGATGAGCAGCTTCTGGTAAATCAGACACTGGATGCTGTAACAGGCCTTGCTGATGCTAATGCCGTATCAAAATGGGCGCAGGACTCAGTGGAATTCAGCCTTAACAACGGTTTAATGAATGGAATCGGGAACGAAAAATTTGGGCCGCAATTGGATGCACAGCGCCAACAGGCAGCTGTTGTTATCTACAGGTTTATAATGGCCAAGGATTCACTCCAGCAAAAGGTCGCAGACTTTAGCAAAGAAATTCAGTTTCCCGAGTTTTATGATTCCATCAAGAATCCTGTTGAAAAGGAAAGCTTTATTGCTGATCTGAATAGTAGTTTTTGTGGACGTGATCTGGGCAGCGATGATGAATATACAGAATTTTTATCAACGCATGATGGTATTACCGGCTTTGTTAATGGCAAGGATTTTTCCATTGAGGATACAGGTTTTGTAAGAGTCTGGAATGAAACAACGGACTTCTATTATTGTATTATTTTTAAAAATGGTAAATTTTATTACAATCCTGGAGAAATGGGCTGGCAGCTTCTCAGCCCGCAGGAATTAATTGACGCAGGAATTTCAATTACTTCATTACAAAATATTACTCCTGATAACAGCGGTTTCTTGAGGAATTACAATAAGCTCCCTATTACTAAAAGTATAGAAGTGGTCGGAGAGACAACGTATACGGTATATTCGCTGCGATTCGATCAAAGCAATTATGACCAATATGGTCTGACTAATACCGAGGAACTCATTCAAAGCGATGAAAAAATATCTGATGTGTATAATAACGGATTTGAGATTACCTATCAGATGTTTATAAACGAAAACGGACTTATTGAGAAAGGCAAAGTATTTATTTCGGGCAATTCTCTTGATGAGTCTATTGCACTGGATATGCTGGCAGAGGTGTCTGTCGACATAGACTACTTTGATCTTGGAAGGGATATCCCGGTTATAGCACCTGCAATCAAGTAATTCTTGCAAGGATAGGGTAAATCTAATACCTCCGTTTAATTATAGATAGGTCGTCTATTCGGGCGGCCTTCTTTGTATTTGCAGTGGAATTTCCGGCACATCATTGCAGACCAAATCAGCGAAGCATTAAAAGTCCCAAAGTTTGCAATCTAATTGACACATGGATTGGTATTGTCTTACACTATTTATGGTATTAATAATATTGGTAAGAAAGGTAGATTTCATGGCATATACATCATTGAACGGAAAAGATTTGGCGAAGCGAATGAAGCAGTCCATGGCCCAGGAGGTAAAGGCTCTGTCTGAACAGGGCATAACACCCGGGCTTGCGGTGGTGATAGTGGGAAATGACCCTGCTTCAAGAATATATGTGAATAACAAGAAAAAAGATTGTGCCGAGGTGGGAATCAGGTCCTTTGAATATGCCCTTCCTGAGGAAACCGGAGAGGAAGAGCTGCTGGAGCTGATCGACGCTTTGAACCAGGATTCCGCAGTGGATGGAATATTGGTTCAGCTGCCCATACCCAGGCATTTAAATGAGGGCAGAGTAATCCGAAGAATCAGCCCTGAAAAAGATGTCGACGCCTTCCATCCGTATAATGTCGGCGAGCTGATGATCGGCAATATGATCTTTTCACCGTGTACGCCGGCAGGTGTGATGGAGCTTTTAAAGGATGCCGGTATCGAAGTATCGGGAAAAAACTGTGTCATTGTAGGCAGAAGCAATATTGTGGGGAAGCCCATGTCCATGCTGATGCTTCATGCCAATGCAACGGTGACTGTCTGCCATTCAAAAACCAGGGACCTAGCGTCTGTCTGCAGGGAGGCGGATATTCTCATAGCCGCTGTGGGCAAGCCCGATTTTATTACAAAAGATTATGTCAAGAAAGGCGCCGTTGTCATTGATGTGGGTATTAATCGCAAGGAAGACGGGGGCATGACAGGGGATGTGGATTTTGCTGAGGTCAGCAAGATTGCTTCCGCTATTACTCCTGTTCCAGGCGGTGTAGGTCCCATGACAAGGGCCATGCTTTTGAAAAATACAATTAAAGCTTGCAAAATGCACAAAAACAAGCGGCTTTCTTGACATAAATTTTAAAACTGTATACAATAGTTCCATAATGGCATGAAGTATGCGTATTTTTTAGTGCCATTAGATTGCTTTATTGATGATGAATTCATATGAAACAACTAAAGCCAAAAGGAGGTGAGTAGAATCGATCTGATATCAATTGTTATTGGACTGGTTATTGGGCTTATCGTAGCATTCATTAGTTCACTTATATCCTTCCGAAAGGGAGTTGAGCATAGAAAACGTGTGGCCGAGGCAGAATTTGAGAGCGCAGAAAAGGAAAGCCAGCGTATTGTAAGTGAAGCTGAGAAAGTTGCAGAGAGAAGAAAACGCGATGCTTTGATTGAAGTACGCGAAGAAGTTCACAAAGGCAGAGTTGAACTGGAAAAAGAGGTTCGGGAACGCAGAATCGAAATTCAGAGAACTGAAAGGCGGCTGCAGCAAAAAGACGAAACTCTTGAGAAAAAGATGGATACCCTCGAGAAAAAGGAAGAGGCACTGAACAGGCAGATTCATGAAATTGAGGCCAGACAGGCTGATATCGAGGAGTTACACAGTAAGCAGATCGAAAAGCTGGAAAGTATATCAGGATTATCCGTTGAAGAAGCAAAACAGTATCTTTTAAACAATATTGAGGGCGAAGTCAAGCACGAAGCAGCCATCATGGTGAAGGATATCACCGATCGAGCCAAGGAGGAAGCAAACCGAAAGGCGAAGGAAGTTTTATCCACTGCCATTCAGCGCTGTGCTGCCGATCATGCATCTGAAATTACGGTTTCCGTTGTAAATCTGCCCAATGATGAAATGAAGGGCAGAATTATAGGGCGGGAAGGCCGGAATATCAGAACTCTGGAGACCCTTACAGGCATCGATTTCATTATTGATGATACCCCTGAAGCGGTTATTCTGTCGGGCTTTGATCCTATCAGACGTGAAGTTGCACGTATTACGCTTGAAAAGCTGATCGTGGATGGAAGAATCCATCCGGCACGCATCGAAGAAATGTTGGAAAAAGCACGTAAGGAAGTAGACAACACAATTCGCGAGGAAGGTGACAGGGCTACATTCGAAACTGGAGTCCACGGTTTGAATCCCGAAATTGTCAAGCTTCTTGGTAAACTCAAGTATAGAACCAGCTATGGCCAGAATGTTCTTTCACATTCTATTGAGGTTTCCCACCTGGCAGGTCTGATGGCTGCTGAATTGGGCGAGGACGTGACGTTGGCAAAACGGGCAGGTCTTTTGCACGATATCGGTAAGGCTATCGACCACGAGGTTGAGGGCACCCATGTTACTATAGGTGCGGATATCTGCAGGAAGTTCAAGGAAAGTGAAGAGGTCATTCATGCTGTTATGGCTCATCACGGCGACATTGAAGCGACATCTGTTGTAGCGGTTCTTGTCCAGGCCGCTGATGCCATTTCAGGCGCCAGACCGGGTGCCCGAAGGGAAACCCTGGAAAACTATGTTAAGCGTCTTCAAAAGCTTGAGGAAATTGCGAATTCCTTCCCTGAGGTTGAGAAATCATTCGCTATTCAAGCCGGACGTGAGGTGCGCATAATGGTCAAACCGGAGGCTGTCAATGATGAAGGAATGATCATGGTTGCACGTGACATTGTTAAGCGAATAGAAAGCGAAATGGATTACCCGGGGCAAATAAAGGTTCATGTTATTAGGGAAACAAGAGCTGTAGAATATGCAAAATAGTCTTAAGCAGGAAGCGTGAAAACGCTTCCTGTATTTTGAAAGGAAGAAATTTTTTGAAAATCCTTTTTATCGGGGATGTGTTTGGCGAAGCAGGAAGAAAAGCGCTGAAGGCAGAAATGCCTGAATTGAAATCACAATATAGACCTGATTTTTGTATTGCAAACGGGGAAAATTCCGCGGGAGGAAGAGGAATCAGTTATAATACTGCCCAGGATATTTTAGAAAGCGGAATTGATCTTATCACCATGGGAAATCATACCTGGGCCCGCAAGGAAGTTCTCAACATTATTGATTCAGGGATCAAAATTATAAGGCCGGCCAATTATCCCAAGGGCGTACCGGGAAAAGGCCACATGATCATAGAAAAAAACGGAATACGGCTGGCCGCAATAAATCTTTTAGGGCGTGTATATATGGATAACCCGGTGGATTGTCCTTTTAAGACCATAGATCATGAGCTTGCCTGCCTGAAAGGGCAAGCCGATGTCATATTTGTAGATTTTCACGCAGAGGCAACCAGTGAAAAGATCGCCTTGGGCTATTATGTTGACGGACGTGCGTCATGTATGGTAGGAACCCATACACATGTTCAGACAGCCGATGAGAAGATATTGGAAAAAGGAACGGCATATATTTCTGATGTGGGAATGACAGGGCCTGCACAGGGCGTTATTGGCGTTGATAAAAATTTGATTATTAAAAAATTCACCCTGGGGCTTCCCATCCAGCATGAGATTGCAAAGGGAAAGGTCCAAATAAATGCAGTGATTATCACAATTGATGAGGAAACTAAAAAAGCAGTTGATATAAAAAGAATCGCATACTGTGTTAAACCGTAGGATTGATTTGTTTTCGGAGGTTGTTGAAATGGATGTCTTGAAGGTTTCTTCCAGGTCCAATCCCAATTCTGTAGCGGGGGCTATTGCAGGTGTAGTAAGAGACAAGGGGATGGCTGAGGTTCAATCTATTGGCGCCGGCGCATTAAACCAGGCTGTGAAGGCTGTGGCCATTGCCCGTGGATTTCTTGCTCCATTAGGTGTTGAACTGGTTTGCATTCCCGCATTTTCAGAGGTTAATGTGGACGGGGAAGAAAGAACCGCCATGAAGCTGATTGTTGAGCCGCGCAGAGCGGTATAAAAGAGCCCGCCCGCTTTGAGCAAAAGATTGCTGTCGGGTCCCGGGAAATTTATTATTTCACAATAGGAATCTTCGGCCGGATCCTAAAGATTCTTGTTATGGTACATAATAAAGGCAGAATATATATCGGAGGCATCGATATGGGTTATATAAATGAATATAACTTCTGGCTTAAGAGCGATTATTTTGATGGAGCTACCAAAGCGGAACTTTTGGCGATTAAGAATGATGAAAAGGAGATAGAGGACCGGTTTTATCGTGAACTTGAATTTGGTACGGGCGGTATGAGAGGACTTATAGGCGCCGGCACCAATCGCATGAACAAATATACTGTGCGTAAAGCTGCACATGGCTTTGCGAATTTTATAAAGAAAATACATGACGGTGATAAAAGTGTAGCAATTGCTTATGATTCCCGTCATTGTTCCTATAAATTTGCCCTGGAAACCGCTCTTGCTATGGCTTGCAACGGCATCAGGGCTTATTTGTTTGATGAACTCCGCCCAACCCCTGAGTTGTCTTTTGCCGTGAGGCATCTTGGCTGTGATGGCGGTGTTGTTATTACGGCGAGCCACAACCCAAAAGAATATAACGGTTTTAAAGCGTATGGCAGTGACGGCGGCCAGCTCCCTCCCAGGGAATCTGATTTGGTCATCGCAGAGGTGGAGGCGATTTCCGATCTGTCTTCAGTTCCCTGTATCAGTCAGGAAGAGGCCCTTCGAAAAGGTTTTCTGGTGTTCATTGGAAAAGAAATTGACGATGCCTATATGGAAGCTGTGAAGAAGGTATGTGTCAATGCCGGGATTCCCCAAAAATACGGAAAAGACTCAAAGATCATCTATACGCCTCTGCATGGATCAGGGAACAAACCCGTTCGCCGTATACTAAAAGAGATTGGCTTTGATCAGGTATCGGTAGTCAAAGAACAGGAACTGCCCGATCCCGAGTTTTCGACGGTTAAATATCCCAACCCTGAAGAAAAGGCGGCTTTTGCTATTGCCATTCAGTACGCCCAAAAAGAAAATGTGGACCTTGTCATAGGTACAGATCCTGATTGCGATCGAATGGGCGTCGTTGTAAAAGACTCAAAGGGCCAATACATTACGCTTACCGGCAATCAAACCGGTTGTCTTCTGTTGGAATATATTCTTTCACAAAAGAAGTTAAAAGGGGAACTCCCGGAAAATGCTTTTGTGGTTAAGACCATTGTAACAAGTGATTTAGCAAGAAAAATCGCCAATCACTATAAAGTGGAAATTTTAGATGTTCTCACCGGTTTTAAATTTATCGGGGAACAAATAAGGCTTTTAGATGATATGGGAAAGAAAAAATTTATATTTGGCTTTGAAGAGAGTTATGGATATCTTGCCGGCACTCATGCCAGGGATAAGGATGCCGTAGTTGCTTCTATGCTCATAGCCGAGGTTTATGCCTGGTATAAGTCCAGAGGGTTGAACCTGTACCAGGGCCTTTTGGAGATTTATGATAAGTATGGATATGTAAAGGAAGCCATTGATTCCTTTACCTTAAAAGGAAAGGAAGGCCTGCAGAGGATAGGCGCCGCCATGGATTTCCTGAGAGCCGAAAAGCCTGAAAAATTCGGCAATTTAGAGGTTTCTTCTGTCTTTGACTACGAAAATCAGGTTTGTCAAAATTTTGAAACAGGGCGCAGCGAGCCTTTATCTTTGCCCCGGTCCAATGTGCTTTACCATAAAATGGCATCGGATTCATGGTTTTGCATCAGGCCTTCCGGAACCGAACCGAAGATTAAAATTTATTACGGGGTATCTTCCGATTCTGAGGAGAAATCTATAAGCTGCCTGGAAATTCTGAGAAAGAATGTGCTTTCGGTCGTGAAACCATTATTGGATTAATTACACCCCTTTTATTGTGAAACATCCGCACTAAAACATCACTCTGCCGCTTTTCGAAGCAACAATGCTAGCGGGTGAGGTTATTATTAATTTTTTTAAAGACACAGCCGATACAAATAGTAGAATAAAAATATGTCTGAATGCATTGGTAATGCCTGCAAATAGATAGAGATGGCGTTACTATTCTGATATGTTTTTGGAGGGGTAAATCTTTGTGAGAAGAGTGAGGCTGAACAGAGCGCTAGTAGGTGTTCCTGTTGCGCGTACCATTATTTCACTGGATGGCATTGTTCTATTATCTGCGGGATCAACACTGACCGAAGAAATCATTACCAACCTGGGAAATTATAAAATCACCGAAATATATATAGATGACGATTACTCAAAGGGCATTTCTGTTCCTGAAACGGTCAAGGAAGAGATCATCACTGATGTAAAGGCCCAGATAAAGCGTATCATGTCAATGCCGAGCATAAAAATATCGGTGGACAGCGAGAAAATTATCGGGATAGTGAACAGGCTGGTAGCCAGTATATTGGAAAACGACTTTATCATTGTAAGCCTTTCGGATATCAGATCGATAGATGATTATACCTATTCCCACAGCGTCAACGTCTGCATATTTTCTTTGATCATCAGCCTATCCTTAGGCATAAAAGGGAAAAAGCTGCGGGATATTGGGGTAGGGGCACTTTTGCATGATATCGGAAAGGTCATGGTCAGCGAAGATATTCTGAAAAAGCCGTCGGCTCTTACTATGGAAGAATATGCCGAGGTGCAGAAGCATACTGTTTACGGTTATGATATCTTAAAAAACTCTCCCGGCTTTCATCCAACCGTTCGTATGATTGCGCTGACCCACCATGAGCGCATTGACGGCAGCGGCTATCCCTATAATCTTAAGAATAATGATCTTTCCATGCCTTCCCGCATTGTTGCGGCGGCTGATGTTTTTGATGCCTTAACCACCGACCGGGTATACCGTAAAAAAATGCTTCCCAACGAAGTGATGGAATATATGGCTTCCCTTGCGGGCAAATATTTCGATAAAGCAGTTATCAATGCTTTAATCAGCCATATTGCCAATTTCCCCGTGGGGACGGCTGTAATACTCAATTCGGGGGAAAAAGGGCTGGTCATTAAAAACAATCCGAGGATGCCCAACCGACCGGTGATTCGTGTTGTTTTAGATGAACAGGGACAAGCCGTTAAAAAATCAAAGGAAGTGGATTTGTCAAAAAGGCTTGAATATCGCGTTATTGACATGTGGGACATTTGAACGTCAAAAATCGCGCATTCTCTTTAATTTTCAATTCGTAATTCGCCAAAAGCGACAGAGTGATGTTTCGTATCAAAGCTCTTTAATCCCCCTTTTTGATTTTTATCTTTAAATCATGTACAATAAGTCTATGTGTGAATAAATTGTAAATTTTTGGGGGAACATTCATGAAATTTGAAAGCATAAAAATATCTGATTTAAAAGCTGGAGAGACCATCAACGGCATTTATATTTTAAAATCAGTAGACTTGAAGATATCTTCTAATAAAAAAACTTATCTGGATATTATTTTATCCGACCAAACCGGAGACATTTCAGCCAAATGGTGGGACACAGGTGAAACGGAGTTTAACTCTCTTCTCAAAAATAAACTTTATTATGTGAACGGCCGTATTGATCTATGGAAGGAAGCCCTGCAGCTATCAGTGAATAAAATCAAGATAGCGGATGAAGAAGACCAAAAATATATTGCAGATTTTGTGGCCTCTGCTCCCGTTCCATCTGAAGACATGCTGGAAGAAATTTATCTTTTTACTGCAAAAATCAAGAATACAGAGATTCGGTCCGTTGTCATGCAGCTTCTTGCCGAGAAAGAGGGAAAACTTCTTTATTATCCGGCGGCCAAAAGCCTCCATCACGCCATAAGGGGAGGCCTGCTATACCATATGGTCCGTATGCTGCGAGCAGCGGAGGCGCTTTGCAGCGTATATGAGGAAGCAAACCCGGACTTGCTTTTTGGCGGTGTCATAGTGCATGATTTGGCAAAAATCGGGGAACTTACCAGCAACGAGCTTGGCATAGCGGAATACTCCAAGCAGGGGCAACTGCTGGGACATATTGTGATGGGCGTAGAGGAGCTGGATCGCGCCGGAAAGCTTGTAGATGCATCCGAAGAGGTGTTGCTGCTGCTGAAGCATATGGTTGTCGGCCATCATTACGAACCCGAGTATGGCAGCCCCAAAAAGCCTTTGTTTCTGGAAGCCGAGCTGCTGCATCATATTGATCTTATCGATGCACGCGTTTATGATTACCAGAATGCGACCCGCAATATCAAGCCGGGTGAATTCTCAGAGCCCGTTTGGTCACTGGACAGGCGAAGCGTTTATAAGCCCGCCATATCATAATCGCTCAGAAATCCGACCAATATCAGATTTATTATCCGGAATAAAAATGCTATAATGAATTGATCTTTGCGAAGGACATTTAGGGGGTACACATGGTAAAAATCATCAAAGTAGAAAATCAGCGCCAGCTCAATGCCTTTATTAAGTTTCCCTTTAATTTATATAAAGATAATCCATATTGGGTGCCGCCCTTGATTATGGATGAAAAGTTTACTTTAAATAAGCATAAAAATCCGGCTTTTGAATTTTGTGAAGCGGAGCTCTGGCTTGCTTACAAGGATGGGCAACTGGCAGGGCGTATTTGCGGCATTATCAACCATAGCTACATAAAAAAGTGGGGAAATTCTTATGCCCGGTTTGGCTGGGTTGACTTTATTGACGACTATGAAGTATCGGGCGCTTTGTTTGCCACGGTAGAGAAATGGGCAAAAGAAAAGGGCATGGAATATGTCCACGGCCCCCTCGGCTTTTGTGATCTGGATAAAGAAGGAATGCTGGTTGAGGGATTTGAAGAAATGGGCACATTTATTACCATTTACAATCATCCCTATTATATGAAGCATATTGAGACCTATGGCTATAAAAAGGATGCCGAGTGGATCGAAATTGATATTACTTTGCCTGATGAGGAAACTGCTGCTAAAATTACAGCTTTGGCAAACAGGGCAAAGGAAAAGTACGGATTAAGCGTGGTTCCCTTAAAGAGCTCGAAAGATGTTATCCCTTATGCGTCAGAGGTGTTTGATCTGCTGAATAAAGGGTATGAACACTTATATGGGGTGGTTCCCATAACGGATAAGCAGGTTAAGGCCTATGTCAAGCAATTTTTTTCATTTTTGAACATGGATTATGTCTGCCTCATAAAAGGCCCGGACGGCAAGCTTGCCGGCTTCGGTGTGATTGTTCCATCATTATCCGAAGCCTCCCAAAAAAGCGGGGGACGGCTGCTGCCTTTTGGCTTTATGAGATTCATAAAGGCCGTTAAAAAGAATGACATACTGGACTTGTATTTGGTAGCCATAAAGCCTGAGCTTCGTTCAAAGGGAGTGCCCTATGTTTTATTGGATGAATTGACCAAAAGTGCACTGAAGAACGGTGTGGCCAAAGCGATCGCCTCTCCCGAGCTGGAGACCAATCATGCGGTTCAATCCATGTGGAGAAGCTATGAGACCCGGATTCACCGCCGCAGAAGATGCTACATTAAACAGGTCAATCTTCCTGATGCGGATCATTCTCAGAACAGCTGACAGCTTATCCAGCTCGAATAATGAACGGAATTTAGAGAAACTTATAAAGTAAGGAATGGAAAGCCAATCATATTTGTGCGGGCGGTCCAGTAGAATAGAAAAGGCTTTCGGAGGAGGTTCTGAATAATGGACTATGTATATGTTTACACTTGGCTTGGATTGATTCTTGTCCTTATTACCATTGAGGCAGCAACCGTCAGTCTTACGACCATCTGGCTGGCTGCAGGCTCTTTAGTGGCGTTTATTCTCGCTTTGCTTTGTTTGCCTCTATGGCTTCAGATAGCGACTTTCCTGATTGTATCGACACTGCTTTTGATCTTTACCAGGCCGGTTGCGGTTAAATACCTGAAGATAGGCCATGAAAAAACAAACCTCAATGCACTTATCGGTGCTGTTGGCCTCGTCATTATGGATATTAACGAATACGCACCGGGGCAGGTTAAAGTAAAAGGGCAGATATGGACGGCCGTAAGCAAATCCGGAGTTCCTATCCCCAAGGATACGGAAGTTATCGTGCATGCCATTGAGGGTGTTAAACTTATTGTCAGCGCTTCAGAAAAGAGCGTTTAATAAAAAAATAAATAGACGGAGGTACTATTATGGGACCATATGCATTTGTAATCTTTATTGTAGCCATTATCCTTCTTGTCATTTCCAATATTAAAGTCGTTCCACAGGCACAGGCCTATATCGTTGAGAGATTGGGCGCCTATAAGGAAACCTGGGATGTGGGACTTCATTTTAAGATTCCTCTCATCGACAAAGTTGCCAATCGTGTATCGGAGAAGGAGAAAATTCTGGATTTTCCTCCCCAGCCCGTTATCACGAAAGATAATGTAACC
Source organism: Ruminiclostridium sp. (assembly GCA_003535195.1). Taxonomy (GTDB): domain Bacteria; phylum Bacillota; class Clostridia; order DSM-8532; family DSM-8532; genus DTU059. Next base: position 23,057 of record DOHN01000127.1, read on the forward strand.
ATGCAAATCGATACCGTGGTATATTTTCAGATAACCGACCCAAAGCTCTATACCTATGGTGTTGAACGCCCTATGTTGGCTATTGAAACATTATCGGCCACGACTCTGCGCAATATTATCGGTGATTTGGAATTGGATGAAACCTTAACTTCCCGTGACATCATCAATAACAAAATGCGGATTATACTGGACGAAGCAACGGATCCATGGGGAATCAAGATCAATAGGGTAGAAGTCAAAAACATCATTCCTCCCGCCGATATTCAGAATGCTATGGAAAAGCAGATGAGAGCGGAGCGTGAAAGGCGTGAATCTATTTTGAGAGCCGAAGGTGAAAAAACCTCCAGCATTCTTGTGGCTGAAGGTAAAAAGCAATCCCTTATTCTTGAAGCAGAAGCTGAAAAGACCGCGGCCATTCTGCGGGCTGAAGCCAAGAAAGAGGCAACCATTCGTGAGTCTGAGGGTGAGGCCGAGGCTATTTTGAAGGTTCAGAATGCTACGGCTCAGGGCCTTCGCATGATTAAAGAGCAGGAGCTCAGCAAAGAGGTTATTGCAATCCGGAGTCTGGAGGCTTTTGAAAAGGCCGCTAATGGTCAGGCTACCAAAATCATTATTCCTTCCGAGATTCAGAACCTGGCTGCCTTTGTTACCTCTGTTAAAGAGCTTTCCAATAATTGAATCCACTATTAAAAAATCCTTGAACTTGAAAGCAATGCTCCTTTATGGCACAGCCTTAAAAACTGTTCATAAAGGAGCACTTTTGTTGTAATGTTCGAAATCTCTGCCGCTTTTTGAAGGTATTGTACTATTTTTCAGGGTATTCCAATATTAATCAAATTGTTGCATAAGATTGCGATTTATTTCTGGCTGGTGTATTATATAGATGCTTCTGATTCCCATTTTATTAAAGAAATATTGTCCATTAAAGCCTTAAGAGGATTTGCATATGCAAGTAAATCGTTTATTTAAGATCAATTGAATTTATTTACAGGGGGAAGAATGAGAGATGGAAAAATTCCTATTTTTATCGGATATTGACGGAACGCTGCTACGGGGCAGCAGTGGCATTGGTGAGGGAGTCAAGACCGCGGCAAGAAAATTTATTTCCACGGGTGGTTTACTGACATTATGCACCGGGCGGTCCAGGTTTTCCACTCGGTGGATTGCAGAGGAGCTGGGTATTCAGATTCCATGTATTTTATACAATGGGGCCGGGATATATGATTTTTCACAGGATCGATACCTCAAATCTTTTCCGCTGCCCGAAGACGTGCTTGAATTGGTAAGGAAGGTTTATGATTTTTACCCCGGCATCAGTATCCAGGTTTATACAAAAGATAATATTTATATGATCAGAACCAATGAATACTTGGCGGCACACGGCGTGCAGGAAGAAATGCAGGGACCCATTTATTCCTTAGCAGATGTCAGGGGTGAAATTTTAAAGATAACCATGGTATCAACCGACAGATCTCTTCTGAAACAGTGTGGAGAAGAGGTTTTTAATAATGAACAGCTAAGATTTGACTTTGCAAGCAGACATTTCGCAGAAGTATATGCGCGGGAAGCAGGAAAAGAAGCAGCGCTGCATATTATGGCCGAACATTATGGGGTGAAGATAAAAAATGTATTTTCAGCAGGGGATGGGATGACGGATCTTCAGGTGCTGAAGGCTTCCGGGTATTCCTTTGCACCGGTCAATGCCCCCCGGCAGCTGCTTGAGGTATGCAGCATGGTCATACCTGCCTGTGAAGACGGCGGGATGGGGCAGGCTTTTAATAGGGCCATTGAAATGATGAATAAGGAAATGGCATGATCCTGTTATAAAGGAATATCGTTTTTCAAGCTTTGCAGTTCGACATAGGCATTGGCACGCACCAGTGCCTGTTCAATATCATCGCAAAAATTATCCTTGCTGATCAGCTCAATAAAACCATATCTCTCCATCAGTTCAAGGGGCTGGGGCTGAACCTGGGTAAAGAGGAGCAAAATCCTATGCTTTCTGCAATAGGAGTAGGTTTTAAATAAAGCATGGTATCCAGTGGCGTCCATAAATGGCACGTGGCGCATTCTGATAATCATGACCTTAGTGGGATCAAGATTTTCCTGAATGGTGTCCATAAATTTTTCGGCTGCGCCAAAGAAGAAAGGACCGTAAATCTGGAATATCTGAATGGCCTTAGGAATGCCGTCGGGGTTGCTTAAGGCGATGTCGGAACTGCATTTAAGCTCATCTTTAATGGATTCGATTCTCGTCATATCCGCCATGCGCTTCATAAACAGGAATGCTGCCATGAGCAGGCCAAACTCTATGGCGACAATAAGATTCAATATAATGGTTAATACGAAGGTTGCAAGAAGGATTGCAATATCTGTTTTGGGAGCTTTTAACAGGCTTTTGAAGATTCGCCATTCATGCATCTTGCAGACCTCGACCATAAGAATGGCGGCTAGGGTTGTCATGGGAATCATCTTGGCCAGAGGCATAAAGAGCAGCATCATGGCCAGAACAGTCAATGAGTGTACAATCCCCGCAACAGGTGTTCTGCCGCCGTTTCTGATATTGGCCGTTGTACGGGCCATTGAACCGGCAGCCGGAATACCCCCCAATAGGCCCGAAAATATATTTGCAGTGCCCTGAGCCACCAGCTCCATATTTGAATGATGCTTATCATCAAGCATACCGTCAGCAGCTGTGGCAGTCAATAGAGATTCCATTCCGGCCAGAACAGCTATGGTCAAAGCGGCGGGAAAGAGCTCCGCGATGGTTGAAAGACTAAATCCGGAAACGCCGAATGAAGCGGATTGCAGGCTATTGAAACGGTCTCCGATGGTCTCGACCCCGATTCCTAAAATACGAACTGCCGACGCAGTAATAATCATGGCAATCAAAGAGCCCGGTATTTTTTTGCTTATGTAGGGCCAGCCTAATGTGATAAGCAGCGCAATGATGCCCACAATGACGCTGCTGACAGAAACCGTATGGATGGACTTTGCATATTCGACGAGTCTGGGGATAAATTTAGAGGGCAGGAGATCTATCTTGAGCCCTAGAAAGTCCTTTATCTGCAGTGAGAACAAAATCACGGCAATACCGCTTGTAAAGCCTGTAGCAATAGGATAGGGAATATACTTTATGACATTTCCAAGCTTTAAAAGGCCCAGAAGAATCATCATAATTCCTGCCATGATGGTGGCTGCTACAAGGGCGGAATATCCTCTGCTTTGAATAATGTCATAAATAATAATGACCAGAGCGGCGGACGGACCGCTTATCTGCGCACGACCTCCGCCGAGCAAAGAGACTATGAAACCTGCGATAATGGAAGTATACAGGCCTTTTTCAGGGGATACTCCCGAGGATACGGCCAGCGCAATGGAAAGCGGGATCGTTATAATACCGACCATAAAGCCGGCAGTCAAATCTTTTATAAATAGTTTTTTAGAATAACCCTGCTTCAAAACAGAAAGCAACTTTGGTGTAAACATTGTAATTACCCTTTCGTATTTTTTAGATACCCTCTTAAATTATCACCAAAGGGGGCTTTTTGTAAATATGATTCTTAAACCAGGAGCTTTTTGAGCTGATAAGGATGCTGAAAAGAGGCATCTTGAAAAAAGACAGGATTGCCTGCGAAACCGCCGATCTGATAATATTTACAGCGCTCCCTGACGGTGATAGGCAAGCAAAAGGTCTACCATACGTCCATAACTCTTGACGCCGTCAGTTTCTCCGTTGAACTTTAGATAGCTGTCATTAATTTTATCAACCACATCTTTAGCGGCGCCTTGAAATTGCTTCCAATAGGCATGCTGGTATTCCAGATCTCTTAAATAGCCGGGACTGTAAAGTTTAATCATGTCAAAGTACCGCGTACTGTCTGCAATGTACAACGCATTCATGGAATGCTGAAGGGCAAGGACGCTTCCGGAGTATTTGAAGCTTGCGTCGGGATGTGCCATACAGGTAAGGTACGCAATGAAATTCGCTTCATCCTCCCGTGCAAAACCTCTTTGGTGAGCCATTTCGTGCATGGCCGTGGAGGGGATTTCGCTGTCCGGAATATCTATATCAATATTGGCTTCACCTGTAAAGCTGATGTAAATGCCGATGATATTGGTATGGGACATCGCTCTGGACAGAAGAACGGGCTTGGGGGGGCCATAGGTCCCGGCTAAAAAAGAGTAATGCTTTTGTATTTCATCATAGCCCAGCTCCGCTTGCGCGGCCATTTTTTTAAAGCCGCCGTCCAGTTTCATTACACCGTTTTCATCCTCTGTGACCTGCTCTCTGAGCAAATTGGTGTCCTCAATCAGGGCCCGGCACAGTGCTTCCAATTCATCAACCGATGAATCGCGAACTTCTAAACCGCTGCTGTCTGCAAAGGGCAGACGCTCATAATGGATAGTCCACAGAATGGTTTGCAAAAAAAACACCAATGAGACTATAAAAACCATATTCGATATCCAGGGCAAAAAAACGGACCATTTACGGGCTCGGGCAGCATGAATGATTAAATACACGATTCTGGCCGGAATATACAGAACGAGCAATATCGCAAATATTTCAGCCACTGAGAAGGGAACCAGGCCTGTCAGCCTGCTTACCGGCTGCATTATAAATTTGTAGAT
>DOHN01000127.1:27809-37170 GCA_003535195.1 Ruminiclostridium sp.
TGCATTATAAATTTGTAGATCCCTTGTGAATAATACTTTTCAGTAAATTCGGGCGAAAGGGACATAAGCCATTTAATCAGGAATGCTAAGGGAATGAGGAGCAAGGAAAAGAATCTATGTTTATATGAAGCATTATGATTTCTTGAAAAATTTTTACGCATAGCTCTATACTGCCTCCTTATTTCTATTATACTATACGAAAAAACAAAAAAATTAAATAGCCAATCCTAGCATGACTATGTGAAAAGCAATCTATTCCTTAAGTAATCGTCCATGCCGGAGAAGACGATAAGTTTCCATATTCATATCTTTCCTAGCTTGACCCCGCCAAATACGACATGGCCTAACCAAATTCTGTGTCTGTATCGTATAAACCCAATAAAGCGCTTCAAAGCCTCCCGGTATACAATAGCCGCGGGCCTTTTTAATGCTGCTTTTGCGTGAGTTTAAATCCATACTTTTAGACCCTCCGGACAAACAGCCGAAAGGCGGGGCTTCAATACTCCTGAAGCTGATAAAAGCGGATATAGAGCGCGGTTAATGCCCATCGACGATGGCGGTCCGGTGAGGTATAATAATAGTACAGATGGCCGGACAGCTCCAGTTTACGTTCACCCGATTGCATTAATTCGCCCATAACAGGTATATTGCTGGATTTCCCGCAGGATTGAGCGATATATAAATTATAAGGAGATGGGGGAGATAGGCTCTTAGTTTGAAGAAAGGAGAAGCAAGAGAAAGTGAGAATTACTCTTAAAGAAATCGCAAAGATGGCGAACGTTCACTACTCAACGGTTGACAAGGTGCTGCATGATCGTGAGGGTGTCAGTGATGAAGTAAGAAAGAAAATCAAGAGAATCATTAAAGAAACCGGATATACACCTAATTCATTAGGCCAAGCGCTGCAAAAAAAGAGCAGTGTTATTCGTATTGCAGCAGTATTGCTTAAAGTTGATGCCTTAAATATGATTAAAGAAGGCATTCATCAGGCGTTAGCATACTATGAAGGTTTTGATATTGATGTCCAATTCCATTTGATTCAATATTTTGATGAAGCTTCGCAGCTAAATGTTCTTGAACAATTGATGAAAGATAAAGTTGATGGAATTGTATTGAGCCCAATCAATACAGAATCCATACGCAATGCTATTGATAACATAACGGATGCCGGAATACCCGTCGTCACTACAATGAACTTTGATATTCCGGAAAGCAAGAGATTGTGCTTTGTCGGACAGGATGCCGTTCGCGCCGGGATGGTTGCGGCATCCCTGATCGATGGCCTTTTGTCCGGGCACGGGAAAGTTCTTCTTGTTACCGCAACAGAGCAGACAGCAACGATATCCTATAGCGAAGGCAGAAGAGTAGGGTTTGAACACATGATTAAAGAAGAGTATCCCAACATAGAAATTGCAGGCTATGTAGTTGGGTATGACGATCCGATCGTAATAAAGAGAGAGATGTCATCTCTGTTAAAAAACGGGCCCTGGCCCAATGGAATTTTTATTACTGGCGGCGGTGTTGCTATCATTGGGGAATTATTGAGAAGATATGACAAAGACCACAAAATAAAAATTGTGTGTTTTGAGCGCTATCCGGAAATCATCAAATTAATACAGGATGGGATCGTTAACTGTACGATCGATAGTAACATGAGAAAACAAGGCTATCTTCCTATCAAAATATTACTGAATTATTTGGTTTATAAAAAGAAACCGGCAGCCAATGAAATTTACACCAAGAGTGAGATATTGGTGAAAGGAAGTCTCTGCAAAAAAATTCAATGAAATTAAACAATTTATAATATTTTATTTCAGAATAAAAATATTATTTTTTACTTGCATTATTTTATGTTATGTATTATATTATCATATAGAGTTTATATTTTTACGATTACGTTATCGTAAGTTATTCTAGCTAGTAGCAACCAGAGTTACATTCAGACAACTAACATACTATTCTTCTGATTTTATCCATCTTGTAGGCTCTCACCGGGGGATGTCAACGTTAAAGCTTAAAACAAAGCAATTTCTTGCACAGACTGGAACCGGGACAGATGAGATCGGATAATGAATCATCTATTTACTGCTGTCTCATCAATTGGCAACACAATGTAATATATGTAAAAGTACATGCATGTCAAAAATATTGAGAGAAGTGTGGCGATTATGAAAGATGTTCAGTGTATTCTGGAACTAAAAAGTATCGTTAAAGATTTTCCAGGTGTACGTGCATTGGATGGTGTGAGTATTTCTATACGCCCCGGTTCTGTTCATGTAATTTGCGGCGAAAATGGTGCAGGAAAATCCGTCATGATGAAAATAATAGACGGTATGTACTGTCCCGATGAAGGCAAATTATATTTTAAGGGGAAAGAAATATGCGGGCATACCATTAATGAATCCAGAAAAATGGGTATAGCAATGATTCCCCAGGAGTTGAATCCTATATGGGAGATGACGGTTGCTGAAAACATATTTCTTGGTCGTGAACCGAAAAGCGGTTTATTTGTCAATTTTAAAAAGATGAATGCGGACGCAAATACCCTGCTGCAGCAACTGAATATTCCATATAAAGCGACTCAAAAGATGAAGGAGCTTTCAATAGCGGGGCAACAGCTCATTGAAATCGCAAAAGCAATATCGATGAGCGCCGAATTAATCATCATGGACGAGCCTACCTCGGCTATCGCAGATCATGAGGTCGAAATATTATTCCAACAAATTCGAATGCTTAAAGCAAAGAATGTCGCTGTGATCTTTATCACTCACCGCTTGGAAGAAATTTTTCAGATCGCTGATGAAATCACGGTTATACGCGATGGCAAATGGATATCCCATGGTCCCGTTACCGGATATACGGTAGATAAGCTGGTTTCCCATATGGTGGGACGAGATATCAATGACCATTTTCCCAAAGACTGCACTGTACCTATTGGGGAAACTGTTCTGGAGGTAAAACAACTTACTCAGGATTCCAAACACGGTGGACGCTTCAAAAATATTAGTTTTAATCTTAAAAAAGGTGAGATATTAGGGTTTGCCGGCCTTATCGGAGCAGGAAGAAGCGAGCTGATGCGCGCGATTTTTGGGCTTGATCCTCTGACGAGCGGCGAAATCTTTTTAAACGGAAAAAGACTAAAAATACGGCATCCCAACGATGCTGTAAAAGAGGGCATTGCGTTGGTTTCCGAGGACCGCAAGACATATGGATTAGTTTTAAAACGCAATGTGCATGAAAATATATCATTGGTCAATTTGAAAAAGTTTGTCAAAAGATTTTTTATTGATGATAAAAATATTGATAAAGAAGCGCAGGACATGAAGGAATTGCTGCAAATCAAAGTTTCTGATTTCAAAGTCAATATGGGCACACTTTCCGGAGGCAATCAGCAAAAGGTTGTTTTGGCAAAATGGATAATAGGCAATGTAAAAATTATAATTCTTGATGAACCAACCAGGGGCATTGACGTCGGTGCCAAGGCAGAGATACATAGACTTATGTGTAAATTTGCACGTGAAGGCATGTCCATTATTATGATTTCCTCAGAATTGCCTGAGGTGCTTGGAATGAGTGATCGCGTTATCGTAATGAATAATGGTCAAATTACAGGTACATTAGCAAGGCCTGATTTTTCACAAGAAAAAATAATGAAATTAGCGACAAGCGAGGTATAGTATCATGCGAAAATTATTGTCAGAAAAGAAGCTTGGAGAAATATACAGCAAGTTTGGCATATTTATTATTTTAATTGCTATAATAATCATTTCATCGTTTGCCAGCCCTTATTTTCTAACGACGGGAAATCTGACCAATATTTTAAAACAGATCGCCGTGGTAGCCATTCTTGCGCTTAGTGCAACATATATCATCATTTTGGGGCACATCAATGTTTCCTATGGCGCTGTCATCGCTCTCATCGGCAGTTTCTCCTGCCAGGTAATGGTTGCCACGGGAAATCTTTTGGTTTCACTATTGGCAGCGCTTGCTATGGGTGCTTTCATAGGGGCAATCAATGGCTTTATAATCACTACATTTGAAATCCCTGCATTCATTATGACATTGGCGACAACTGCGATTGCCAGAGGAGCTGTGCTTTTAATGACAGGCGGCATACCCGTAACCGGGATGGGCGAATCCTTTCTGCTGATTGGTCAGGGTATGATATTCACCAATTTGAAAATACCGATTCCCATTTCTGTACTGATACTTATTGGCTTGACAATAATAAGCTGGATCATATTATCAAAAACTTGTTTTGGCAGATACGTGTATGCGGTTGGCGGAAATGAAAAAGCAGCCATTGCCTCTGGTATTAAAACTAAAACGGTGATTCGCAAGGCGTTTATATTAGATGGAGTTTTAACGGCAATAGCAGGTGTTCTGTTTGTCAGCCGAATGAACAGCGGGCAGCCGGGAGCAGGTGTAGGATATGAATTTTACGCGATTACTGCTGTCGTCGTTGGCGGAACAAGTCTTGCGGGCGGCGTCGGTACGATCATGGGAACTATTGTCGGCGCTTTAATTGTTGGCATTATCAATAATATTCAAATCCTTTTACATGTACATACTTACTGGCAGCAAATTGTACAGGGCCTCATTATATTGTTTGCGGTTATTATAGACATTTTATCTAAGAAAGCTTCCGGCAAGAGGTAATCAACATACCAAGCTTAGATATGACCTGAATTAGGAATTATCTAAAAAATATTAAAGGAGAAGAAAAGGAGAGAAAAAGCAATGAGGAAATTAATGGTAATGGTGTTGATTCTAATGATCGCTGTTTCGTCGATTGGGTGCGCCCAGCAAACGACACAAACGCCGCCTGCAGAATCAACGGGGCAATCAGGACAGCAACCCGCTGATACGGGTGGAGGGACGACTGCAAAGCTGAGGATTGGTTATATCAATTCTGCAGACACCGACGTCTTCTGTGTAATGCGCAAGGAGGCTTTGCAGGAGGTCATTGATCCGGCGCAATACGAAATTACATTTTATGATGCAAACAACGATATCCAGAAGCAAATCGACTACACGGACAATCTGATCACCGAACATGTTGATCTGATCATCATTGTTCCGGTTGATAGCGAAGGTGCGGTTCCTGCAATAGAAGCAGCCAATCAGGCAAAAATCCCGGTTATATGTCTCGGCATCAACTCAGCAGGCGGAGATTTCACCTTTGTCGGATCAGACCACTATACATCCGGGCACATGCAGGGAGCATATATGGCAAAGGCTCTCCCGGACAATGCCAAGGTCCTCTACATGGAAGGCGCTCCGGGCTATGATCACACCAGGCTCCGGAAACAGGGGTACGAAGATGCCCTTAAGGAAGCGGGCCGGGATGACGTCACTATAATTGCTTCGCAAACTGCTGAATATGATAAGGCCAAGGGCATGGCGCTTATGGAAACATGGATTCAGGCTTATGGCAACGATGGATTTGACGCTGTGATATGTGCGAATGACCAGATGGCGCTGGGCGCCATGGAAGCGCTTAAGGTTGCGGGGATTGCCGGAAAACAGATCGCAGGGATCGATGCGACTGCCGATGCCTGCCAGGCCATTATCGATGGGGGCATGACCTATACCCTGAAACAGGATGCGGCGGGACAGGGTGCAATGTGTCTCACTGTTATAAAGGATCTTGAAGCAGGAAAGGAATTACAAAAAGAGTACCTTGTACCTTATACGGATGTTGATATAAATAATGCTGCGGAGATATTAGCGGACGCTAATTGACATACTGTTGGTAAAGTGCAGAAAAGTGATATTCGGGAGAAGACGATTGTCTTCTCCCAAATATCGCCGAAGGAATTTAGCAGATATACTTTAATAATAAATTGCAATAGGAGGATTAACAGGTATGGTCAAAATGGGGGTAATCGGCGCAGGCCGTATGGCGATGGTGCATATCCGCGGGATTGTTCGCGGAATTTCAAATATAAAAATCAAATCGGTTGCAGATCCATATATGCCGGATGCCACTAAAGCCGAGCTTAAGGCGCTGGGAATAGAGAATACTTTTAAAGACCATCGATCGATTTTAGACGATCCTGATATTCAAGCAGTTTTAATTGCATCTTCGACAGACACTCTGGCACAGTTTTCTGTGGAATCACTCAGGGCCGGTAAACATACATTTTGCGAAAAACCGGTTGGCCGAACAATTCAGAGTATTATGCCTGTTGTTCAAGCGGTTGATTCCTATCCAGATCTTAAGTACCAGGTTGGTTTTAACAGGCGTTTCGATCACAATTTTCATGCGTTATACGATGCGGTGAAAGAAGGAAAACTAGGAAAACTGCACTTTCTTCGCATCTGCAGCCGAGATTCAGTAACACCGCCACAGTCTTATGTACGTATTTCCGGCGGTATTTTTCTGGATATGATGATCCATGATATTGATCTGATTCGTTTTTTTGCCCAGAGTGATGTGGAAGAGGTATATGCGATCGGAAATGTACTAATCGATCAGTATTTTGAGGATGAGGGCGATGTGGATACCGCAATTGTCACCCTAAAATTTAGAAACGGCGCAATGGGCGTTATCGACAACAGCAGAAAAGCTGTATATGGCTATGACCAGCGGGCTGAAATTCACGGTTCTCTGGGTTGTGCAGAGCTCAATAATGATATGAAAAACAGTGTTAATGTTTTAACAGCAGCAGGTATACATAACGAGGGCCCCGTTTGGGATACATTAGACCGGTATATAGCGGCCTATAAATCAGAGATGATCTCCTTCATTCATGCAATTGAAAACGATCTGACGACGCAGGTCACCATTTATGACAGCTTGCAGGCCGTTGTAACGGGGCTTGCGTGCAAAAAATCGCTTCATGAGAGAAGACCCGTGAAACTCTCTGAAATTTTAGAAGGTATTTAAGGAGAAATTATTATGAAAGCAATCGTACTGAAATCTACCGGAAAAGGCAATGCGGTAAAGATCGCCTATGAAGATCGTCCTACTCCGCAGATAAGAGATCCGCACGATATACAGATAAAGATTCTTGGTGTCGGAATCTGTGGTACGGATTTACATATTTTAATGGATCCTCCGTTGCACCCTGCAAGTCCGGGTATTATATTTGGCCATGAATTCTGCGGACAGATAACCGCAACAGGCAGTGCAGTGACCAGGCCGGAAATCGGTGATAAGGTGATTGTCGATCCACATCCGGCTTGTGGCTATTGTAATAACTGTCGGAGCAATCGGCCTGAGATGTGTGAAAATTTGTTTTTGCACGGAGAAGGTATTGAAGGCCAGGCGGCTACCCGCGGCATTTTCCGTGACGGAGGCCTGGCAAGCTATGCGGTTATCCCGGCACACTCGGCTTACAAGATCGCGAAAGATACGCCGTTTAGCAGAATGGCGCTGGCTGAGCCGTTGTCTTGCGTGGGTTACGGTATTGAAAAGCTTAAAATACAGGCAGGCGAAACGGTATGTATAATGGGAGCGGGACCGATCGGGCAATTGTTCACTGCATTGGCAAAGGCAAACGGAGCAACAAAGGTGATCGTTTCCGAACCGCATAAGTACCGGCGTGAAAAGGCACTGAAAACCGGTGCAACCCGAGTGGTAGATCCAACCAAAGAGAATTTGAAGTCCGTTATACTGGAGGAAACGAACGGACTTGGCGTTGACCACTGTATCGAGGCTGTGGGACAGCTGCTCATGGCTGCAATTGATATGGTGCGCACGGGAGGAAAAGTGCTGATGTTTGGCCACGATGAAACTGCCAACCCGAATATCAAGCTGGGCGAAATTGTTAAGAAGGAAGTGGAAATTCACGGATGCTTCCTGGGAAAATATTACTATGAAAAAGCCGCGCGCATCATCGAAAGCAATATCCTGCCCCTGGACGAAATTGCTACGCATACGCTGCCGCTTTCAGAGTATGAGAAGGGTCTTGAGCTTCTTCGTAACGGTCAGGCGCTGAAGGTTGTCATTTTTCCTGAAGAAGGTTAGAGGAGGATTCAAATGGGTGTAAAATTTGGCGTATGCCACCATGTCCTCCCCGGCAGCGGAGTGTTTGCACCAAAGTTTGCGAAAGCGGCCGGTCTGGACGGCATGTCGATAGAGTTCGGAAATTACCAGGAGGGCTTTCCGCTCTCCATGCGCCATGTGCAGGATGCTTATCTGGAAGCGCAGCAGCAATACGAAATAGAATATCCCAATATTGGTATGAGCGGATTTGATTGGATACCTTTTCATGCTCATAAAGGCAGCGCTATTTATCAGATTATAAAACAAGCGTTGCAATTAGCCATTGATGCGGCTGCATACATGAAGATTCCGATGGTGTTCATTCCCACATTCGGTGTCAGCACAATCGAGACAGAGGACCAGTTTATGAATGCAGTCAGGATGTTTCAGTATGCCTCGGAATACGCTGAGAAGAAACATATTACAATCGCATCGGAAAGCGTTATGGATCTGCCCCGGCAGTTACGGCTCTGCGAAGAGGTTAGAAGGCAAAATTTTGGCCTGTTCTATGACAGCAATAACTTCTTCTTTGAAAAGGGATATGATCAGGTCTCCATGTTATCCGGCATGTATCCTTATATGGTTGATCAACTCCATGTAAAGGATGGCAAAGCAGGAGTACTTGCCGGTTCATTGCTGGGCGATGGAGACTCAGACTTTGCAGGAACTATGACGTTTTTGAAAGAGAAGAATTTTAGCGGGTGGATTATCAGTGAAAACCTATATGGCAAGCAGCCGCTATATCAGATTGGCAGCGACCCGCTTCCTGCGCTGTATAAAGACGTTCAAAGGATGCGGGAGGCCATAAGCTGAAGGAAAAAAGGAGCTATCTCAAATTTTACTTTGAGACAGCTCCTATGTTAACCCGGCAGGCTGTCATCAAGCGGGAAATCTTATAAATTTAATTTTTCTTTAAGAGCTTCCTGGAGAACCTGCGAAAAGTTGACGCCTTCTTTTTCAGCAACGTCCTTCAACCAGCTCGGTAATGTGACGTTAGTTCTTACAGCACGATTATTATGCGCACGTCGATAAGCATTAAAATCAACATCAACCAAAGTAGCAATTTCATTCGGAGCATGGGGGAGGATAAGGTTAGAAGGTTCAGGAATTTTTCTACCTGCATCTTCTTCACAAACACCCCATAGACCGATTGCTTCACGTGCCATAGCTATTGCATCGGCAATATCATTCCCTTCGGTATTAATATGCAGATCAGGCACAGTAACCACGTAGCCGCGTTCCGCTGGGGTAAGTATAATAGGATAAACATTTTTCATATATAATTCCTCCTGTAAGACGGATAGGGCTTATTCTAACTCTTGCCGCTTAATTATTGCTTTTGCGAGCATTTCGTTTATTTCGGTGTGA
>DOHN01000127.1:37328-37637 GCA_003535195.1 Ruminiclostridium sp.
TGGTTCATTTTTGTTCCCATTGGTGTAGATATCGTGATTTGCACCTTCTCTTAATTTCCACCAACCATTATTTTCAAGTAGCTTTATCAAATCTCTTCGCGTCATGCCCTTACCTCACAATTTCATTATACACATTTAATGCGTATACATCAACAGCTATATAAATATTTTGAAAAAGTTAATTCACATAAGTCAAAAATGTAAAAAAAATAAAAAGGGTATTGTGGTTTTCTGAAATATGCATTATAATATCTTTTGTCGCTGTCGGGGTGTAGCTCAGGTGGATTAGAGTGCTTGCTTGGGGTGCAA
>DOHN01000127.1:37759-42773 GCA_003535195.1 Ruminiclostridium sp.
GCTTGCTTGGGGTGCAAGAGGTCGCACGTTCAAGTCGTGTCACTCCGACCATACGGAGTGTCCTTATAGGATTTGAATATCCTATCAAGGACACTCCGTTTTTTTACGCTAAAAAAGGGATAGGGGTTACGATTTCTGATTTCCAGCCCCTCCGATACACAGAGCAGCTTTACCTTGTATTCATTAATATTATTCTTAATCCATGCAAGAAAAAAGCCTAATTTTTGATTGAATTCTATATAAAAGGTATATAATTTTAACTTTTGTATTCACAATATGACAATTTATGATATAATTCAAAATGTACAGAAAAATCACCCACTTTTTTTTCTAAGGAGGAAATTCTATGAGGGCTACCGGATATGTGAGAAAACTGGATTCACTAGGAAGAATTGTATTACCAAAGTCCCTGCGTAAAGAGCTCAGCATCAGCGAAGGCGATGATATTGAAATGTATGTTAACGATGATGGTAATGTAGTACTGGACAAATATATTCCGCGCTGTGTGTTTTGCGATGTAGCGAGAACCGATGTTATAGATTTTAAGGGAAAAGTAATTTGCAGAGATTGCCTTAAAGAGATGTAGTGTTTTTTGTACAGACCCTTGAACGGCGGTATTTACTGCCGTTTTTTTTGGGTATTAATATAGGAGAGATCTCTTTTATTTATGGAGGTGCCTATGAATATCCGGGAATATACTGAGGAAATGGAAGAAAAAAATCTTTCCCGATTTGCATGTATTAATAGAAAGAGCAGGGGTAGGGACAGAGACGAGAAGCGGTGTGAGATCCGTACCGATTTCCAGCGTGACCGTGACCGAATCATTTACTCGAAAGCCTTTAGACGCTTGAAACGCAAGACTCAGGTGTTTATATCGCCTGAAGGAGATCATTACAGGACAAGACTCACCCATACTTTGGAAGTATCACAGATTGCCCGGACCATTGCAAGAAGCTTGAGGCTCAATGAAGATTTGACGGAAGCTATTGCCCTGGGGCATGATTTAGGCCATACTCCTTTTGGACATGCGGGGGAGAGAGTGCTAAACGAGCTCTGTTCCTTCGGCTTCAGACATAATGAGCAAAGCGTCCGTGTGGTGGAGTTTTTAGAAAAAGAGAGAGCCGGTTTGAATTTAACCTGGGAAGTCCGGGATGGGATCCGCTGCCATACAGGTGATATAATGCCCTCGACCTTGGAAGGCCAGATCGTACGCTTTGCCGATAAAATAGCCTATATCAACCATGATATTGAAGACGCTGTCCGCGGCGGCGTGATTTCTGAAGAGGATTTGCCCGGCGAGTGTTCGGACATACTGGGACGCACGCCGTCCATACGGATCAATAACATGATTGTCAATATTATAGAAAACAGCTTTGATAACAGTGCTGTTCAAATGAGCAGGGAATTTCTGGAGGCCACCGCCAGGCTGAGAAAATTTATGTTTGAGAATGTCTATATTGGTTCTATTGCCAAGACAGAGGAAGCAAAGGCTGAACGCATGATCCGCGGGCTTTTCCTGTATCTGCTGGATCATACCGAACTGCTTCCTGATGATTTTCAGGCAGTTATAGAAAATGACGGGGTAGAGCAGGTGGTTTTGGACTATGTGGCGGGAATGACCGATCACTATGCTGTAAAAAAGTTCGAGGAGGTCTATATACCTGTTTCATGGCTCCATTAAATGGGATGAGTTAAAATATTTAACGACCAAGAAGGAAAACAGGGCAATCTGTCGAATAATAAATTTTATGAGGTTACTGTATGATATACCCTGAGGAGCTCATAGAAGAAATACGTCTGCGCAATGATATCGTTGATGTTGTTTCCAGTTATGTGAAGCTTGAGCGGAAGGGCAGAAGGTATTTTGGCCTATGTCCTTTTCATAATGAAAAAACGCCTTCCTTCAGTGTTGAGCCGGCCAAGCAATTTTTTTATTGTTTTGGCTGCAATAAAGGTGGAACTGTAATACAGTTCATTATGAACATTGAACATTTGGATTTTGTAGAGGCTGTGAAGCACCTTGCCGAACGGGCGGGAATCGCTCTTCCGGAACCTGAGGATGCGGGAGAAAAAGAGAAGACTTATAGACGGAAGGAAATTCTTAACCTGAATAAGGAAGCAGCTCGTTTTTACTTTTCAGTGCTGGCTGGTAAAAGCGGGATTGCGGCACAAAGCTACCTAAAAAAACGGGGTCTTACTGAAAAAACTATTTGTCAATTTGGTCTGGGCTTGGCACCGGCCAGTTGGAATGAACTTTCAGAACTGCTGCTGTCTAAAGGGGCGTCTCAGGAGCTTTTAATCTCGTCAGGACTTTCGCTCAAATCAAAAAATGGAGAACTGTATGACCGATTCAGAGATAGAATTATGTTTCCTATCTTTGATATCCGGGGAAACATCATAGGTTTCGGCGGTCGTGTCGCAGACAAAACGCAGCCCAAATATATGAATTCCCCCGATACGCCGGTGTATAATAAGAGCCGCGAACTTTATGGCCTTAATTATGCTCGTCAGAGCAAAAGTAAGAAGCTTTTAATAGTTGAGGGCTATATGGATGTGATTTCACTGCACCAGGCCGGTATCGATTATGCTGTTGCTTCGCTGGGAACGGCTTTGACTCAGGCACAGGCATGGATTCTCAAAAAATATGCTGAGGAGGTAATTATTGCATACGATGCTGATTCCGCCGGGCAGGCGGCAACGTTGCGAGGACTTGAGATTTTAGAGCGGGCCGGGTGCTCGGGTAAGGTTCTGCTAATACCCGATGGCAAAGATCCCGATGAATATGTAAGAAATAATGGGCCCGAAAAGTTTAAGAATTTAATAGGTGGGGCAATATCCCTGTTAGACTATAAAATCAGAGTTCAGAAGAATATGCATAATTTGGATACTGTTGATGATACACTAAAACTGCTTAATAGTGTGGCAGATATACTGGCGGCTCATGACAACAGTATAGAGCGGGAAGTGTATGCAAAAAACTATGCCGAGCAATATGGAATTTCTTTGGAGTCTCTTCGAAGCGAGATTTTGAAAAGGATGAAGAAAGAGCAGTCGGCAAAGACCCGGAAAATTGCCTTGCCCAAATACGGAAGTGAAGGACCGGGAGGAATAAATCCCCTTCGCATAGACGCGCGATACGGCGAATTAGAATATATGCTGTTGGTCCTGATCTGTATGGAAAATCGTTTGTACCCAAAGGTTTCGGCGGTTTACGGCATGGATTCTTTTCATGATACAGGTGCCAAAGAAACAGCGGAAAAGCTTTATGAAAGATTAGAGCAAAATAAAAGCTGTATTCTGGCAGAATTTCTAGATGAACTGGATCCGGCGGTATCCTCTTACCTGGTGCAGATATCTGCGACGAAGTGTGAATTTGAGGATACAGAAAAGGCTGTTAATGACCTTTTGAAGAGGCTTGAAATTTTAAGACTTGAAGAGCTGCAGAAAGAAACAATTGAACGAATTAAAAATGAACAGGACGGCATTAAAAGGCAGGAGTTGGGGGTTGAATTCAGTAAGCGGGCTGAGCGTATTGCCGTACTGAAAAAGATGGACTAATGAGAGATAAAGATAACCGAGGGGTGGAGAATAAAATGGTTGAAATGAAGAAAAAGAATAACGGCGGAAAAGGTAAGAAAAAAGAAAAAACGCCCTCTTCCAACGGGCAGGAGATTGTTTCCGTAAAAAGGATAGAGAACGTTAATGATGATGAAAAAAACGATGTTGACGATATTTTATCATCCGGTATTGCAGCCGGTGACGATAAGCATCAATCCAAGGATGGCAGCCGTGATCCCAAGAGTACATTAAAAGAGCTTTCGGAAATAGGCAAGGAAAAGGGCATGCTGACCTATCACGAGATAGAAAATGCCTTTGAACGTGTGGATATTACTCCGGAGCAGATTGAGAAAATTTACGAAGTCCTTGAAAAAATGGGTATAGAAATTGTCGCAGACAATATTGAAGAAGAATTTGACGATATCACATTCATTAATGCAGACAGCGATGCGGATACCGATAACGATGCGGATGGCGACAGTGAAACTGAGGAAATAGATATTTCCATTCCGGAAGGTATTAATATTGACGATCCTGTCAGAATGTACCTGAAAGAAATCGGAAAAGTTCCGCTGCTTTCCAGCGATGAAGAAATTGAGCTTGCCAAGAGAATGGAGCAGGGCGATGAAGAGGCAAAAAAGCGCCTTGCAGAAGCCAATCTCCGGCTGGTGGTGAGTATTGCAAAACGCTATGTGGGCAGAGGAATGCTTTTCTTAGATCTCATTCAGGAAGGAAACCTGGGCCTTATCAAAGCGGTTGAAAAGTTTGATTTCCGCAAGGGCTTTAAATTCAGCACATATGCCACCTGGTGGATTCGCCAGGCAATTACAAGAGCCATTGCCGATCAGGCCAGAACCATTCGCATACCGGTGCATATGGTGGAGACCATCAATAAGCTTATCCGTGTTTCCAGACAGCTCCTTCAGGAATTTGGAAGGGATCCTACGCCCGAAGAAATTGCAAAAGAAATGGGCATGAGCGAGGATAAGGTTCGGGATATCATGAAGATTTCTCAGGAACCGGTTTCTTTGGAAACACCTATTGGTGAAGAGGAAGACAGTCACCTGGGAGATTTTATTCCCGATGATGACGCTCCCGCACCGGCTGAATCGGCAGCGTTTACGCTATTAAAGGAACAACTCATAGATGTATTGGACACCCTTACCCCAAGAGAGGAGAAGGTGTTGAGGCTGCGTTTTGGTTTAGATGACGGCAGGGCCCGGACTTTGGAAGAAGTGGGAAGAGAGTTCAATGTGACACGGGAAAGGATCCGCCAGATCGAGGCCAAGGCCTTAAGGAAGCTCCGCCATCCAAGCCGCAGCAAAAAACTGAAGGATTTTTTGGATTAGGTAATTTTTTAAACGGGATAAAAATGGGGCCGCCTTTGAAAGAGGGCGGCTTCTATACTGTTCGTGCCGTTATGTTTTAGCACTATGAGTGATGTTTCGTACGCCCT